>NZ_JBVKBL010000004.1:177209-517638 GCF_055657085.1 Streptomyces sp. NPDC107765 | reverse complement strand
CCGGCAGCCGCCACATTGCGATACGCCTCCGCCAACGCCAGCTGCGCACCCGCGTACGGGTCGAGCTTGGCGTACCGGCCGTTGCCGTCCGTGGCCAGCGCCACACCCAGGTTGGTGTCGGCATCGATGCGCACCATGCCCGCGTCCTCAGGCTGCGCGAGCACCGTGTTGCCCTGCACGAAACGGTCGTACTGGTCGGTGATCCACGCCTTGGACGCCTGGTTGGGGTGCCCCACCAGCTGCAGAACCTGCCGCTTGAGCTCCTCGCCGCCCACCGGACGCGGCAGCTTGCCCGCATCATCGGCCTGCAGCGCGTCCTGCCAGTCGGGGCGGGCGTAGGGCCGCTGGTAGACCGGGCCCTCGTGGGCGACCGTGCGCGGGGGGACGTCGACGATCTGCTCGCCGTGCCAGAAGATCTCCAGGCGTTCGCCGTCGGTGACCTCACCGATGACGGTGGCGATCACGTCCCACTTCTCGCAGATCTCCATGAACCGCTCGACGTGCTGCGGCTCGACGATCGCGCACATCCGCTCCTGCGACTCACTCATGAGGATCTCCTCAGGAGAGAGCGAGGAATCCCGCAGCGGCACCGAGTCCAGCTCGACCCGCATACCGCCCGAACCGGCCGACGCCAGCTCACTGGTGGCACACGACAGACCGGCCCCGCCCAGGTCCTGGATACCGGCGACCAGCTTCTCGCCGAAGATCTCCAGGGTGCACTCGATCAGGAGCTTCTCCTGGAACGGGTCACCGACCTGAACGGCAGGCCGCTTGGCCGGCTTGGTGTCGTCGAAGGTTTCCGAGGCCAGTACGGACACGCCGCCGATGCCGTCGCCGCCGGTACGGGCGCCGTAGAGGATGACCTTGTTGCCGGCGCCGGAGGCCTTGGCCAGGTGGATGTCCTCGTGCTTCATCACACCGATGCAGCCGGCGTTGACCAGCGGGTTGCCCTGGTAGCAGGCGTCGAAGACGACCTCACCACCGATGTTGGGCAGACCCAGACAGTTGCCGTAACCACCGATGCCCGCCACCACACCGGGCAGCACGCGCTTGGTGTCGGGGTGATCGGCCGCACCGAACCGCAGCGGGTCCACCACCGCCACCGGACGGGCACCCATCGCCAGGATGTCGCGCACGATGCCACCGACACCCGTGGCCGCACCCTGATAGGGCTCGATGTAGGAGGGGTGGTTGTGCGACTCGACCTTGAAGGTCACCGCATAACCCTGACCGACGTCGACGACGCCCGCGTTCTCACCGATGCCCACCAGCAGCGCATCGTTCTCGGGAGCCTTCTCCCCGAACTGCTTCAGATGCACCTTGCTGGACTTGTACGAGCAGTGCTCGGACCACATCACCGAGTACATCGCCAGCTCCGCCCCCGTGGGGCGGCGGCCCAGGATCTCCCGGATCCGCGCGTACTCGTCCTCCTTCAGCCCCAGTTCGGCCCACGGCTGGGCGGCCTCGGGGGACTCGGTGGCGTGCTTGACAGTGTCGAGAGTCATCAGGCGCCCACCAGCTTCTTCAGGATCGAGGTGAAGAATCCCAGGCCGTCGGTCCGGCCGGTCCCGATCAGCGGCTCCACCGCGTGCTCGGGGTGCGGCATCAGGCCGACCACATTGCCCGCCGCATTCGTGATGCCGGCAATGTCACGCAGCGAACCGTTGGGGTTACCGTCCAGATAACGGAAGACCACCCGGCCCTCCGCCTCCAACTCGTCGAGCGTGCGCTCGTCGGCGGTGTACCGGCCGTCGATGTTCTTCAACGGGACGGAGATCTCCTGCCCCGCCTCGTAGTCCGCGGTCCAGGCCGTGGCGTCGTTCTCCACCCGCAGCTTCTGGTCACGGCAGATGAAGTGCAGATGGTTGTTGCGCAGCATCGCGCCCGGCAGCAGATGCGTCTCGGTCAGCACCTGGAACCCGTTGCAGATACCCAGTACGGGAAGGCCGGCCTTCGCCTGCTCGATGACGGTCTCCATCACCGGCGAAAAGCGCGAGATCGCTCCGGCGCGCAGGTAATCGCCGTAGGAAAACCCGCCGGGCAGGACGACGGCGTCGACCTGCTTGAGGTCCTTGTCACGGTGCCACAACGGCACCGCCTCGGCGCCCGCCAGAGTGACCGCGCGCTGGGTGTCGCGGTCATCGAGCGTGCCGGGGAAAGTGATCACACCGATACGCGAGGTCATGACTCGACCCGCACGGTGAAGTCTTCAATGACGGTGTTGGCGAGGAAGGTCCCGGCCATCTCGTGGACCCGGGCGAGGGCGGCGTCATCGACCGGTCCCTCCACCTCCAGTTCGAATCGCTTGCCCTGACGGACATCGGCGATCCCTTCGAAACCCAGACGAGGCAGTGCGCGCTGCACCGCCTGCCCCTGCGGGTCGAGGATCTCCGGCTTGAGCATGACGTCGACTACGACGCGTGCCACTGGCACTCCCGGTGGTGTGGTGCGTAAGGCGGTGTCCTCACAGTACCGTGTTCGAAAATCTACGCGCATAGATATCCTGCCTGCCCGATCACGGTCCGGTATCGGGCGGAGTGCCCCCCAGGGAAAATCCTCGAAAAGATCCGGAGGCCGGATTGCGGGAAGACACGCTGACGAAATTAACTGGGCTTCACAATGCAATGCCCATCGCTGTACAAATGAAAAAGCATTGATCCCAATCAGCCGGATCCGGAGCATCACCCCACGTCAACACGGGGTCGCTCCACGAAAGGACCGATATCCGTGGCGCAGCGCGTAGTAGTAACGCTCTCCGATGACATCGACGGAGGAGAAGCCGCAGAGACGGTCACCTTCGGATTGGACGGGAAGTCGTACGAGATCGACCTCAATCCCGCCAATGCGAAGAAACTGCGCGGTGCCCTCGCCCCCTTCGTCGAGGCCGGCCGCAAGCGGGCCAAGTCCGGCAAGGCCTACACCCGGACCGCCGTGACCCCCGACCCGGCAGCCGTCCGTGCCTGGGCCCGCTCGCACCAGATGGACGTCCCGCCGCGCGGCCGGATCCCCAAGAAGGTCTACGAGGCCTTCAACGCGGCGAACCACTAACCGACTTGCCGGCGTCCGCCGGCCCGGGCGCAGCCGACTTGCACAGCACCCCTACTGATCAGCTAGAGTCTGGAGCACGCCGAGGGGCGAGGCCGAAAGGCCGGGCCCCGAGGAGTCACGCGGGTGTAGCTCAGTAGTAGAGCGCCCCCTTTCCAAGGGGGAGGCGCAGTGTGCAATCCCTGTCACCCGCTCTGACAGTCTCGACCAGTCCTTTGGATCAGGTAGAGTAGCTGTCGCGCCACCGGTGAAAGCCGAGTGGATGCCTGCGGACGTAGCTCAGTTGGTAGAGCGCAACCTTGCCAAGGTTGAGGTCGCGAGTTCGAGCCTCGTCGTCCGCTCAGAATGAAGGCCCCGGTCCTTGTGACCGGGGCCTTCTGCATTTCCCACCGCCCCCCGGAATCGTGATCTGCGGGAATTGGCGTGAGGGATGTCACGGGCCGAGTGATCGAGAAGGAAGATCCGGTCCAGATCGTTTTCCAGGTTCCGGGCATGGCCGGCGGAGAAGGCACGGAGAGGGTGGGGACTCTTCTTCGGGCCGTTCTCGCCGGAAGGGGTTTCGCCGGCTGGGGAGTTGGCGGTCGAGGGGGGCGAACCCGGGTGTTCGGTCGGTGCCGGGGGCCGGCGCGCGTCTGCCGCCCCGTCGGCGGTGGCGGCAGCCGGGCGCGGGGGCATTCGGCCTTCGGTGGCGGTCCCGGGAAGCGCTCGGGGTTGGCTATAGTGGACCCCGCACCGCGCGGTGAGCGACTGGGAACAGGAGCTCGGCACGGAGCATGCGGACGTAGCTCAGTTGGTAGAGCGCAACCTTGCCAAGGTTGAGGTCGCGAGTTCGAGCCTCGTCGTCCGCTCCACAGAGGGAGAGCCCCCGGTCGGTGACCGGGGGCTCTCCCCTTTTGTGTCCGGTGTTCCGGCTGGCCGGCCGGCGGCCGTTACGACCAGCTCAGGCCGGTGAGGCGCTCGTACGCCTCGAGGTACTTGGCGCGGGTGCGCTCGATGACTTCCTGCGGCAGGGCGGGCGGCGGCTGTTCGCCGGTGCGGTCCCAGCCCGAGGCGGGCGAGGTCAGCCAGTCGCGGACGTACTGCTTGTCGAAGGACGGCTGGGGGCGGCCGGGCTGCCACTGGTCGGCGGGCCAGTAGCGGGAGGAGTCCGGGGTGAGGACCTCGTCGGCCAGGGTGAGGGTGTCGCCGTCGAAGCCGAACTCGAACTTGGTGTCCGCCAGGATCAGTCCGCGTTCGCGGGCGATGTCGCGGGCCCGGGCGTAGAGGCCCAGGGTCAGCTGGCGGAGGTGGGCGGCGGTCTCGGCGCCGACCTGGCGGGCGACCTCCTCGTAGGAGACGTTCTCGTCGTGGTCGCCGACCGCGGCCTTGGTCGCGGGGGTGAAGATCGGCGCGGGGAGCTCGGAGCCGTCGTCCAGGCCCTCGGGGAGCGCCAGACCGCAGACCGTACGGGTCTTGCGGTACTCGACGAGGCCGGAGCCGGCGAGGTAGCCGCGGGCCACGCACTCGACGGGGACCATCCGCAGCGACTTGCAGACCAGGGTGCGGCCCGCCCAGTCGGCCGGGGCGCCGGGCGGGAGCTCGGTGGACAGCACGTGGTCGGAGGCCAGGTCGGAGAGCTGGTCGAACCACCACAGGGACAGCTGGGTGAGCACCCGGCCCTTGTCGGGGATCTCGCTGGGCAGCACCCAGTCGTAGGCGGACATGCGGTCGCTGGCGACCATGATCAGCTCACCGGCGGCGTTCTGGTAGAGGTCGCGCACCTTGCCGGTGTGCAGGTGGGTGAGCCCCGGGACCTCCACGGGCTCAGGCTTTTCTACAAAACCGGACACGCTTCCTCCGCGTAGGTTGATCCAGGAGTCGTACCGATTCTCCCGTACGCCGAGGTACGGCGACGTCGCAGGGGTGGGAGTGCCCGTCTAACCCGGCTTGAGGGGATCGTGGCCGATGCTCATCAGGCCGTGGCGCCAGGAGTCGCCGCCGGCTTGGGGGTCGCGGGAGGCGTCCCGTTGGGAGCGGATGGTGTCGCAGACCTGCTCCATGATCCGCGCGTCGTCCTCCGTGAGGTCGGTGCGGCGCTTGCCCAGGATTCCCAGGACCCGGCGGCCGGTGTGCTTGCCGGCCCGGTCGGGGACCTCCTCGGTCTCCTCGCCCGCCGCGTCGGTGCTCAGCCAGTCCTGCAGCTCGCGCGAGGTCATATTGACCAGGGCGTGGAACTCGTCCCAGAGCGTGTCGCTCACGGGTCCGGACTCCGCCATGACATGCCTCCGGAAAGTCGGTCGTGGGTCGGGATCTGTCGATGGGTTCCCGGCGTCCAGTGATGACAAACCCGGAAGAAAGGGGCGCCCTCTCGGGCGGGGCGGGCGGCCGGTTGAGCTCTTGAGGTGGATTGCGGGGCGGGGGCGGTACGGGCCGCGCGGGAGCGGTTATTCCTCCCCGCATGAAGGTGAACCCCATCGAAATGCAGAAGTGCCTCGGCGGCGTCGAGTACCCCGCCTCGAAGGACGACATCGTCACTGAGGCCGGTCGCCACGGCGCCGGCAAGGACATCATGGACGCGCTGAAGAAGCTGCCGGCGAAGGAATATCCCTCCCCGGCGGAGGTCAGCAAGGAAATCGGCAAGGAGGGCTGAATCAGCCCGCCCGTGATGGGCGGCGCGTGCCCCGGGTAGGCGACGGTTGGGAAGGGAGGCAGAACCATGCAGCATCACGAGTTCCTCGCTCTGGTGCAGGAGCGCGCCTCACTGCCGGACCGGGGCGCGGCAGAACGGGCGGTCCGCTCGACGCTGGAGACGGTGGCCGAGCGGGTACCGTCCGGGCTGGCCCGGCACATCGCGGCGCAGTTGCCGCACGAACTGGCGGGCCATCTGACCCGGGAGCCGCAGCAGGCCGGGGATTCCGCCGGGCCTTCGGCGGAACGGCCCGGCGGGGTGGCCGCTCCGGGCGACGGCGAACGCTTCGACCTCACGGTCTTCGCCGCGCGGGTCGCCTGGCGCGGCAGGGTCTCCGAGCAGGCGGCCCTCCAGGAGGCGGCGGCGGTCTTCGAGGTGCTGGACGCAGCGCTGGCCCCGGAACTGATGGAACGGCTGAGCCACGCGCTGCCGCACGACATCCGGGAACTGCTGCCGACGACCAGGGCAGAGGACGCGTAGCGCTGCGCTTGGCTTTCCTCCCACGTACCTGGGCGTCCCGCCGTCGGGGTTGCTCGCCGTTGCGCTTTGCGGCGCCCCGCACGTTGCTGGCTGTCCCGCCGCGGGGCAACTCGCCGTAGCGCTTTGCGGCGCCCCCGCACGTAGCCGTCCCGCCGCGGGTCGTCTCGCCGTTGCTCCCCCACTGCCTAAAGGGCGTGGGAGGTACCCCCAGCGGCGGGCTGGGTTTGTTGTGGGTGCGGTGACGGGCCTCCGGGGCCGGTGTTTGGGACTGCTGTCGCTTTACGTCCCAAACACCGGCCCCTCCGGCCCGTCCCCTCCCGTTGGGGGATGGGAAGAAGGTGGGTGGGGGCGGGCGTTGGGGGTACCAGGGGCCCTTGGAACCCGTAGGGGACGGTCGAACAGAACCCGTAAGGGTCGCGAGCGCCCCCTGCAGGGCCTCAACGCAACGGGCCGGGAAGGTATTTCCCGGCGCCCGCCCCCACCGGCCTCCCACCTCCCACCAACGGGAGGGGACAGACCGGAGGACGAAGTCTGTAGGGCTGTCACCGCACCCGACCACCACCCAGCCCGCCGCTGGGGGTACCTCCCACGCCCTTTAGGCAGTGGGGGAGCAACGGCGAGACGCCCCGTGGCGGGACGGCCAGGTACGTACGGGGCGCCGCAAAGCGCGCAACGGCGAGCAACAACCGCGGCGGGACAGACGGGTACGTGGGCGGCACCCGCAGAGCGGCTAGTCGCGTTTGCAGATGCGGTCGAGGAGGTTGGCGGTGGCGCGCTGGATGCGTTCGTCGACGTGGCCGGGGCGGTCGAGGGAGGGGGACCAGGCGAAGGTGCCGGAGGCGAAGACCAGGGCGCCGCTGGGGGCGCGGTAGAGGGAGGTCTCCTGGTGGCGGCGGGTGCCTTCGCCGTCGCGGTACGGGGAGTGCGCGAGCAGGATGCGACGGGTGTGGTCGGGGAGGCTGGTGCGCGGGAAGTAGCGGTCGGCCTCGCCGGCGACCAGGCCGGGAAGCTCATCGCCTTCGTGCGCGCCGGTGGCCTCCCAGAGCCAGTGGTCGCCGTTGCGGACGATCAGCGGGGCCGGCTCGGGGACCCGGCCGGCGTACTGGATGCCCATCAGCCGCTGCTCGGGGTCGCCCAGCTCGCGCCACAGGGCGGGGCGGCCGGGGCCCTGGCGTTTTCGGCAGGTGAGCAGGGAGTCGGGGCTGCCCGAGGGGGACGGGGCGAGGTCGACCTGCCAGTACATGGTGTTGGCGGAGAGGAAGACCAGCGAGGTGCCGGTGTCCCGGGCCAGCTCGACCGTGCGGCGCATCGGCACGGACCAGTACTCGTCGTGGCCGGGGAAGACCAGGCCGCGGTAGCGGGACGGGTCGACCCGGCCGGCGTGCAGGTCGCGGGCGTCGGCGTAGGCGAGGTCGTAGCCGTAGCGCTCGGCCCAGCGGATGAAGTCGTAGGCGTGGCCCACATGGAGGGGGAGGCCGGCGCCGGCGTAGGGGCGGTCGAAGGAGATGGTGGTGGCGGCGTCCTGTTCGCCCAGCAGCGCGCCCTTCTCGTCCCAGGCGTGGTAGAGGCTGGCGCCCGTACGGCCGTCCTCCGGGAAGAGGTTGTACGCCTGCCAGGTGATGTCGGGCAGGAGCAGCAGGAGGTCGGCGGGGCGGTCGTCGCGGACCGTGAAGGGGATGTGGGAGCGGCAGCCGTCGGCGGTGGTCAGGACCGCGACGTAGGCGCCGAGCCGCCAGTACGCGGGGACCTGGAGGCGCCAGGACTGCCACCAGTGGTGGCAGGAGACGGTGCGGCCGGCGGCCATCGGGGGCGGCTGGACGATGCCGGACAGCCGGGGGCTGGTGGTGATCTTGGAGGCGCCGGTGCCGGCGTAGTGGCCGATGCGGTAGACGTCGATGCTGAACGGCTGGGGCGGGTCGACCGACACCCGGAAGTCGATGGCCTCGCCGGGCGCCACCGCGCCGGTATTGGCGAAGCCCTTGATCTGGCCGTGGACGTCATCGGCGGTGCGCGGGCCGTTGAGCTTGCGGGGTGCGGGCGCCCGCAGATCGCCCTGGGCGACGGCGGGGTCGACGTACCAGGGGATGATGCGGCCGGATTCGAAGTAGTTCTCGCTGCCGCGCAGCCAGGGCAGCGGGCCCTGCCCGAACGGGTCCGTGACCGCGTGGGCGAGGGCGCCCGACTCCCAGCGCCTGATCTGTTCCGTCGCCACCTTCCACTCCCCTCCCGCATCCCCCACCGGCGCGGCCGATCGGGCCGGTGCTGCGTCCGGCTGGGTGAACCCGGCCGTCCCCAGCACATCACATTACGCGCTTACTCCGTCACCCTTCGTCGTGAATTTGGATGCCCTTGGCTCCGAATTACGAACTGGAGGCGTGCGGCCGGCGACCGGTCGCGTCAGCCGCCCGTCGGCGCCGGCCGGCCGGTACGGGCTCAAGGCCCTCGACGACCGGTGGGCCAAGGCTGAAGGGGAACCTTCAGCCGGTGCGGCGAGGCCCTGCACGGCCCCGCGTCACACCAGGCGGACGGGCTTCTCCGGGCGCACGCCGACCGTCGTCAGCCAGCCGCGGAGCGGGCCCGCGTCGCCGTCGTCGACCAGGCTGAGCACCGGGCTGCCCAGGTCGGCCCGGCGGGCCCCGTCGACCAGCAGCGCCGGGCCGTCGAGCCAGTCCAGACCGGGGACCGCGCCGGCGGTGTCCACGGCGGCGCAGCAGACCATGGCCGTGACGTGGTCGGCGAGCAGCTCCCGGCCGGTACGGGGCGGTTGCAGCGGGAACAGCGGCAGGCCGCCCTCGGCCAGGCCGTCGCCCCAGGCCACGCCCGCCGCGGCGTCCTCGGCCAGGCTGCCGCGGGCGGCCTGGCGGGCCGCCTCCTCGCGCTCCTCGCGCTCGACCTCCGCGCCCAGCCGGGCGGCGACCAGGTCGCCGGCGTGCGCGTCATGGGCGAGCCGGTCGATGACCCGGTCGAGCGTCGGGCCCGGCGGCGCGGTGGGCGCGGACGGCGGGCCGCCGGGGCGCCCGTCGCCGGGCCGGTGGTCCGCCGGGCCGCCGCGCCCCGCGGGCGGGCCGGCCGGGCCGCCGGCGTACGAGAAGGTCGGGGCCGGGGACGGCTCCACCGGAGGCGGGGCCGGTGCGGGGCCGAGCGCCGGGGCCGGGAGGTCGTCGAGGACGCGGTGGAGGCGGGCGGCCTCCAGGCGCCATTTCCGGTCCACGACCTCTTCCGGGTACTGGTTCCAGCCGACCGGGGACCAGTCGGGCCCGGTCTCGGCCGGGCCGCCGTGGAACAGGCGGGCGGCCAGCAGGGAGGCGGCGCGGTCGATGGCGCCGGGCTCCTCCAGGAGGTCGCAGGCCGGGCGCTCGCCCAGCCGGGAGGCGAAGCCGTCGGCGAGGCGGTCGCGGCGGGAGAGCTCGGTGAGTGCGGAGACCACGCCGGCGTCCAGGCGGGACGGCCAGCGGCCCATCCGCCAGGCGGGCAGCGCGACCCGGGTCAGCAGCCGGTCCCAGCCCGCGTAGGCCAGCCCGACCTGCTCCTGGGCGACGATCCGCAGGCCGTAGTCGACGCTCTGGGCGCGCTCGGAGGCGGCGGCCGCGACGGCCCGCTCCATGATCGTGGCGTGTTCGCGGCAGGCGCGGAGCAGCAGCCGGGCCACCTTGCCGACGAAGCGGAGCGTCGGGCCGCGCAGCGGGCCCCGGGCCCGGGCGGCGACCGCGACGGCGGCGTCCAGGCCGCGGATGAAGCGGCGGGCGGCGGCTATGTCCGGATGCGCGGACGGGCCCGTGCCGGCCACTACGGGGGCCAGCAGGGCACGTAGCTCGGCGACCCGCATCCACCACAGGAACGGTGAGCCGATCACCAGGACCGGGGCCTCGGCGGACCGGCGCCCGGCACCGGGCTCGGGCCCGCCGGTGCCGCGGGGCGGGCCGTGCGCGCGGTGCGTACGGTCCTCCAGCCAGCTGTCGCAGTCCGGGGTGAGGGCTATGGCGGAGGGCGCGGGGACCTCCAGCCGGTCGGCCAGGTCACGCACGAGGCGGTAGAGGTCCGGGGCGGATTCCTCGGCGATCGGCACGGAGGGGCTGAGCGCCGGCCGGGCGCGCGCGATCACGGCCCCGACCAACGCGGCCAGGAGCAGGCCGACCAGCGCGAAGGCGCCGGCCACCCAGCCGGCCGGGTCCCAGCCCGCGCCGAGGCGGCCGGTCGCCCGGCCGACGGCCAGCACCACCGCCACCGCTGCGGGCAGCAGCGCCACGGCCAGCGCGGCGCCGCGGATCCGCAGCACGGCGAGGGCACGGGCACGCGCCGCCAGGACGCCTGTTTCCGGACTTGCCACGAGCCTGTACACCCCCTGCTGTCCTGATGGAGCCGGACGGAGAGAACAGTGGACGGACGCCTTCGAACTTGCGCGTTGTGGTGCGAGCGAGCTCACTCACCACCACTCTGGCACCGGCCACCGACATCGCAATGCCGGTGAGCCACTTGCCGGACGTCCCCGTGGCCACCGCACCGGTACCGGACGCGGCGGCCGCAGGACGCTTGCGCGGCACCCTAGTTGGGGGGCTCCGTCCCGTCAGCCGGAATCTGGCGTGGTCACTCGATGGAATGGCTTTGGGCAAAGCCGGGAACCGGCGGTGGCGCGCCGTGGGCCCGGGGGTGCGGGACCCACGGCGCGGGCGTCTCAGGCGCCCCGGGCCTCCGCGGCGGCCTTGGCGGCGATGTCCGTGCGGTGCTGGGAGCCGTCCAGGGAGATCCGGTCCACGGCCCGGTAGGCGCGCTCGCGGGCGGTGGCGAGGTCGGCCCCGGCGGCGGTGACGGACAGCACCCGGCCGCCCGCGCTGCGCACCGCGCCGGCCTCGTCGAGCTTGGTGCCGGCGTGCAGCACGTAGGCGTCGGGGGCGTCCTGCGCGGCGACCTCGGCCAGGCCCTCGATGACGTCGCCGGTGCGCGGGGTGTCCGGGTAGTTGTGGGACGCGATGACGACCGTGACGGCCGCGTCGTCGCTCCAGCGCAGCGGCGGCAGCGCGGCGAGGTTGCCGGTGGCGGCGGCGCGCAGCAGCCCGCCGAGCGGCGTCTGGAGGCGGGCCAGGACGACCTGGGTCTCCGGGTCGCCGAAGCGGGCGTTGAACTCGATCACCCGGACCCCGCGGGAGGTGATCGCCAGACCGGCGTAGAGCAGACCGGAGAACGGGGTGCCGCGGCGGCGCAGCTCGTCCACGGTGGGCTGCAGCACGCTCGCCATGACCTCGTCGACCAGCTTCGGGTCGGCCCAGGGCAGCGGGCTGTACGCGCCCATGCCGCCGGTGTTGGGGCCCTCGTCGCCGTCGTAGGCGCGCTTGAAGTCCTGGGCGGGCTGGAGCGGGACGACGGTCTCGCCGTCGGTGATCGCGAAGAGCGAGACCTCCGGGCCGTCGAGGAACTCCTCGATGACGACGCGGTCGCAGGCCAGCGCGTGGGCGCGGGCCGTGTCCACGTCGTCGGTCACCACGACGCCCTTGCCGGCCGCCAGCCCGTCGTCCTTGACCACGTACGGCGCGCCGAAGGCGTCCAGGGCCTCGTCGATCTCTTCCGGGGTGGTGCAGACGTAGCTGCGGGCGGTCGGGACGGCCGCGGCGGCCATCACGTCCTTGGCGAATGCCTTGGAGCCCTCCAGCTGGGCGGCGTCGGCGGACGGGCCGAAGACCGGGATGCCGCGCTCGCGGACCGCGTCCGCGACGCCCGCCACCAGGGGGGCCTCGGGACCGACGACGACCAGGTCGGCCGCCAGGCCCGTGGCCAGGTCGGCGACGGCCCGGCCGTCGAGGGCGTCGACCCGGTGCAGTTCGGCCACCTCGGCGATACCGGCGTTGCCGGGAGCGCAGTGCAGCGCGGTGACGTCGGGGTCGAGGGACAGAGAGCGGCACAGGGCGTGTTCGCGGGCGCCGCCGCCGATGACGAGGACCTTCACGACAGGCAGCCTAGACGAGTGGCCGGGACGGCCGGACGGCGGACGGGCGGTCCGGAAACCGTCCGTCGCCGCGGCGGCAACTCTTTCGGGTGAGATTCCGCGCCGTCCCCTACCCGACTCCGCACCACTTCTGGGCGGAAATAGCGTGATCTTGGAGCTGGGGCCAGCCGTTCGGCGGTAGGAAGGGGGCGGCGCGCGACGGCCCTCCGGTACTCCCCCACCGCCCGGAAGGCATGGGGAGGGACCCCCATCGCAGGCACCGCAGGTATCCGTTCCGTACAGCGCGCAGAGAGGGAGTGCACGGGTGAGTCAGCCGGAGATGCAGCCCGAGGGGCCCCCTCAGCAGGAGGGCCGCCCGCTCCGCAAGTACGGCGTCCGGGGCCGGGCCCGCCGGGACGTCGCCGGGCGGGCCTTCCCCGCGGGCGGCTGGGGCGAGCCGGGCGACCGCCTCGACGCGCTCTACCTCTGGACCGAGAACGGTGCGCTGCGCGCCGCCGACTGGTACCTGCACGACCGGCTGGCCAAGCGCCGGGGCGCCCGGGCGCTCCGGCTGGGCGCCGCGGCCGGGGTCACGGGGGGCGGGGTGCTGCCGCTGCTGGATCTGGCCCGGGTGTGGCAGGGCGGGGCACCGTGGGGCTGTCTGTCCCTGCTGCTGGCGGCGGTGTGCGTGGGCTGCGACCGGTATTTCGGGGTGACCGCCGGCTGGATGCGGGACCTGGCGACCGCGCAGGCGATCCACCGGCGGCTGGAGGCGCTGCAGTTCGACTGGGCGTCGGAGGGCGTGCGCGAGGTGCTCGGCCCGACGGAGGGCACCGCGAGCGAGGCGGCCGAGCGCTGTCTGGGGCTGCTCCGGCGGTTCAACGAGGACCTGGGGGAGCTGGTGCGGGTCGAGACGGCCGACTGGATGGCGGAGTTCCGGACCGGTCCGGTGCCGCGGGCCACCCAGTCCCTGGCGCAGTGGACGGTCCCCCGCCAGGAGCACGCCGGGCCGACGGGCCGGTACGCGCTGCCGCACCGCGGCCGCCCGAACATGCCGCGCCAGCGGCCGCCGGAACCACCGTGCTGAGCAGTCCGGGGCGGCGACGGCGGGCGGGGGTGGCGACACGGCCCGCCCCCACCGCCCCGCCGGCCCTGCCGAAGCCGAAGAGGACCGACCAGCCGGAGATGACCGATCAGCCGGAGACGACCGATCACCCCGAGCCGACGGCTCGGCCGGAGACGACCGATCAGCTGAAGACGATCATCGAGCCCTGGCCCAGGCTGCGGGTCGCCGCCGCGTGCAGGCCGAGCCAGACATGGCGCTCCCGGGCGAACGGGCCGTCGTCCATGGGCACCGCGCCCGCCCGCTCCTCCAGAGAGGTCGGCCCGGCCGGCGGCTCCGGCGCGGCCGGCGGATTGGCCGGATCGATGCCCAGGGATGGCGCAACCAGTTCCAGGTCCCGCAGCAGACCGTGCGAGGATCCCAGCGGGCCGCCGCCCTCCAGCAGTTCGTCGTTGGCGAGCGGATGCGGGAAGTCGACCGGTACGTACGCGCCCGCGTGGTCGTAGTGCCAGACCAGGTGGGACTGCTGGGCGGTGGTCTCGAACATCTCCAGCAACTGCTCGTAGTCACCGCCCAGTTCGTCGACCGGGGTGACCTCCAGGCCGCACAGCCGCAGGAGGTAGGCGCGGCGCAGGAAGTGCAGTGCGTCGTAGTCGAAGCCCGCGATGGGGGCGACGTCCCCGGACAGGCCCGGCATGTAGCTGAAGACGGGGACCGGTGGCAGTCCCGCTTCCGTCAGGGCCTTGTCGTAGGCGGCGATCTCTTCGGAGAACGGGTTGTCGGGGCTGTGGCACAGCACATCGACGAGGGGTACCAGCCACAGGTCACATGCCACGGGTGAGGACTCGCTTCCGGTCGGGGACTAGGACACCGGCGCACGCACAGCTACGGGTGCGGCCCATTACGGCCGAGTCGGGACAGCGTAGTGCCCGCGGCGCCATCCGACGAGAGCGGGCGCACCGGACGGTTACCGGCTAACGGACCAGGGCCAGCGCGTGCGCGTTGTACTCGGCGATCAGCCGCTGGGCGGCGGCCAGGTCGCGCCGGACCAGGGCGTCGGCCAGGGCGCAGTGGCCCTGCCACAGGCGGTTGGTGAGGTCGGGGGCGCGGCGCAGCAGCGGCACCGCGTACATCCAGGTCTGGATCCGGATGCGGTCCAGGAAGTCGCTGATGTAGGCGTTGTTCACGATGTTGCCGAGCTCGCGCCAGAACCGCAGGTCGTAGCCGATGAGCACGTCCAGGTCGCCGGCCCGGGCGGCCCGCTCGGCCTCGTCGGCGCGGCGCCGGATGGAGATCAGCACCTCGGCGGGGGTGGCGGCGAGCGCCTCCTGGGCGCCACTGCGGAAGATCCCCTCGATGACCAGGGTGCGGGCCTCGACCATGGCCCGGAAGTCGTCGGCGGTGAAGGCGTGGACCTTGAAGCCGCGGTGCTGTTCGACGTCGAGCAGTCCCTGGGCGCAGAGGTCGAGCAGCGCCTCGCGGACCGGGGTCGCGGAGACGCCGTACTGCTCGGCGATCTCCTTGACGGTGAACGGGTGGCCGCACGGCAGCCGGCCCGCCAGGACCTCGTCGCGCAGGGCGTCGGCGATCTGCTGGCGCAGTGTGCTGCGACGTATGACTGTGCTGTCTCCGCCGGCGGCCATCGTGTGCGTCTCCTTCGCCGTCCCTGACCGCGGGTGGCAGCGGCCCCCGCCAACCATAGGCGAGGGCCGCGGGGTGCCGCTGCGCGCGGCGGCCGCTCAGGCGGCGGTGTGCGCGTCGGCCGCGGTCAGTGCCTCGTCGAGGGCGGCGAGGCCCTCCTTGGCCTCGGCCTCGGTGATCGTGCAGGCCGGGACGACGTGGGTGCGGTTCATGTTGACGAACGGCCAGAGCCCGCCGCGCTTGCAGGCCGCGGCGAATTCGGCCATCGGGGCGTTGGCCGCGCCGGACGCGTTGTACGGCACCAGCGGCTCGCGGGTCTCCTTGTTCTTGACCAGGTCCAGGGCCCAGAAGACGCCCAGGCCGCGGACCTCGCCGACGGACGGGTGCCGCTCGGCGATCGCGCGCAGGCCCGGCCCGATGACCTTCTCGCCGATCTCCGCGGCGTTCTCCACGATCCGCTCCTCGGCCATCGCGTTGATCGTCGCGACGGCGGAGGCGCAGGCCAGCGGGTGGCCGGAGTACGTCAGCCCGCCCGGGTACGGCCGCGTCTCGAAGGTCGCGGCGATCTCGGCGCTGATCGCGACGCCGCCCAGCGGGACGTAGCCGGAGTTGACGCCCTTGGCGAAGGTGAGCAGGTCGGGGGTGACGCCGAAGTGGTCGGCGGCGAACCAGTGGCCCGTGCGCCCGAAGCCGGCCATGACCTCGTCGAGGATGAAGACGATGCCGTAGCGGTCGCAGATCTCGCGGACCCCGGCGAGGTAGCCGGCCGGCGGGACCATGATGCCGGCGGTGCCCGGGACGGTCTCCAGGATGATCGCGGCGACCGACTGCGGCCCCTCGAAGGCGATGGTCTGCTCCAGGTGCGCCAGGGCGCGCTCGCACTCCTGCTGCTCGTTCTCCGCGTGGAAGGGCGAGCGGTACAGGAACGGGCCCCAGAAGTGGACCACGCCGGCGGAGGCGGTGTCGGAGGGCCAGCGGCGCGGGTCACCGGTCAGGTTGATCGCCGCGGCGGTCGCGCCGTGGTACGAGCGGTAGGCGGACAGCACCTTGGCGCGGCCGGTGTGCAGCCGGGCCATCCGGACGGCGTTCTCCACGGCCTCGGCGCCGCCGTTGGTGAAGAAGATCTTGTCGAGGTCGCCGGGGGTGCGCTCGGCGATCAGCCGCGCGGCCTCGGACCGTACATCCACCGCGAACCCGGGCGCGAGCGTGCACAGCTTCCCGGCCTGCTCCTGGATCGCCGCGACGACCTTGGGGTGCTGGTGGCCGATGTTGGTGTTGACCAGCTGGGAGGAGAAGTCGAGGTAGCGGTTGCCGTCGTAGTCCCAGAAGTACGACCCCTCGGCGCCGGCGATCGCCAGCGGGTCGATCAGGCCCTGCGCGGACCAGGAGTGGAAGACGTGGGCGCGGTCGGCGGCCTTGACCGCCGCCCCGGCGGCGGGATCGGCGGCGGGAGAGGGGTGCGTCGTGGTCACGGTCAGTACCTCGGATCGGGTCGCTCGGGTCCGCCGAGGGATCGGCACGGCGAACGTCCCCAGCGTAGGGATCACGGTCCGCGCGCCGGTACCGACAGTCTGTATGGCGCTCACCACGCCCACAGACACACTGTCTACGGCCTGGAGGAAGCTCCAGGCCCCTCCCCTGGGCCCGCTCACCGCCGCGGCCCGCCCCTCCGGCGCCCGAGCAGGGCCTCCAGGACCACCAGCGGATCAGGCGCCGCGGGCACGTGCGGCGCGCAGCCGGGGCACGCGTAGACGTTCCAGCCGGGCCCGCTGTTCCCGTGCACCTCGGCGACGAGCACGGGCTCGTCCGTGATCCGCTCGCAGCGCACGCACATGCGGAGGGGCAGCGGCCGGCCCGTTCCGCCGGTCGCCCTTCCGTTTGCTCCTCCGGTCTCCTCGCCGGTCATCGGGCGACCTCCACACCGTGGATCCAGTACGGCCCGGGGGCATCGACCCCGAACGTGGCCAGCAGCAGGGCGTCCCGCCGTTCGCGCTGCTCGTGCGCGACGAGGTAGGGGCGGACGAGGGGGGAGGCGTCGCCGTCGATCGGCGTCTCGATCACCGGTCGACGCGGCCTGCGGTGCACGGCCACACGGGGCGCGGGGACGGCGCGATGTCGCCCTTGCGGCCGGGGAGTTGGGAGAAGCCCCAGCCACGCGAGGCAGCGGGCAATACGCTGAAACATGTCGACGTTCTTTCTCGAATTTGCGCGTTGACCATGCCCCCGGACCGGTTGCGACGGTCGCGGGGGTCTGTCGTGCGGATCACTACGTTCCGTGTTCACATCGTTGCCGTGCGGCATAGGCTGCGGAAGGAGGTAGCTCCTTACTTCTCAAGCCGTAAGGATGGAAGTGACGCTTTGGCCAACGAAGTTGACCCCTCGTCATCCATGGCAGCGCTCTTCGGACTACGGGTCCGCAGACTCCGCGAAGCGGCCGGACTCACCCAGTCCGAGCTCGGCAAACGCGCGCATACGCACAGCACGCGGATCAATCAGGTCGAACGCACGACGGGCTCGAAGCCGACGCTGAAGCTGGCGCAGGCTCTGGACGGCGCCCTCGCCGCCGACGGCTTACTCGTCGATCTGTGGCCGTACGTCTACCGGGAAGCATTCCCGGACTGGTCACGGAAGTTCATAGCGCTTTCGGAGCGGGCGGTGGTCATCCGCGAGTATGCGGCGGCCGTTGTCCCCGGCTTGCTCCAGACCGCCGACTACGCTCGCGCGGTCCTGAGCGTGGGCCTGACGCTGAAAAGCCCCGAGCAGTTGGAGGAACGGGTGACCGCCCGGCTCGGGCGACAGGCTCGGCTCATCGAGCCGGAGGGGCCCGAATTCTGGGCCGTCCTCGATGAGGCAATCCTCTATCGGTCCGTCGGCGGTCCGGCCGTGATGCGGGCCCAGCTCAGCCGATTGCTGGAAGCAGCCAACCACCCGCGCATCACGCTGCAGATGCTGCCCTTGAGCAGCGGGGAGCACTACCCCATGGGCGGGTCGCTCTCCATCCTGACACTGCCGGATGGCGCCGAAGCGGCCTACGTCGAAGGCGCGGGATACGGCCAACTCATCGAGGAGGCAGAGGAGGTGAAGGATTTCACGGTGGCTTACGATCGGCTTCGGGCCTTGGCCCTGCCGCCGAACATGTCGCTCGACATGATCCGATCCGCGATCGAGGGGACCTACCTTGCTGAGCGCATCCCGTCCCGATCTGAGCACCGCAGTCTGGCGCAAGTCCAGCTACAGCAACGAGGAGGGTGGCAACTGCGTCGAGGTCGCCGATTCCCTCCCCGGCATCGTCCCCGTCCGTGACTCCAAGGACCCCCACGGCCCCGCCCTCGTCGTCCCCGCCCGCTCCTGGGCCGCGTTCGTCGGGGCTGTCAGAGCGGGCGAGTTCGCGGGCTAGCCGGCGGGAAGACCGTGTGGACGGCCCTCCGCCAGTGCGCGGCGGGCAGGTCCGGACGGAGGGCCGACAATCCGCCGCAGTACTTGGTGAAGTCGGCCGCCACGACACCGTGGCCGTGCAGCAACCGGTCGGCCGCCGTCGGCCGGCCGGTGGTCCTGGTTTCGACGAGGACCAGCCCGCCGTCGGCCCGTACCGTGCGGCCGGTCGCCAGGTCGCGGCAGTGCAGCGCCGCGTCGCACGTGATGCGCTGGCCGTCCGCGACGAACGTGGTGCGGGTGTACTCCGTTTCCAGGGCCAGGCCCAGGTCCGTGGGGGCGGCGATGCCGTACGAGCGGTCCAGTACGGAGGACAGGAAGCCGCGGGCCGCCGGGCCGAGGGCCGGGGCGCCGGGCAGCAGTGGCTGCCGGTGCTTGACCGTTTCGCCGCGCCGCCCCGTCAGCTTGATCTCGAACTGCCGCTGCCCGGTGTCCTCGTAGCGCCGCTCGCGGATCAGGTAGCCGGGCCGGTCGCCCTCCCTGTGGTCGTGGAAGAAGCGCAGGTCGGGGGTGTCGTAGTGGACGGAGCGGTAGCGGAACCAGCGCCGCCCGTTGATGCACAGCACGGCGAACGGGCCCTCGGGCCGGCGCCGGTCGGTCAGTTCGGCGGCGAAGGCGGCGAAGAGCTCGACCGGGACGAGGTAGCTGCGGCCGAAGCGGGTGCGGAGTTCGGCCCGTGCCTGGACGTCGGCGAGCGGTACCGGGCGCGCGGCCATGGCGGCGCGGGCGAGGGCTCGTAAGGCGGGAATCACACGGTCTCCTTCGCGGGCGAACGGACTGTGCTCGTGCTGGTTCTACGTTCCACGCCCGTGGAAGGTTCCGCCACACGGAATTCGACATCCGCCAGCGCCGGCAAGGCCCCCCGCCCCGTGCCGTCAGCGGACGTAGTTCTTCAGGGCCTCGGTGTCGAGGGTGATGCCGACTGGGTCGGGGAGGGTGACCTGCTCGCCGAAGGGAGCGCGGTGGACGTCGTCGTATCGGCCTCGCTCTGGGGCGGGATTGGTGTGGACGACGAACTCGCAGTAGTCACGGTCCACGAGGAGGTAGACGGGAATGCCCGCAGCCGCGTAGGCGGTCGGCTTCTCCCGCCGGTCGCGACGGTCGGTGTCACCGTCGTAGGAGGTGACCTCGACGGCCATCAGAACTCCGGCAGGGTCCGACCACTCGCCGTGCCCCAGGAAGTGCTCGTCCGGCGCCAGGACACCATCCGGCCGGGCCCGGCCCTGACGGTATGCCTCGACCTTCACGCCGCGGCCGGTCGCATACAGCCAGAGATCGGGGCGGTGCTGCAAACAGCGCTTCTGTAGCCACCTGACGATCTCCTCGTGATCTCCGTCCGCCACCCGCTTTACCCCGATCTGCCCGTTGATGAATTCCAACGTGACGGTTTCGGGCGCGGCGGAGGCGATCACCTCGAAGTCCTCCACCGTCATCTGAGGCATGCGCTCGGCCATAACCGTCATGCTGCACTCCTTTCGAGAGGAAGGCCAGTGTCGCCAGGCATGGACGGTGCCGGAGGCATATTCGCCCACCCCTCACTCGATCGAGCACACGAGGCACGCACAAAGGGCCCGCGCCCCGTCCTCTGCGGACGGTGCGCGGGCCCTGGTGGTGTTCAGCCGGTCCCTACGACAGGAACGAGTTGATCTCGATCGTCTCGTCGCGGCCGGGGCCGACGCCGATGGCGGAGATCGGGGCGCCGGACATTTCCTCCAGCGCCTTGACGTAGTTCTGGGCGTTCTTCGGCAGGTCGGAGAAGGACTTCGCCTTGGTGATGTCCTCGGACCAGCCCGGCAGGGTCTCGTAGATCGGCTTCGCGTGGTGGAAGTCGGACTGCGAGTAGGGCAGCTCCTCGACGCGCTTGCCGTCGATCTCGTACGCCACGCAGACCGGGATCTGCTCCCAGCCGGTGAGCACGTCGAGCTTGGTGAGGAAGAAGTCGGTCAGGCCGTTCACGCGGGTCGCGTAGCGGGCGATGACCGCGTCGAACCAGCCGCAGCGGCGGTCGCGGCCGGTGGTGACGCCCCGCTCGCCGCCGATGCGGCGCAGGGCCTCGCCGTCCTCGTCGAAGAGCTCGGTGGGGAACGGGCCGGCGCCGACGCGGGTGGTGTACGCCTTGAGGATGCCGATGACCCGGCTGATCTTCGTCGGGCCGACGCCGGTGCCGGTGCAGGCGCCGCCGGCGGTCGGGTTCGAGGACGTCACGAAGGGGTACGTGCCGTGGTCGATGTCCAGCAGCGTGCCCTGGCCGCCTTCGAAGAGGACGACCTTGTCCTCGTCGAGGGCGTTGTTGAGGATCAGGGTGGTGTCGGCGACGTAGCCCTTGATCTGGTCGGCGTAGCCGAGCAGCTCCTCGACGACCTGGCCGGCCTCGATGGCGCGGCGGTTGTAGAGCTTGGTCAGCAGCTGGTTCTTGACGTCGAGCGCCGCCTCGACCTTCTGCTGGAGGATCGACTCGTCGTAGAGGTCCTGGACGCGGATGCCGACGCGGTTGATCTTGTCGGCGTAGGTCGGGCCGATGCCGCGGCCGGTGGTGCCGATCTTCCGCTTGCCGAGGAACCGTTCCGTCACCTTGTCGACGGTGATGTTGTACGGCGTGATCAGGTGCGCGTTACCGCTGAGCAGCAGCTTGGACGTGTCGACGCCGCGCTCGTTGAGTCCGCTCAGCTCGGAGAGCAGGACCGCGGGGTCGACGACGACACCGTTGCCGATGACCGGGGTGCACCCCGGCGAGAGGATTCCGGAGGGGAGGAGATGCAGCGCGTACTTCTGGTCGCCCACGACGACCGTGTGGCCGGCGTTGTTGCCGCCCTGGTAGCGCACCACATAATCGACGGATCCACCGAGCAGGTCGGTGGCCTTCCCCTTGCCCTCATCACCCCACTGAGCACCGAGCAGCACAAGTGCGGGCACAGGCGTACACCCCTTCCGGGCGGGGCATGTCCAACGTGCGTGGATGGCGGGACGCCCGCGTGTTCACGCGTCCGTCATCGCTGCAGCCGTCGAACCGGTGCCCCGGAATAGACGAAGCCCCTGGCGCAATAGCGCAAGGGGCTCTTGCACCGAGATGCTACCTGAGGAAGGACCGAGGTGTCGGCGCAGCCTTCTGGGCACTCTCCCGTGGACTCCGTTCGGGGGTACCCCCTGCTCGTGGTCATCGATCCGGTCGCGCGCAGTACGGACGGGGAATCCGTACGGATTGCCCGGGATGTGCTGTGTGCGGGCGCGGGGGGTGCGGGGGCGAAGATCTGCCTGCCGGAGGGGCCGGAGGAGTTCGCGCGGGCGCTGGCCCGGCGGGGGCAGCGGCGGCCGGTGGTGATCGGCGACGACCGGGCGCTGCTGCGGGTCGTGGGGCTGCTGCACAGGGAGCGGGAGCTGGCCGGGGTGCCGGTGTCGATGGTCCCGGTGGGGGCGCCGGCGGCGGTGGCGCTGAGCCGCTCGCTGGGTGTGCCGCAGGACACCGTCGCCGCGGCGCGGACGGTGCTGGACGGTGCGGAGCGGGCGATGGACCTGCTGACGGACGACAGCGGCGGGATCGTGCTGGGCGGGCTGCGGATCCCGTGCGGGCGGGACGGTGGACGGAACGGCGGGCGTCGGGCGGCGGCCGGCCCGGGGCCCCGGGTGTTCGTGCCGGGTGCGGCCGGGCCGGTGGATGCCGGGGAGCACACGGAGGGCGCGGTGCCTTCCCAGGCGTCCCGTACGGAGCCCGGGGTGCCGGGCGCCGACGGGCACCGGCCGTGGTGGGGGCCGGCCGCCCGGACCGCGCGGTCGGCGCTGGCGCTGCTGGCACCGGCGGCCGGGTTCTGGGGGGCGGCCCGTACGGAGGCCGGGGCGGCGGGCGGGCGGCGCGTGCGGGTGCCGGAGCAGCGGCTGCGGATCGAGGCGGACGGGGTGCTGCTGGCGGACCTGGACCGGCCGGTGCGCGGGGTGTCGGTGGTGCCGGGCGGGCAGGCCGGGGCGGGGTGGCCGGGGGCCGGGACCGGTCGCGGCGCGGGTGACGGCGACGGTCCGGGGGACGGCCGGGACGGCGGCGGGGAGCTGGCCGAGGTCGTGGTGCACTGGCCGGGCGGTGGGCATCCGGTACGGGCCCGGGCGCGGGCCGTGACGGTGTCCGGCGCGGACTTCCACTACCGGGCGGACGCGGTGGTCGGCGGGCCGGTGCGGACCCGTACGTGGACGGTGCAGCCGGGGGCCTGGCGGCTGCAGCTGCCGCGGCGGGGGTGAGCCGGGAGCGGAGTGGCGGGGATGAGCGGGGAGCGGCGGGGCTGAGGCTCTCGTCTGCGCGCCGAGCGGTGGGGCCGTCGGCCGCCCGGCTCAGCCGTCGGCGCCGTCGTCACCGGCGCGCAGCTGGTCGCGGTGGTCGCGCCAGCGGTCCAGCAGGGCGGGCAGTTCCTTCTGCAGGAAGGCGAAGAAGACCAGGGTCTCGTTGAGCCGGCGGCCGGCCGGGGAGTCGGGGCCGAGGCTCTCCACGCCCTCGCGCAGGGTGCCCTCCCAGCGGGCGATGACGTTCTCCCGGCGGGTCAGCGCCTCGTACCACTGGTCGCTGTGCACGCGGTAGCGGTCGCGGCGGGAGCCGGGCTCGCGCTCGCGGCTGATCATGTCGACCTGGGAGAGGTACCGCACGGCGCCGGACACCGCGGCGGGGCTGATCTGGAGCCGTTCGCCCAGCTCGGCGGAGGTCAGCACGCCGGAGTCGGAGGCGAGCAGGCAGGCGAAGACGCGGGCCGGCATGCGGGCCATCCCGGCGTCCACCATCTGGGCCGCGAACCGTTCGACGAACTGGGAGATCGCCTCCTGGGCGCGCGGGTCGGCAGGCCGCCGCCGGTCGCCGCTGTCCGTACCGGCCGCACGTTCCGCATTGGTCATGTCCGCATCCTCTCCCCTGATCAGCGCCACCCCGCCCAACTTTATACGGTTTCTTAACTTCACAAATTTGTGAAACAAGCGTAGTTTCCGAAGCATGACCAAGCCAATCGCTCCCGCTCCCGCGATCCGGGTGGACGGTCTCCACAAGTCCTTCGGTCGGACCCGTGCGCTGGACGGTCTCGACCTCACCGTCGAGGCCGGCGAGGTACACGGCTTCCTCGGGCCCAACGGCGCCGGGAAGTCCACCACCCTCCGCGTACTGCTCGGTCTGCTGCGCGCCGACCGCGGCACCGCCCGGCTCCTGGACCGCGACCCCTGGCACGACGCCGTCGCGCTGCACCGCCGCATCGCCTACGTCCCCGGCGATGTCACCCTGTGGCGCAACCTCTCCGGCGGCGAGGTCATCGATCTCTACGGGCGGCTGCGCGGAGGACTCGACGGGGCGCGGCGGGACGAGTTGCTGGAGCGCTTCGAGCTCGACCCGACCAAGAAGGGGCGCACGTACTCCAAGGGCAACCGGCAGAAGGTCGCCCTGGTCGCCGCCTTCGCCTCCGACGTCGACCTGCTGATCCTCGACGAACCGACCTCCGGGCTCGACCCGTTGATGGAGGAGGTCTTCCAGACCTGTGTCACCGAGGAGCGCGACCGCGGCCGTACGGTGCTGCTCTCCAGCCACGTACTGTCCGAGGTCGAAGCGCTCTGCGACCGGGTCAGCATCATCCGCAAGGGGCGGACGGTCGAGTCCGGCTCGCTCGGCGAGCTGCGGCACCTGACCCGAACGTCGATCGTCGCCGAACTGGCCGGTCCGCCCAATGGTTTGGCCGCGCTCCCCGGTGTCCACGACCTGGACGTCCAGGGGCACCGGGTCAGGCTGCAGGTCGACACCGACAAGCTCGACGCCGTGCTGCGGTCGCTGGGCACCTCCGGAGTGCGCAGCCTGACCAGCACCCCGCCCACCCTGGAAGAGCTGTTCCTGCGGCACTACCAGGACGACGTACGCGGCGGGTCCGACCGCGACGGGACGGCGGTCGCCCGATGACCGCCGTGGCCGCCGCGGTGCCCGCCGGCACCGCCCGCTCCCGCCAACTGGCCGGCACCGGCGCCCTGTTGCGGCTCGCGCTGCGCCGCGACCGGGTCATGATCCCGGCCTGGGCGCTCGGCCTCGGCCTGGTCGTGGCGAGCGTGGGCTCGTCCTTCGAGGCGCTCTACGGCACCGCCGCCGAGCGCGCCGAACTGGCCGGCTCGATGACCGCCAACGGCTCGATGCGCGCGCTGTACGGCCCGGTCTTCAGCGACTCCCTCGGCGGCCTGATCGCCTGGCGGATGGCCGGGTTCGGGGCGGTGCTGGCCGCGGTGATGAGCCTGCTGATCATCGTCCGGCACACCCGCGAGGAGGAGGAGACGGGACGTCAGGAGCTGCTGTCCGCCGCGATGGTGGGCCGTCGGGCGCCGCTGACCGCGGCCCTGCTGACCGCGCTGCTCGCCAACGCCCTGCTCGTCGTGCTGATCGCGGCGGGGCTCGCCCGGTCCGGCCGGCCGGCCGCCGGTTCGCTGGCCCTCGGGCTCGCCATCGGCAGCACCGGCATGCTGTTCGCCGGTCTGGCCGCCATCGCCGCGCAGCTCACCGAGAGCGCCCGGATGGCGAAGGGACTGACCGGCGCGGTGCTCGGCCTCGCCTTCGCGCTGCGCGGCGCGGGCGATGCCGCCGACGCCACCGCCGGCTCCCCGCTCACCTGGGCCTCGCCGCTCGGCTGGGCGGAGAACCTGCGGGCGTACGCCGACGAACGCTGGTGGGTGCTGCTGCTCTTCCTGGCGGGCACCGCACTCACCGTGGCCGCCGCCTACGCGCTGACCGCCCGCCGCGACCTCGGCATGAGCTTCCTGCCGGCCCGGCCCGGTCCGGCCCGGGCCCCGCGCTCGCTGGCCGGCCCGTTCGGCCTGGCCTGGCGACTGCAGCGGACGGCTCTCGGCGGCTGGACGCTCGGTTACGTGTGCGCCGGCGCGGTCTTCGGCGGGATCGCGAAGGGCGCGTCCGACATGGTCGGCGGCAACCAGCGGACCCGCGAGATCTTCGAGCGGATGGGCGGCCATGCGCGGCTGACCGATGCCTTCCTGGCCACCATGGTCGGCATGCTCGGCATGGTCGCCGCGATCTACGCGGCCGGTGCGGTGCTCCGGCTGCGCGGCGAGGAGACCGCCGACCGGGCCGAACCGGTGCTGGCCGGCGCGGTGGGCCGGCTCCGCTGGGCCGCCGGCCACCTGGCCGTCGCCTACGCCGGGACGGTCGTCGTCCTCGGCTTCGGCGGGTTGGCGCTCGGCGTCTCGTACGGCATCTCGGTCGGCGACACCGGCCGGGTGGGACCGGTGCTGGCCGCCGCGCTCGCCCAGGTGCCGGCGGTCTGGACGCTCACCGGCCTGGCGGTGCTGGCCTTCGGGCTGCTGCCCCGGGCCACCACGGCCGTGTGGGCGGTGGTCGGTGGCTGTCTGACGCTCGGCTGGATCGGCCCTTCGCTGAAGCTCCCCCAGTGGGCCATGGACCTCTCGCCCTACGGCCACCTGCCCAAGCTTCCGGGCGCGGAGGCCACCGCCGCCCCGTTCGTCTGGCTGCTCGCGCTCTCCGCCGTCTTCCTCGCCGCCGGCCTGGCCGGGTTCCGCCGGCGCGACATCGGCTGATCCCGCCCGGCGGTTTCACGTGAAACGGCGACTCACGGAGGTACGCCGCCGTTTCACGTGAAACCCCAACTCACCGACGTACAGCGCTGTTTCACGTGAAACCACCACCCACAGACGTACGCGGCCGGAGCTGTAGCGGACTCCGGCCGCGTACTCGTGTCCACAGGCTGTGGACGCAGAGGCGGGTCAGGCCCCCGGTGTCACCAGCCGGGCCTCGTACGCGAAGACCGCCGCCTGCGTGCGGTCGCGCAGGCCGAGCTTCACCAGGATGCGGCTGACGTGCGTCTTCACCGTCGATTCGGCGACGACGAGATGGGCCGCGATCTCCCCGTTCGACAGGCCCTGGGCGACCAGCACCAGCACCTCGGTCTCGCGTTCCGTCAGATCGGCGATGCGCTCCTGGGCGGGGGCGCGGGGCGTCCCCAGCCGGGAGAACTCCGAGATCAGCCGCTTGGTGACGGTCGGGGCCAGCAGCGCCTCGCCGGAGGCGACGATCCGCACGCCCTCGGCGAGCTGGCCGGCCGAGGCGTCCTTCAGCAGGAAGCCGCTGGCCCCGGCGCGCAGCGCCTGGTACACGTACTCGTCCAGATCGAAGGTGGTCAGGACCAGGACCTTGGCGTCCGCGTCGGCGGCGACGATCTCGCGGGTCGCGTCCAGACCGTTCATCTCCGGCATGCGGATGTCCATCAGGACGACGTCGGGCTTGAGCTCCGCGACCTTCCGCACCGCCTGGCGGCCGTCCACGGCCTCCCCGACGACCTCGATGTCCGGCATGGCGTTGAGCAGGACGGAGAACCCCTCGCGGACCATCACCTGGTCGTCGACGATCAGCACCCGGATCATGCGGCACCCCCCTTCGCAGTGGCCTCGGACGCGGCGATCGGGATGAACGCCGCTACCTCGAAACCGCCGTCCTCGGTGTGGTCGGCGGTCATCTCGCCGCCCAGCATCTGTACCCGCTCGCGCATGCCCAGCACGCCGTGGCCCGCGCCCGGGGAGGGCTTGGCCAGCCGGCTCGGGGCGCCGTTGATGATCCGCAGGCCGAGCCCGCCGAGCACGTAGGAGATCTCCACCCGGGCGTCGGCGCCCGGCGCATGGCGCAGCGTGTTGCTCAGCGCCTCCTGCACGATCCGGTAGGCGGAGAGCTCCACGCCCTGCGGCAGCGGACGCGGCGCACCGGTGATCACCGCCTCGACGGTCAGCCCGGCGCCGCGGACACTGTCCAGCAGCGATTCGAGGCTGGCCAGCGTCGGCTGCGGGGCCTCCGGATCGGCCTCGGCGAAGGCGTCCGGGTCCTCGGAGCGGACCACGCCCAGGATGCGGCGCAGTTCGGTCAGCGCGGCGACGGCGTTCTCGCGGATCGTGGCGAAGGACCTGGCGAGCTCGGGCGGGGTGTTCTCGACCCGGTACGGGGCCGCCTCGGCCTGGATCGCGATCACGGACATGTGGTGGGCCACCACGTCGTGCAGCTCACGGGCGATCGTGGCGCGCTCCTCCAGGAGCGTGCGCCGGGACCGCTCCTCGGCGGTCGCGGTCAGCGTCTCGACGACCTGCCGGCGCTCCTCGCGCCAGGCGCGGACCGCGGCGGCGGAGATCAGCACCACACCGGTGAAGAACGCCACCGGCGGCAGATCGCCCGCGAGGCCGCCCACGAACGCCGTCAGCACGGCCGCCAGCGCGAAGGTGACCAGCCACATCTCCACCGCCAGCCGCGGGCGGGTACGCAGCACCACCAGGACCATTGTGGCCACCAGGATGGGGAAGGCTCCCCCGCCGAAGAGGTCCGGGTACGAGGAGAAGGCCGCCGTGGCGAACAGCTGGACCACGACGGCGCACAGCGACAGCCAGAAGGCGCCCACCGGGCGGAACAGCGTGACCGCCGGCGGCGCGGCGACCAGCAGGCTGAAGCCGGCGGCCAGCACGCCCTTCACCGGTCCGATGTCATAGCCCGCGGTGAAGGACGCCAGGAAGACCAGCGCCGAGAAGCCGCCGACGATGAGGTGCGGCAGCCAGCGCACCCAGTGCCGCAGCCGCTCCGGCAGCCAGGGGACCCACCGGGACACCTTGGCGTCCTCCAGCGGCGGCATCGGGCGGAAGGCGAAGGCGTCGACGAACAGGTCCTGGCGCAGCCGGTGCAGCGCACCGCGGGCTATCCGGGCCTCTGAGCGCAGGGTGCCCTGCGACTGGGTCTTCTCGTTCACGCAGACAACGGTAAGCAGAGACGGACCGCCGGGCGTCCCCACCAAAGGGGATTTGCCGGGGTCCGTCTCAAGTACTACCTGGTGGGGGCGGTGCCGGGGATCACCGCGGAACGGGTCCCGGCAGCAGTCCGCACAGCGTGGCGCAGGCCGGGGTGCCCGGTGTCACCGGGGCGTAGTGCCCGACGCCCGGCAGTTCCCGCAGCGCGGCGCTGCCGGGGTGCGCCGCGGCGTACCGGCGGGAGAGCTCCAGGGGGACGTCCGGGTCGTCGGTGCCGTGCAGGAGCGTCACCGGGACGCCGGCCGGCGGACGGCGCACCGGGTCGGCGGCGGCCAGGCGCTCCGCCAGACCGGGCGCCGGTCCGAGCAGCTCGGCCACCGCGCCGTCGCTGAGGCCCAGCTCATGGGCGCGTGCCAGGTCGGCGACCGGCGAGACGGCCAGCACGTGGGCGACCGGGGTGCCGGGGCGGGCCGCGGCGAGCAGCGCGAGATGGCCGCCGGCCGAGTGCCCGACCAGCACCGGAGCGCCGGCGCCGGGATCCTGCGCCGCCACCGCCTCGATGCCGGCCGCCACGTCCTCGAAGGTCCCCGGCGCGCCGCCGCCCGCACCGACCCTGCGGTACTCGACGAGCGCGACCGGCCACCCCTGCCCGGCCAGCGCGGCGGCCAGCGGCGACAGATGACACCGGTCGTAGGCCGCGCGCCAGAATCCGCCGTGCAGCAGCACCACGGGCGGACCGGCGGCGGCGCCCCACGGGCCGTAGAGATCGACGATCTGGTCCGGGTGCGACCCGTAGGCCAGCGTGCGGTCCGGCGCCACCGGGGCAAGCCCCAGCAGCGCCGCCTCCTCGTCCGCCGCGCTCACCCGACGGTCCCGGGCGCCACCGCGTCCGGCTGCGCGCCCAGCACCTCGCCGAGCACCCGCGCCGCCCGCTCCGCGTCCCCGAAGGAGGTGTAGAGCGGGGTGAAGCCGAAGCGCAGCACGTCCGGCCGGCGGAAGTCGCCGACCACACCGCGGCGGATCAGCTCGTCCATCACCTCACCGGCACCCGCGCACTGGAGTGCCACCTGGCTGCCGCGCTGCCGGTGGTCGGCCGGGGTGACCGACCGGACCCGGCCCGGCGGCACATGGGCGGCCACGCACTCCAGGAAGAAGTCGGTCAGCGCCAGGCTCTTGGCCCGTACCTCGTCCATGGACACCCCGTCCCAGACCTCCAGCGCCGCCTCCAGCGCCAGCAGCGACAGGATGTCGGGGGTGCCGACCCGGCCGCGCACGATGCCGTCGCCGGGGGCGTAGCCGGGCTCCATCGCGAACGGGTCGGCGTGCGAGTTCCAGCCCGGCAGCGGCGACTCGAACCGCTCCTGGAGGCCCTCGCGGACGTAGAGGTACGCGGGCGAACCCGGGCCGCCGTTGAGGTACTTGTACGTGCAGCCGACCGCGAGGTCCACGCCGTGGGCGTCGAGGCCGACCGGCAGTGCGCCCGCGCTGTGGCACAGGTCCCAGATGGCCAGCGCGCCCGCGGAGTGCAGCGCGGTGGTGATGGACGGCAGGTCGTTGAGCCGCCCGGTGCGGTAGTCGACGTGGTTGACCAGCGCGACCGCGGTGCGTTCGGTGACCTCGTCGGCGATCCGGGCCGGCTCCACCGGCCGCACCGCGAGCCCGGTCATCCGGGCCGCCGACCGGGCGATGTAGCCGTCGGTCGGGAAGGTCGTGGCGTCGACGAGGATCTCCGTACAGCCCTTCCCGGCCATCCGGACGCCGCCGACCACGGCCTTGAAGATGTTCACGCTGGTCGAGTCGCCGACCACCACCCGGCCGGGGCCGGCCCCGATCAGCGGAGCGATCTTGTCGCCGATCCGCTCGGGCGCGGTCCACCAGCCGGATTCGGTCCACGAGCGGATGCGCAGCTCGCCCCACTCGCGGGCGATGACGTCGGCGATCCGGCCGGGCACCGCGCGGGGCAGTGCGCCGAGGGAATTGCCGTCCAGATAGACGGTGTCGTCGAGGACGAACCGCTCACGGACCGGGGCGAGCGGATCGGCGGCGTCCAACTCCGCCGCGCGGAGGGCCAGTTCGCTCCCGGATGCGGGAGCCGCGGGCATCTCGGGGGTCTCAGACATGGCTGCGCGCCGTCCACAGCTCGGGGAACACGTTCTTGCGGGCCCGCTTCTCCAGCCAGGCGACGCCCGCGGAACCACCGGTACCCATTTTCGCCCCCATCGCCCGCCGGGTCGCGACCAGATGGTCGTTGCGCCATCGCCAGACCAGCTCGGCCACCTCGGTCAGCGCCTCGCCCAGCCGGACCAGCTCGGAGTCCTGCTCCCCCGCGTAGATCTCCGCCCAGGCGGCCTCCACCGCCGCGTCCGGCTCGTAGCGCTGCGCCGGGTCCCGCTCCAGTACGGCCGCGGGGACCTGGTGGCCCCGGCGGGCCAGCAGCCGCAGCACCTCGTCCCACAGGCTCGGCTCGTGCAGCGCCTTCTCCAGCTCGGCGTGCGCGCGGGGGGCGCCGCGGTGCGGCACCAGCATCGACGCGGACTTCTCACCGAGCAGGAACTCCAGCCGCCGGTACATCGCCGACTGGAACCCGGAACCCTCGCCCAGCGCACTGCGGTAGGCGTTGAACTGGGCCGGGGTCAGCTTGGCCAGCGGCTTCCACGCGGCGTTCAGTGCCTCCAGCTCGTACGCGGAGCGCCGCAGCGCGTCGATGGCCACCGGCAGGTCGTCACGGCGCAGCGCCCCGGCCGCGGTCTGCCACTCGTGGACGATGACGGTGAACCACAGCTCCATGACCTGGGTGGTGACCAGGAAGACCATCTCGCCGGGATCGTCGGAGAGCGGATGCTGGAGATGGGTGAGGACGTCCGCCTGGACGTAGTCCTCGTACGGGGTGGTACCTGCGAAGTCGAGGTTCGGGGTCTCAGGCTCCTGAGCCCCGCCGGTTACCTCGTGGGACATCGCTGTCTCCTCGAAACGTACTCCGGGTAGCGGTCCGCCCCTGCCGATTCCGGCACGGGGGCCCCGGTCCCCACCGGGCATCTTCCGCAATGGTCCCCGGCATGTGCAAGGCCCGCCTGGTCAGAGGGCCAGGCGGGCCAGCGGGCGCCTTCGCGGGCGCGGCGTCCGGTCGCGGTCAGCCCAGGGTCTGGGCGGCCGTCGGCGAGGAGTCCTTCAGGAACTGCGTGCAGCGCTCGTACTCGTCCTGCTCGCCGATCGCCCCGGCGGCCCGGGCGAGGGCGTGCAGCGCCCGCAGGAAGCCGCGGTTGGGCTCGTGCTCGAACGGCACCGGGCCGTGGCCCTTCCAGCCGGCCCGGCGCAGCGCGTCCAGACCGCGGTGGTAGCCGGTGCGGGCGTACGCGTACGACTCGACGACCCGGCCGCCCTCGAACGCGTCGTCCGCGAGCTGCGCCCAGGCGAGGGAGGACGTCGGGTACTTCGCGGCGACGTCGGCCGGCGCGGTACCGGCCGCGAGCGCCTCCCGGGGCCCGGGGTCGTCGGGGAGATGGGTGGGGGGCGGTCCCCCCAGCAGGTTTTCGTGAATGGGCATGTCCCTAGTCTCGCCTACGTGGCGCCTGCGGCGGGCCTGCGCGCGTACTCGGCCACCGCCCGGGCCGGCGTCCCGCGTCCCGCCTCAGTGGTCGCCGGGATCCAGCGGGGGTGCGCTCGCTCCACAGTGGTACGCGCACTCCGGATGACACCGCTTCCCGGCGCCCGCCGCCGCGCCGCGCAGCGCCGCGGGCCGCACCGTCAGCCAGGCGATCAGGGCGCCGGCCAGGAGGACGGCGGCGCACAGGGGCATGGCGCGGCGGAAGGTGGCGGCGAATTCGTCGGCCGAGCGGTACGCCTCGGGGCCCATGCCCGCGAGGAGGGGCAGGGCGGCCACCGCGACCAGGCCCGCGGCCCGGGCCGCCGCGTTGTTGATGCCGCTGGCCAGACCGGCCCGGTCCACGTCCACCGAGGCCAGCACGGTCGCGGTGAGCGGCGCCACCAGCGTCACCATTCCCGTGCCCAGCACCACCAGCGCGGGCAGCACATCGGCCGGATAGGAGGCGCCCGGGCCCACCCGGATCATCAGCAGCATCCCGGCGGCACACAGCACCGGCCCGACGGTGAGCGGGATCCGCGGCCCGATGCGCTGCCCCAGTTCACCGGAGCGGGCGGACAGCAGGAGCATCAGCACCGTGGTCGGCAGCAGCGCGACACCGGCCTGGAGGGCCGAATAGCCCACGACGACCTGGAGCTGGAGAACGACCAGGAAGAAGAAGCCGCTGAACGCCGCGTAGACGCACACCGTCACCGCGTTGATCGCGGAGAACAGACGGATGCGGAAGATCGCCGGCGGCAGCATCGGGTCCGTACGGCGTCCCTCGACGCGGACGAAGGCCACCCCGAGCAGCACACCGGCCACCGCGGGGACGACCACCCAGGGCGAGGGACCCCGGCCGGGCGCGGCGATCAGCGCGTACGTCACCCCGGCCAGCGCCAGCGCGCCCAGCACCGCGCCCGCCACGTCGAACCCGCGGCGCGCCTCCGCGTCCCGCTCCCGGGTCTCGGGGACGTGCCGCAGCGCCACCGGTACGCACACCAGCGCCAGCGGTACGTTCACGAAGAACACCCAGCGCCAGCCGGGCCCGTCCACCAGCCAGCCGCCCACGAACGGGCCGATCGCCGCGGCCACCCCGCCCAGCCCCGACCAGGCACCGACCGCCCGGGCCCGGTCGCCCGGCCGGAAGACCGCCTGGATCAGGGCGAGCGAACCGGGCGTGAGCAGCGCCCCGCCGACCCCCTGCAACGCCCGGGCCGCGATCAGCACCCCGGCCTGCGGCGCCAGCCCGCACAACAGCGAGGCCGTGGCGAACCAGACCACCCCGATGACGAAGACCCGCCGCCGCCCGTACCGGTCCCCCAGCGCCCCGCCCAACAGGATCAGCGCGGAGAGGGTGAGCAAATAGGCGGTCACCGTCCACTGCAGCACCGCCAGATCCGCATGCAGGTCCTGCCCGATCCGCGGCAGCGCGACATTGACGACGGTGCTGTCCAGCATCGCCATCCCGGACCCCAGGACGGCGGTCAGCAACACCCACCGCCCCTGCGAGGACCTCAGCCCCACGTCACCCATAGCCCGAGCCTGCCCGCCTCCCGGGCCTCTCGCACGGCGAAGGGGCGGACGCCCGCAGACGCCCGCCCCCACACACCGTTTTCCACCCCCTCACGGGAGGGGACGGCGCGTTACTTGATCTTCGTGCCCGTGGAGCGGAGGTTCGCGCACGCCTCCGTCACCCGCTTGGCCATGCCGGCCTCGGCCAGCTTGCCCCAGCTGCGCGGGTCGTAGGTCTTCTTGTTGCCGACCTCGCCGTCGACCTTCAGCACACCGTCGTAGTTGCGGAACATGTGGTCCGCGATCGGACGGGAGAACGCGTACTGCGTGTCCGTGTCGAGGTTCATCTTGACCACGCCGTTCTCCAGCGCGGTGGCGATCTCCTGCTCGGTGGAGCCGGAGCCGCCGTGGAAGACGAAGTCGAACGGCGCGGCCTTGCCGTACTTGGCGCCGACGCCCTCCTGGAGGTCCTTGAGGAGCTCGGGGCGGAGCACGACGTTGCCCGGCTTGTAGACGCCGTGGACGTTGCCGAAGGAGGCGGCGAGCAGGTAGCGGCCCTTCTCGCCCAGGCCCAGCGCCTCGGCGGTGCGCAGCGCGTCGTCGACCGTGGTGTAGAGCTCGTCGTTGATCTCGTGGGTGACGCCGTCCTCCTCGCCGCCGGTCGGGGTGATCTCGACCTCAAGGATGATCTTGGCGGCGGCGGCCTTGGCGAGCAGCTCCTGGCCGATGGCCAGGTTGTCGGCGAGGGTCTCGGCCGAGCCGTCCCACATGTGCGACTGGAACAGCGGGTTCTGGCCCTTGGCGACGCGCTCGGCGGAGATGTCGAGCAGCGGGCGGACATAGCCGTCCAGCTTGTCCTTGGGGCAGTGGTCGGTGTGCAGCGCGACGGTGATGCCGTACTTGTCGGCCACGACGTGCGCGAACTCGGCGAGCGCGACCGCGCCGGTCACCATGTCCTTGTTGTGCTGACCACCCAGGAACTCCGCACCACCGGTGGAGATCTGGATGATGCCGTCGCTCTCGGCCTCGGCGAACCCTCGCAGTGCGGCGTGCAGCGTCTGCGTCGACGTGACGTTGATGGCCGGGTAGGCGAACTTGCCTGCCTTCGCCCGGTCCAGCATCTCGTTGTAGACCTCGGGGGTTGCGATGGGCATCTGTCCGCTCCTTGTATGTGCGGGTGTGCGTTCTTGGCCCTGACCTGGGACGGCGACGTTGCCGAGCACATCTTCCCAGACTCCGCGGATTGCTCCACCTCCCCCATCCGGCCACCACGCGAATGGGGCGGTCGGTTTCACGTGAAACCGACCGCCCCTCCACAAAACCGCAGGTCAGCGGGTTATCCCCACGTCAGCGCCGGCTGCCGGATCACCCTCAGGCGAGGCCGAGGTCGGCGAGCTGGAAGCCCGTGATATAGGGCAGTCCGGCGTCGGCGATCGCGGACGCGGCGCCGCGGTCGACGATGGTGGCCACCGCGACGACCTCGGCGCCCGCCTCGCGGGCCGCCTCGACGGCGGTCAGCGGGGAGCCGCCGGTGGTGGAGGTGTCCTCGACGACCAGGACCCGGCGGCCCGTGATGTCCGGGCCCTCGATGCGGCGCTGCATGCCGTGCGCCTTCTGGGCCTTGCGGACGACGAAGGAGTCCAGTCGCCGGCCGCGCGCGGCGGAGGCGTGCAGCATCGAGGTCGCCACCGGGTCGGCGCCCAGCGTCAGCCCGCCCACCGCGTCGTAGTCCAGGTCGGCGGTGATGTCCAGCATCAGCTGCCCCACCAGCGGCGCGGCCTCGCCGTCCAGGGTGATCCGGCGCAGGTCGATGTAGTAGTCGGCCTCCTTGCCGGAGGAAAGCGTCACCTTGCCGTGCACCACGGCCTTGTCCTTGATCTGCTGCAGCAGCTCGCCGCGCACGTCGTCACTCATGGTCCCGAGCTTATGCGGTGTCCCCGGACAGGCTCCGCCAGCTCCAGGTCATGGAGATCTCCAGCGGGTCGATGGGGGTGACCAGGCGCGGCAGGGTGTTGAGGCCGTTGGGCGGGCCGGTCTGCGGTTCGACGCAGACCGCGGCCTCCTGCTCGTCGTAGACCACCACCCACTCGGCGCGGCTGGTGACCTTCAGTTCCAGCCGGCCCGGCCAGGTGAGGGTGGCGGCCACCCCGCGCGGCACACCGAAGCAGTCGTCCCAGGGACCGGGCCGCGGGGTGATCCGGCGGCCGGTCGGGAGGTGGTCGGGACCCCGCTCCTCCTGCCACTCGGGCAGGAAGTCGAGGTGTACGTCGCCCCCCTCGCCGAGGTTCCGGCGGAACCACGGGTGCCAGCCGGCCTGTGCCGGGAAGGAGTCGCCGGTCGCCTCGACGCCCATGGTGAGGGTGAGCGAGGTGCCGTCCGCGCCGAGCTGGACGAGCTGGGTGACCCGCCCCGGGTACGGCCAGGGCGCCGCCGGGTCGGTGAGGTCGTAGGTGAAGACCGCCTCCGTCGGGCCGGTCCGGGCGGTGTGCCAGCCGAGGTCGCGGCCGGTGCCGTGGATCGCGTGCGGCGGGGCGTTCAGCGGCATCCGGTGCCGCTCGCCGCCGTTGCGGAACTCGCCGTGCGCGAGCCGGCCGCACCACGGAACCATCGGGAAACAGCCGTACGTGTCGCCCTGCCGCAGCAGTTCCGTCCCGCCGACCCGGAGGCTTTCGATCCGGCAGCCGTTGTCCGGCCGGACGGTCACTTCGGTGTCTCCGGCGGCCAGCCGTACCCCGTCCGGCGCGCCGCCCTGCGTGGTGTTGTCGGTACTCACGGGGCCCGACCCTAGCGGTGCGCCGGGCCGCGCCGGGGGAAGCCGGCGGGGGGCGCGGTCAGCGGCGGCGGCGCAGCACCCGGCCGACGACGACGGCGGACGCCAGCACCACCGCGGCGGCCGGCGCCGCCCAGCGCAGGGTCAGCGAGGTGGCGTTGGACTCGGGTGCGGGCACCGGCGCGTACCGGCCGCGCGGCGGGGCGTGGTCGACCTCCTCGGCGCTGCGCCCGATCATCGTGCGGCGGGCGTGTGCGGCCTCGGCCGGAGCGACCTCGTCCAGGTCGTCGTCGTAGCCGAACCCGGACTCCTCGGCGGCGTCGCCCGCGTCGGCCAGGTCGGCCTCCTCGATGGCGTCCTCGTCGCTGAGCGGGTCCAGGGAGGGCGGCGGCACCTCGGCGTCGAAGACGCCGGTCCGGGCGGGACCGTCGGCCACCGGGCGCTGCCGCAGGTCGTCCGCGAGGTTCTCGGCGAACCGGTCCAGCAGCCGGCGCCCGGCGGCCTCGGCGGACCGGTCGGTGGCCTCGGCCAGCCGGCCGTCGCTGTGCACGGTGCCGGCGCAGGCCAGGGTGGTGCCGGGGCCGGGCTCGGTGGCCGGGGCCAGCCGGACGGTCAGGGTGAGCGCGACCGCCCCCTCCCCCACGGATTCCGTGCCCTTCGCCTCGACGGTCAGTTCGGCGGTGCCGTCGTCGCCGGGGCCGCCGTCCGCCGGTTCGCCGACCGTGAGACTGCCGCGGTAGGTGATGGTGGAGCTTCCGATGCGCAGCCGCAGGCGGCCCTCGGGGCGGTGCGGGGCGGCATCGGCGTCGAGCTGGACTCCGGGGACACAGCGCGCCACCCGCTCCGGTTCGGTGAGCGCCTGCCGCACGGTCCGGACGGGAAACGGAACGTACACCTCATGCTCCATGACAACGGAGCCTACCCAGCGCCCCCGGAACCGTGCCCGCCCACGCACAACTTTCTGCACTCCGGCGCGGGTCGGGGCCGCCGCGCGTACCCTGCCCGGGTCGCGGAACGGCTTGGCCTCGGTGCTCAGTCCTGGTAGCGCGGACGCATCAGCGTGGAGGCCGGCAGGCCGGGGATGCGGTCGCGGAGGTCGCCGTGCCGGGCGGCCCCGAGCGCCTCGCGGGTCACCGGTGGCGGGGGTGCGTCGGGCGCCGGGCCGAAGCGCGGGCGGTGCCGGGCGGCGAGCACGAAGCCCCAGTAGCCGGGCGTCGGGCCGACGGTGAGCGGTTCGCCGGTCGGGCGGGGGAGGGGGTCGGCCGAGCGGTCCGGGCCGAAGGAGGACGCGGGGCGGCCGGGCATGCGGTACGGATCGGTGGCCAGACCCACCGAGCGGACCGTCGCGTCCACCGTCCAGTACGCCCGGGCCCGGGCGACCGGCGGTCCGGCGTGCACCACCAGGCGTCCGCGGTCGGCCAGCAGCCGCGCGGCCAGACCGTAGAACTCCTGGGAGTACAGCTTGGTGCTGGCGGTGATGCCGGGGTCGGGGAGGTCGGAGACGATGACGTCGTACGGCGCCGGGCGGGGGCCGGGGGCGTGCCGGTCGCGCAGCCAGTCGAAGGCGTCGGCGGTGACGACGTGGACCCGGGGGTCGCCGAGCGAGTGGTCGTTCAGGCGGGTCAGGCCGGGGTCCGTACGGGCCAGCCGGAGGACGCCGGGGTCGAGCTCGACGACGGTCACCGAGCGGACCGCGCGGTAGCGGAGGATCTCGCGCACGGCGAGGCCGTCGCCGCCGCCGAGGACCAGGACCCGGGCGTGCGGCCCGGCGGCCATCGCCGGGTGCACCAGCGCTTCGTGGTAGCGGGATTCGGTGTCCGCGCTGACCCGCAGCCGGCCGTCGAGATAGAGCTCCAGCGGCCGGCCGGAACCTTTCCTCGCCCGTCCCGCACCGGTTCCCGTACCGCCGGTCAGCACCACCTCCTGGACATCGGTCTGCACCGCGACCCGGGCCGCCGAGCCGTACACCGCCCGGCGCGCGGCCCGTTCGAAGGGCGCGGCCAGCAGCACGCCGGTGGCGAGCAGCGCCAGCACGAGGGCGTTCACCACGAGCAGGGTCCAGCGGGCACGGGCGGTCAGGTCGCGGCGGAACAGCCAGAGCACCAGCGCGCCGCCGGCCACGTCGTTGACGGTGCCGGTGACCAGCGCGCCGGTCAGCTGGCCGAGGCTCGGCAGCAGCAGGAAGGGAAACGCCAGGCCGCCGACGAGCGCGCCGACGTAGTCCGCGGCGAACAGGTCGGCGACCGCCCCGCCGGCGTCCTGGCGCCGCACCCGCTGGATCAGGGTCATCAGCAGCGGCACCTCGGCGCCGATCAGGACGCCGATGACCAGGGAGAAGGCGACCAGCGCGGAGCGGGACTGGGCGAACCAGGCGAAGCAGGCGTAGAGCGCCATCGCGGAGCTGCCGCCGACCAGTGCGAGGCCGGCCTCGACCACGCCGAAGCCGACCGCCGCCCGGCAGCGCAGCCGCTTGGCGAGCAGCGCGCCGACGCCCATCGCGAAGACCATGACGGACAGCACGACCGACGCCTGGGTGACCGAGTCGCCCACCAAGTACGTGGCCAGGGCGACGAGTTCGAGTTCGTAGACCAGTCCGCAGGCGGCGCAGACGAAGACCACGCAGAGCACGAGCAGCCGGCCGAGCCCGGCCGGGACGGGCAGCCGCGCCGGCGTCATGGTCTCCGACGGCTCCAGGGTGCCGGTGAGAGCGGACTCTGGCGGGTCGATCATGCGTGAACGCTACGTGACGATTCCGTGCCTTTCGGTCACCCACACGAGTGCACTCTGCGGGCTACACGCGTCAGTTGAGCGATGCAGGAGCGCAAGTCCGCGGCGGACGGCGGCGGTTGCGCGCCCGCGTGCGCGGCACCGCGCGCGCCCCGCCGCCCCTGCATCCGCCCGGCGCGTACCCGCAGTGCGAGGTGCCCCCTTTAGACGGCCGCGACCGCTGCGCGTACGCCCACCCGGGTCCGGGTGGCCACCAAACGGCCCTCCTGCGGATACGCGTGCCAGGTCCGCCAGCGCACCTGGTCCCGCTGGCACTGCGCCAGCAGCGCCGTGAAGGCGTGCGGCGAACCGGGGAACGTCCCGGCGAGCCCGTACGGATGCTCGGCGACCAGCGCGAGCAGCTCCTGCGCGCGCCCGGCGAACGAACCGCGCGACAGGGTCTCCACATGCGCGGCGAACTCGTACTCCCAGTCCCCCAGGCGCTTGGCCACGCCGAGCGGCAGCGGGGTGCTGCTGCCCGGCATGCAGGCGACGGTCTCGGAACACGTCCCGCGCTCCTCTTCGAGGATGACCTGGTGGGAGGCGCCGAGCAGTCTCAACTGGACCTGGACGTCGTGGTGTTGGAGATCGAGCACGGCCAGGGCCGGCAGGGGTTCCCTGCCCAGCGCCCAGGCCAGGTCGGATGCACGGGTATCGGTGTACGCCGTCTTCAAAGTGGTGAGCATGGGTCGGCTCCGCAAGCACGCAGTGGAATGGTGGGCCGGCCCGCCCGTGAAGGATCAGGAATGTACGTCTGCCTGCCGGCTCGTGCCCACGTGGGAATCGGAGAACGTGGGGGATTCTCTATGAAGAGGGAATCATGAATGCCGGGCCACCTACAGCAGTTTTACCCATCTCCTCCGGGTTTCCATCCCCTAGAGGGCCTAGCAGTTCATCTGTTCAACTACCTTACTCCCGGCGGGCGTTGATGCCCATTTCCCGACCCGTCGGGCGCATATGCACAAGGGCATGGGCCACCCGCATGTGTACGGTTCAGGACCCTCCGCCGCAGCCCCCGCCACCCCCGCAGCCACCACCGCCGCCGCACGAGTGCCCGCCGTGGTGCCCGCCGCCGTGGTGCCCACCGTGATGCCCGCCGTGGTGGCCGCCCGACCCCGAGTCGCCACCCGCCCACCAGCTGGCGCCGGCCGAGCTCCCGCCGCGTCCGCCGCCCCCGTTCCGCACGGCCAGGGCCACGACCCCGATCACCACCGCGCAGATCAGCCCGAAGAATACGAGCCCCATCATCTGCCTCACACTCCTTCCGGTCCCCCGAAGCAAGGCATCGCTCCGTGCTTGTGTGCCGGGGCTGATGCCCCGCCCTCCCCGTCTCAAAGCACAGTTGAGGAACTCCAGAGGTTCGGCGCAGGATGGCGCGCATGGACCGACCGCTGCTCAATCGCCGCCTCGCCGAATTCGGCACCACGATCTTCGCCGAGATGTCGGCGCTCGCCGTGCGCACCGGCTCCCTCAACCTCGGCCAGGGCTTCCCGGACGCCGACGGCCCCGAAGAGGTCAGGGAGGCGGCGGTGCGCGCCCTGCGCGACGGCCGTGGCAACCAGTACCCGCCCGGCCCCGGCATCCCCGAGCTGCGCACCGCCGTCGCCGCCCACCAGGAGCGCTTCTACGGCCACCTGGGCCTCTCGTACGACCCCGACACCGAGGTCCTGGTCACCGCCGGCGCCACCGAAGCCATCGCGGCCGCGCTGCTCGCCCTCCTCGAACCCGGCGACGAGGTCGTCGCGCTGGAGCCGTACTACGACTCCTACGCGGCCTGCATCGCCATGGCGGGCGGCCACCGGGTGCCGGTGACCCTGCGCGCCGAGCCGGAATCCGGTACGTACCGCCTCGACCTCGACGAGCTGCGGGACGCCGTCACCGACAACACCCGTCTCCTCCTCCTCAACACCCCCCACAACCCCACCGGCACCGTCCTGACCCGCGAGGAGCTCGCCGCGGTCGCCGAGCTGGCCGTGGAGCGGAACCTCCTCGTGATCACCGACGAGGTCTACGAGCACCTCGTCTTCGAGGGCGAGCACCTGCCCCTCGCGTCCTTCCCCGGGATGCGCGACCGGACCGTCACGATCAGCTCGGCCGGCAAGACCTTCTCCTTCACCGGCTGGAAGGTCGGCTGGGTCACCGCGGCGCCGGAGCTGATCACCGCGGTCCGCTCGGCCAAGCAGTTCCTCACCTACGTCTCCGCCGGCCCCTTCCAGTACGCCGTCGCCGAGGCACTGGCCCTGCCCGACGGCTACTACAGCGGCCTGCGCGACGACCTGCGCGCCAAGCGCGATGTGCTCGCCGCCGGCCTGGCCGACGCCGGCTTCCAGGTCTACCGGCCCGCCGGCACGTACTTCATCACCACCGACATCCGCCCCCTGGGAGAGACCGACGGCTTCGCCTTCTGCCGGTCCCTGCCCGAGCGCGCCGGCGTCGTCGCCATCCCCAACGCCGTCTTCTACGACGACAAGGACCAGGGCACCCCGTTCGTGCGCTTCGCCTTCTGCAAGAGCATCGAGGTCCTCCGGGAGGCGGCCGGGCGGCTGAAGGCGCTGGCCGCCGGATAGCCGGCGGCCGGAAGGACCCCCACACACGACGACGCGGGCCCCGGAGCGGATGCTCCTGGGCCCGCGCAGCCGGGTCCGGGGGTGAAGGGGGGTGTCAGCCCTCCTCCTCGCCCGGCTTGTCGTCGGAGTCGCCGTCGATCTCGGCCTCCAAACCGAGCTGCTCGACGATCCACTTGTCGAATTCGATCGAGGCGCGAACCCAGCTGACCGTGCTCGACACGAAGTGTTCGAGCGAGACACCGGTGCCGATCAGCATCGATGCCTCACCGATCAGACGGACCGTGCCGTCGTCATGGGTGTGGGTGTAGGCCTTGGGCCACAGCGTCCGGCGGTTCCAGTCGTCGATCGCCTCCAGCAGCTTCGACTTCTCATCGAGGCCGTGGACACGGTCGTAGAACGTGCGGACGGAGAAGATCTGCTGCTCCTCCTCGCCCCGGAACATGAAGTACGTGCGGAACTGCTCCCACGGGGCGGCGAGGTCACCCTCCTCGTCGACTACGTACTTCAGCTCCATCTGGTCGAGGAGCTGCTTGACCAGGTCCTGGTCTGGCAGGACGGGACCATCAGGCCCCGACGGCTGCGGTTCGGGCTGGCCCCCGAAATTCGGAATCGAGGACGGGTCGATGCTCACCGTGGAATTCCCTTCGTATGGTCCCTGCCATCCTCCCCCACATCCGCCCCGTCCTGGCAAGCCCGGACGGGGCCGGTGCGGGCAACGTGTGGGTCAAGGGACCGATCCGGGCGGTCCACCGGCGGCTTCGGCCGGCCCGGGCGGGCGATTCCCCGCCGGGCCGGCCCCGGCTCAGACCCCGGCTCAGGCCGCGGCGCGCCCGGCGGCCGCCACCGTCAGCCGCTCCCCGTCGCCGTCCACGTCCACCCGTACGGTGTCGCCGTCGAGCACCTCGCCGGCCAGGATGGCCCGGGCGAGCTGGTCGCCGATGGCCGTCTGCACCAGGCGGCGCAGCGGCCGGGCGCCGTACGACAGGTCGGGCGCGGGTGCGTCGACGGCCGGTTCGTGGCCGAGCCAGGCGAGCCAGTCCAGCGCCCGGTCGGTGACGTCCAGGGTGAGCCGGCGGTCGCCGAGCCGGCGCTGGAGGTGGTCCAGCTGGATCCGGGCGATCCGCTGGAGTTGTTCCGTGCCGAGCGGGTGGAAGACCACCACGTCGTCGAGCCGGTTGAGGAATTCGGGCCGGAAGGACGCGCGGACGGTCTCCAGCACCTTCTCCTTCTTCTCCTCCTCCTTCAGCAGCGGGTCCATCAGGAAGGCGGAGCCCAGGTTGGAGGTGAGGATCAGGATGGTGTTCCGGAAGTCGACCGTGCGGCCCTGGCCGTCCGTGAGCCGGCCGTCGTCGAGCACCTGGAGCAGGACGTCGAAGACCTCGGTGTGCGCCTTCTCCACCTCGTCGAGCAGGATCACGCTGTACGGGCGGCGGCGGACCGCCTCCGTCAGCTGGCCGCCCTCCTCGTAGCCCACGTAACCGGGCGGCGCGCCGACCAGGCGGGCGACGCTGTGCTTCTCGCCGTACTCCGACATGTCGATCCGGACCATCGCCCGCTCGTCGTCGAAGAGGAAGTCGGCGAGCGCCTTGGCCAGCTCGGTCTTGCCGACGCCGGTCGGGCCGAGGAAGAGGAACGAGCCGGTGGGCCGGTCCGGGTCGGCGATCCCGGCGCGGGTGCGGCGGACCGCGTCCGACACCGAGCGGACGGCCTCGTTCTGGCCGATCAGCCGCTTGCCGATCTCCTCCTCCATGCGGAGCAGCTTCTGGGTCTCGCCCTCCAGGAGGCGGCCGGCCGGGATGCCGGTCCAGGAGCCGACCACGTCCGCGATGTCGTCCGGGCCGACCTCCTCCTTGACCATGGATTCCTTGGCGGCCTCCTGCTCGGCCTCGGCGGCCGCGGCCTCCTCCAGCTCCCGCTCGACGCCCGGGATCTCGCCGTAGAGGAGCTTGGACGCGGTGTCGAAGTCGCCGTCCCGCTGGGCGCGCTCGGCCTGGCCGCGCAGTTCGTCGAGCTTCTCCTTCAGCTCACCGACGCGGTTGAGGCTCTGCTTCTCCTTCTCCCACCGGGCGGTCAGTCCGCGCAGCTCCTCCTCCTTGTCGGCGAGGTCCTTGCGCAGCTTCTCCAGGCGCGCCAGGGAGCCGGCGTCGGTCTCGTTGCGCAGCGCCAGCTCCTCCATCTTGAGGCGGTCGACGGCGCGCTGGAGCTCGTCGATCTCCACGGGCGAGGAGTCGATCTCCATCCGGAGCCGGGACGCGGCCTCGTCGACCAGGTCGATCGCCTTGTCCGGCAGGAAGCGGGAAGTGATGTAGCGGTCGGAGAGGGTGGCCGCGGCGACCAGCGCGGAGTCGGCGATCTGCACCTTGTGGTGCGCCTCGTAGCGGCCCTTGAGGCCGCGCAGGATCGCCACCGTGTCCTCGACCGTCGGCTCGGCGACCAGCACCTGCTGGAAGCGCCGCTCCAGCGCGGGGTCCTTCTCGATCCGCTCGCGGTACTCGTCGAGCGTGGTCGCACCGACCATCCGCAGCTCACCACGGGCCAGCATGGGCTTGAGCATGTTGCCCGCGTCCATCGACGAGTCCCCGCCGGCGCCCGCGCCGACGACGGTGTGCAGCTCGTCGATGAAGGTGATGATCCGGCCCTCGCTGGACTTGATCTCCGCCAGGACGGTCTTCAGCCGCTCCTCGAACTCACCGCGGTACTTCGCGCCCGCGACCATCGCCCCCAGGTCCAGCGCGACCAGCCGCTTGTTGCGCAGCGACTCGGGCACGTCGCCCTTGACGATCCGCTGCGCCAGCCCCTCGACGACGGCGGTCTTGCCGACGCCCGGCTCACCGATCAGCACCGGGTTGTTCTTCGTGCGGCGGGAGAGCACCTGCACCACCCGCCGGATCTCGTGGTCCCGGCCGATGACCGGGTCGAGCTTGCCCTCGCGGGCGGCCGCGGTGAAGTCCGTGCCGAACTTCTCCAGCGCCTTGTACGTGCCCTCCGGGTCGGGGTTGGTCACCCGCTGCCCGCCGCGGTTCGCCTCGAACGCGGCCAGCAGCTTCTTGGCGGAGGCGCCCTGCTGCTCCAGCAGCTCGCCGGTGCGCCCGCCCTTGGCGGCGATCCCGATCAGCAGGTGCTCGGTGGAGACGTAGTCGTCCCCGAGGTCCCTGGCCCGCTGGGTGGCGTCCGCGATGGCGGTCAGCAGCTCGCGGTCGGGCTGCGGCGGGGCGACCGTCGAGCCCTGCGCGCTGGGCAGCCCCGCGAGCTGCCGCTCGGCGCCGTTGCGCAGCGCGGCGGCGTCCGCCTCCACGGCGGCCAGCAGGTCCATGATGTTCTCGTTGTCCTGCCCGGCCAGCAGCGCGAGCAGGAGATGCGCGGACGTCATGTCCGCGTGCCCGGCGGTGACCGCCCGCTCATTGGCGGCGCTCAGCGCCTCCCGGCTCTTGTTGGTCAGCTCGGCGTCCACGGCCCTGTGATCCTCCTCGTACTCGTGCCCGTACCCGCTACTGGCGCACGTTCCCTGAGCCAATCCTGCCTATGCCAACGTGCGATAAGTTGAGTCTATTCCACTCAAGCCCGCTCCGGCCCGATTCGGGCACCGGAACTCCCTCCCCCTTCCACCCCCTTCCACCCCCTTCCCCCCAATTACCCTGACCCCCATGGCCCACGATCTCAGCGCCCTCAGTCCCGAGTACCTCGCCTTCTGGGGCGAGTACCTGATGCCGACGCTCACCACGCCGCGGCCCGACGGGACGCCGCACGTCGTCCCGGTGGGGGTCACCTACGACGCCGGGCAGCGGATCGCGCGGGTCATCACGCGCAAGGACAGCACCAAGGTCAAGAACGTGCTGGCCGCCGGGCCGGACGGGGCCCGGGTCGCGGTGTGCCAGGTCGACCGGGGCCGTTGGGCGACCCTGGAGGGCATCGCGCGGGTGCGGACCGAGGCCGAGGCGGTGGCCGACGCCGTCGCGCGGTACGCCGAGCGGTACGGGCGGACCCCGGCCCCCAACCCCGATCGGGTCATGATCGAGATCGCGGTGACCAGGGCCATGGGACGGGCCTGAGCGCCTGCCAGAGGCCCTGGTCCAGACCTGTCCGAAAACGGATCCTCCGCATCCGGTGGCACCGCACCACCTGGTACCCAAGGACGACGGGGACCGAACAGCACCGGACAACGACGGGCAACTTCGGCGTCGTCCCGGCCGGAAGAAGGCAGCTGGAGGCGCCATGGCGTCGGCTTTGCGCATCGTGACGACCGTTCCGCGCCGTCCGCACCCCGCCCGTCCCCACCCGCACGCCGAGCTCTGTCCGCGCTGCGGCGGCCAGCTCGCGGTCAACCAGGACGGCTGGAAGATCTGCCACGCCTGCGGATACGCCTCGCCGCCCGGTACAGCCCCTCCACCACGGGCCGCCCTCGGGGGTATCGTCGCCCCCACAGTCGCCACGCACCGGAGGGCACGATGAACTCGGTCCGAGTGACGGCGATCGCCTGCCTGATGCCGCTGTCCGAGCTGGACGAGGACCCGTTCCTGGTCGACGACCGCAGCCAGCACGACATGTGCAAACAGTGGGCGGCGGCCCGTGATTACCACCTGACCTGCCAGCTCACCCTGCATCACCTGCGCGCCGACCACAGCGCGCTGTGGCGCGACGTCGAAAAGGGCCTGGTCGACGTGTTCGTGACGCCCAATCGGCGGGCGCTGGAGAACGCCATCGACGGCGCCGACGAGTTCAGCGCCCGCTGCGCGGCGGCCGGCGTCCGGCTGGAGACCGCCGACCTCGACGAGCCGGTCTACACGCTCGCGATGAAGTCACAGGTACACCGCCGGCTGTCGATGCCGACCGCGGGCTACAACGGCTGCTGAGCGCCCCGCCGGACCGCTCCCGGCCCGGCACGCCCGTGCGGCCCGCCCCGGACACGACCGAGGGCCGGGGCGGCTCGTCACCACCCCGGCCCTCGGCCGGGAAACCACCGGGCGCGGCGCCCGTCACTCGGACCGCTTCGGCCGCCACACCACCAGCGCGCTGGTCTGCTTCACGTCCTGATAGGGCACCAGATCGCGCCGATACGAGGCGTGCACCGCGGCCTCCCGCTGCTGCATCGCGCTGGCCGCGCCCTCCAGGGCGCCCTGGAGCTCGGCGATCCGCTGCTGCAGGGCCGCGACCTGGTTCTCCAGCTCGATGATGCGCTTGATGCCCGCGAGGTTGATGCCCTCGTCCTGGGACAGCTGCTGCACCGTGCGGAGCAGCTCGATGTCCCGGGCCGAATAGCGGCGGCCCCGCCCGGCCGTGCGGTCGGGCGAGACCAGCCCCAGCCGGTCGTACTGCCGAAGGGTCTGCGGATGCAGGCCGGAGAGCTGAGCCGCGACGGAGATGACGTACACCGGCGACTCTTCGGTCAGTTCATACGGGTTACGACGCTGCCCGCCCCGGCTCTCCATCTCAAGCTCCCTTCGCGGCCTGGAACAGCTCCGCCCGCGGGTCGGCCCCCGCGGTCGCCTCGCGATAGGACTCCAGCGCTTCCCTCGCCTCGTCGCTGAGGTCCTGGGGAACGACGACCTCGATGGTGACCAGCAGATCACCCCGGGTGCCGTCCTTGCGGGCCGCGCCCTTGCCCCGGGCCCGCATCGTGCGTCCGTTGGGAGTGCCGGCCGGCACCTTCAGCGTCACCGGCGGGCCGCCCAGCGTCGGCACCTTCACCTCGCCGCCGAGCGCCGCCTCCGGGAAGGTGACCGGCACCGTGACGGTGAGGTTGTCGCCCTTGCGGCCGAAGACCGGGTGGGCGCCGACGTGCACGACCACGTACAGGTCGCCGGCCGGACCGCCCCGCTCACCGGGAGCGCCCTTGCCGCGCAGCCGGATCCGCTGCCCGTCGGAGACGCCCGCGGGGATGCGGACCTGCATCGTGCGCGCGCTGGTGGCCCGTCCACTGCCCTTGCAGACGTCGCACGGGTCCTGCGCGATCAGGCCGCGGCCCTTGCAGTCGGCGCACGGGTCGGTCAGCGAGAAGCCGCCGCCCGCGCCCCGGCTGACCTGGCCGGTGCCGACACAGGTCGGGCAGACCCGAGGCGTACCGTTTTTGTCGCCGGTGCCCGAACAGGCCTTGCAGGCCGCCTGGCTGGACATCCGCAGCGGGACCGTGGCCCCGTCGACCGCCTCGGTGAAGCTCAGCGTCACCTCGGACTCGACGTCCTGGCCGCGCCGCGGCTGGGTACGCGTACCCGCACCGCCGCCGCGGTTGAACAGACCGCCGAAGACGTCGCCGAGCCCGCCGCCGAAGCCGCCGGCACCGCCACCGCCGCCGGCCGAGCCCCCGAACAGGTCGCCCAGGTCGAAGTTGAAGCTGCCGCCGCCGCCCGGCCCCGGCCGGAAGCCGCCGTTGCCGAACAGCGCGCGCGCCTCGTCGTACTCCTTGCGGCGCTTGGCGTCGCCCAGGACGTCATTGGCCTCGGAGATCTCCTTGAAGCGCTCCTCGGCCTTGGCGTCGCCCTTGTTGGCGTCCGGGTGGTTCTCCCGGGCCAGCTTGCGGTACGCCTTCTTGATCTCCGCTTCGGTGGCGTCCTTGGGGACGCCGAGGACCTTGTAATAGTCCTTCTCGACGAAGTCCTTGGTGCTCATCCCCGACGTCCCTCCTCCCGCGCGGTTCTTCTGTTGGTGTTCACGTCAGCCCTCTTCCGGGCCACCGCTCTCCTCGTCCGAAGCCTTGGTGTCCTCGTCCGAGGCGGACTTGGCGCTCTGCGCGCCCGGCTGCGGTTCGGCGACGGCGACCCGCGCGGGGCGGATCGTTCGCTCACCGATGCGATACCCGGGCTGCAGAATCGCCACGCACGTCGTCTCCGTGACGTCGGGCGCGTACGAGTGCATCAGGGCCTCGTGGATCGTCGGGTCGAAGGGCTCGCCCTCCTTGCCGAACTGCTGCAGACCGAGCTTGGCGACCACGGTTTCCAGCGACTCGGCGACCGACTTGAAGCCGCCGACCAGCTCGCCGTGTTCACGCGCCCGGCCGACGTCGTCGAGCACGGGAAGGAGCTCGGACAGGAGGTTCGCCGCCGCGATCTCCTTGACCGCGACCCGGTCCCGTTCCACCCGACGGCGGTAGTTCTGGTACTCCGCCTGGAGCCGCTGGAGGTCCGCCGTGCGCTCGTTGAGCGCCGTACGCACCTGGTCCAACTGCGCCTGGAGTGCTACGTCCTGTACGTCCCCGGCCGGGGCCGAGCCCGCCTTGTCGGCGGACTCGGCCTCCTGCGCCGCGTCTTCGGGGGTTGCGGCGTCAGAGGGGACGTCGGGCTTCTCTTCAAAGCCCGGGGTCTCCTCCGTCACGCGGCACCGTCCTTCTTGGGCTTCTCGTCGTCGACGATCTCGGCGTCCACGACGTCGTCGGCGGCGTCGGCCTTGGCCTGCTCACCGGCCGGAGCACCCTCGGCGCCCTGCGCGGCCTGGGCGTCGGCGTACATGGCCTGGCCGAGCTTCTGGGAGACGGCCGCGACCTTCTCGGTGGCGGTGCGGATCTCCGCGGTGTCCTCGCCCTTGAGCTTCTCCTTCAGCTCGCCCACGGCGGTCTCGACCTCGGTCTTGACCTCCGCGGGGACCTTGTCCTCGTTGTCCTTGAGGAACTTCTCGGTCTGGTAGACGAGCTGCTCGCCCTGGTTGCGGGCCTCGGCGGCCTCGCGGCGCTTGTGGTCCTCGTCCGCGTACCGCTCGGCCTCCTCCCGCATGCGGTCGACCTCGTCCTTCGGCAGCGAGGAGCCGCCGGTGACGGTCATCTTCTGCTCCTTGCCCGTGCCCAGGTCCTTCGCGGTCACGTGCATGATGCCGTTGGCGTCGATGTCGAAGGAGACCTCGATCTGCGGGACGCCACGCGGGGCCGGCGGCAGACCGGTCAGCTCGAACATCCCGAGCTTCTTGTTGTACGCCGCGATCTCGCGCTCGCCCTGGTAGACCTGGATCTGCACGGACGGCTGGTTGTCCTCGGCGGTGGTGAAGATCTCGGACCGCTTGGTCGGGATCGTCGTGTTCCGCTCGATGAGCTTGGTCATGATGCCGCCCTTGGTCTCGATGCCCAGGGACAGCGGGGTGACGTCCAGCAGGAGGACGTCCTTGACCTCGCCCTTGAGGACACCGGCCTGCAGGGTGGCGCCGATGGCCACGACCTCGTCCGGGTTGACGCCCTTGTTGGCGTCCTTGCCGCCGGTCAGCTCCTTGACGAGCTCGGCGACGGCCGGCATACGGGTCGAACCGCCGACCAGGACCACGTGGTCGATCTCGGCCAGCTGGATGCCGGCGTCCTTGATCACGTTGTGGAACGGCGTCTTGCAGCGCTCCAGGAGGTCCGCGGTCAGCTGCTGGAACTGCGAGCGGGTGAGCTTCTCGTCCAGGTGCAGCGGGCCCTCGGCCGAGGCCGTGATGTAGGGCAGGTTGATCGTCGTCTCGGTGGACGACGACAGCTCGATCTTCGCCTTCTCGGCGGCCTCGCGCAGACGCTGCAGCGCCATCTTGTCCTTGGACAGGTCGACGCCGTGGCCGTTCTGGAACTGCTTGACCAGGTAGTCGACGACGCGCTGGTCCCAGTCGTCACCACCGAGGTGGTTGTCACCGTTGGTGGCCTTCACCTCGACGACGCCGTCGCCGATCTCCAGCAGCGAGACGTCGAAGGTGCCGCCACCGAGGTCGAAGACCAGAATGGTCTGGTCGTCCTTCTCCAGGCCGTAGGCCAGGGCGGCCGCGGTGGGCTCGTTGACGATGCGCAGGACGTTGAGGCCCGCGATCTCACCGGCCTCCTTGGTGGCCTGGCGCTCGGAGTCGTTGAAGTAGGCCGGAACGGTGATGACCGCGTCGACGACCTTCTCGCCCAGATACGCCTCGGCATCCCGCTTGAGCTTCTGCAGGATGAAGGCGCTCATCTGCTGCGGGTTGAAGTCCTTGCCGTCAATGCCGATCTTCCAGTCGGTGCCCATGTGGCGCTTGACCGACCGGATGGTCCTGTCGACGTTGGTGACCGCCTGGCGCTTGGCGACCTCGCCGACCAGCACCTCGCCGTTCTTCGCAAAGGCGACGACGGACGGCGTGGTCCTGGCGCCCTCGGCGTTGGTGATGACGGTGGGCTCACCGCCTTCAAGAACACTGACGACGGAGTTCGTCGTGCCCAGGTCGATGCCGACCGCACGTGCCATTTCGATTCCTCCAGCTGACTTGAGTGGAACAGGCTCAAGAGTGCAACACCGAGAAAAACCTGTCAACAGAGCTGAGTCGAGTCCGCTCAACTTTTATGTCGCCCTTATCGTCACCCGGCCACCCCGGAGGACGCCCGCCCCCGACGCAGGGTTGCCTGCGCGACACAGATCACCGGCCGGGCGCCTTCATGGCGCCGGGGAGAATGGGTAACCTCAGCGTCAGATCCAAAAAGTTACCGCTTAGTAATTCCGCTCTCGCAGGTTCGAGGAGCCCCCAATGCAACTCGCCGCGATCATCGTGGTGCTGGTCCTCACGGCAGTCGGTGTTGCGCTCGTCGGCCGAGCCATCGCCCGGTTCATCCGGTTCTTCCGGCTCGGTTCGCCGGTTCCGGCGGGCACCCGCACCGGCGACCCGAAGCAGCGCACGATCACCCTTGGCAAAGAGTTCGTCGGCCACACCCGGATGAACAAGTGGGGTGTCATCGGCATCGCCCACTGGTTCGTCGCCGTCGGCTTCCTCACCCTGGGGCTGACGATCGTCAACGCCTACGGCCAGCTCTTCAAGGCCGACTGGGTGCTGCCGGTCATCGGCAACTGGCTGCCGTACGAGCTCTACACCGAGTTCATCGGCACGGCCACCACGATCGGCATCATCGTGCTGATCGCGATCCGGCTGATGAACCTGCCCTCGCGGGCCGGCCGCAAATCCCGCTTCGCCGGTTCGACCGCCTGGCAGGCGTACTTTGTCGAGTACGTCATCCTCGTCATCGGTCTGGCGATCATGACGCTGCGCGGCCTCGAAGGCGCCCTGCACCACGTCGACGGTTACGAGCCCGCGTACTTCGCCTCGTACCCGCTCGTCGCGGCGTTCAAGGGCCTCAGCCTCGGCACCCTGCAGAACCTGACCTACTTCGTCGCCATGATCAAGCTCGGCGTGACGATGACGTGGGCGATCACGGTCGGCCTCAACACCGACATGAGCATCGCCTGGCACCGCTTCCTGGCCTTCCCCAACATCTGGTTCAAGCGCGAGGCCGACGGCGACGTCGCCCTGGGCGCGCTGCAGCCGATGACCTCGGCGGGCAAGCCGATCGACTTCGAGGACCCGGGCGAGGACGACCAGTTCGGCGTCTCCCAGATCGAGCACTTCTCCTGGAAGGGCCTGCTGGACTTCTCGACCTGCACCGAGTGCGGCCGCTGCCAGTCGCAGTGCCCCGCCTGGAACACCGGCAAGCCGCTCTCCCCCAAGCTGCTGATCATGGCCCTGCGCGACCACTCGCACGCCAAGGCCCCCTACCTGCTCGCCGGCGGCGGCAAGGACATGGAGGGCACGGAGCGGGCCACCGAGGAGCAGCTCAAGGACGTGCCCGCGTCGGCGCTGGCCGAGGCCGAGCGCCCGCTGATCGGGACGCTGGAGGAGAACGGCGTCATCGACCCGGACGTGCTGTGGTCCTGCACCACCTGCGGTGCCTGCGTCGAGCAGTGCCCGGTCGACATCGAGCACGTCGACCACATCGTCGACATGCGCCGCTACCAGGTCATGATCGAGTCCAGCTTCCCGTCCGAAGCCGGCACCATGCTCAAGAACCTGGAGAAGAAGGGCAACCCCTGGGGCCTGGCCAAGAAGCAGCGGCTCGCCTGGACCAAGGAGGTCGACTTCGAGGTCCCGGTCGTCGGCCAGGACGTCGAGGACCTCACCGAGGTCGAGTACCTCTACTGGGTCGGCTGCGCCGGTGCCCTGGAGGACCGCGCCAAGAAGACCACCAAGGCCTTCGCCGAGCTGCTGCACATCGCGGGCGTGAAGTTCGCGATCATGGGCGGCGACGAGAAGTGCACCGGTGACTCGCCGCGCCGTCTGGGCAACGAGTTCCTCTTCCAGCAGCTCGGCGCCGAGAACGTCGCCACCCTGAACGCGGCCTTCGGCGAGGACGACGAGGACGAGTCGACCAAGAAGCCGAAGGCGTCGAAGAAGATCGTCGCGACCTGCCCGCACTGCTTCAACACCATCGCGAACGAGTACCCGCAGCTGGGCGGCGAGTACGAGGTCATCCACCACACCCAGCTGCTCCAGCACCTGGTGGACGAGGGCAAGCTCACCCCCGTCACCCCGGTCGAGGGTCTGATCACCTACCACGACCCCTGCTACCTGGGCCGCCACAACAAGGTCTACACCCCGCCGCGCGAGATCATCGCCAAGGTGCCGGGCCTGCGGAACGAGGAGATGCACCGCCACAAGGAGCGTGGCTTCTGCTGCGGCGCCGGCGGCGCCCGCATGTGGATGGAAGAGCGCATCGGCAAGCGCATCAACAACGAGCGCGTCGACGAAGCCCTCTCCCTCAACCCCGACATCGTCTCCACCGCCTGCCCCTTCTGCCTGGTCATGCTCACCGACTCGGTCAACGGCAAGAAGAACGACGGCAAGGCGAAGGAATCCATCCAGGTCGTCGACGTCGCCCAGCTCCTGCTGGACTCCGTCAAGACCCCCACCGACCCGACGGACGAGACTCCCGCGGAGAGCGAGCCCGAGCCCGAGCCGGTGAAGTAGCCCACACCTGAAGAACCCTGAGTGGGGGTGCCCGTGAGAAATCACGCGCACCCCCACCGGCCTTTTCCCTTCCGCCAACGGGAGGTGACGGGCCGGAGGGGCCTTGTTCGTGGACTGCTGACGCTTTACGTCCACGAACAAGGCCCCGCAGGCCCGTACGTGGGCCGGCAGCCAAGCGCAGCGAACTGTCACAGCTCAGCCCCAAACGCACCCCCATCTCCCCACTCGGCCACCCGGTCCCCGGGGACCAGGTACTTTCGAAGGCGTGGCTGGATTCAGGATGGGTCGCGGACGGGATGCCCGCCCCGCGCAGAACGGACAGCAGGGGCAGGCGCAGCAGGCGCCGTACGGGCAGCAGGGGCCGTACGGGCAGCAGGCCGCGCCGCCACCGCACGGGCAGTGGCAGCAGTACGGCGGGGGACCGCAGGGGCAGCCGCAGCAGTACGGCGAGCCCGAGTACTTCGGCGACGCCGGCGGCGCCGGCTACGCACCGTACGGCGGCGACAACAACCCCGGCAGCACCCGGCAGTTCAGCATCGGCGAGGCCCCGGACGCGTACGGCGGGTACCCCGATCAGTACGGCAACGGCCCGGCCGACGGTGACTACGCCGCCGGCGGCACGTACCGCGCCGGCCAGTCCTCCGCGCCGCCGGCCGGCCCCCGGCTGCACTGGAAGCAGCTGCTGTCCGGCATCGTGCTGCGCCCCGACCCGACGTTCTGGCAGATGCGGGACCACCAGGTGTGGGGCCCGGCCCTGACCGTCACGTTCGTCTACGGCCTGCTCGCGGTCTTCGGCTTCGACAAGGCCCGTGAGGACGTGCTGAACGCCACGCTCTCCAACAGCATCCCCTGGGTGCTGATCACCGCCGTGATGTTCATCGTCGGCAGTCTGATCCTGGGCGCTGTCACCCACACCCTGGCCCGCCAGCTCGGCGGTGACGGTGCCTGGCAGCCGACCATCGGCCTGGCCATGCTGATCATGACGATCACGGACGCGCCCCGGCTGCTGTTCGCGATGTTCCTCGGCGGCGACTCCGCGCTCGTCCAGGTCCTGGGCTGGCTGACCTGGCTCGCCACCGGCTACCTGCTGACGTCCATGGTCAGCAAGTCGCACGACCTGCCGTGGCCGAAGGCGCTCGGCGCCTCCGCGATCCAGCTGGTCGCGCTGCTGGCGCTGCTCAAGCTGGGCACGCTGTAGGCCACGGCCCGGACCGGACCGCCACACGGCAAGGGCCCGTCCCGGAGCACTCCGCTCCGGGACGGGCCCTTCGCCGTACGGGCGCCGCGCGCGATCGGCGTACCGGCAGCGGCCGTTACGCGAACCGCTGCCCTGTCGACCCGTCACACGACCGCAGCCGCAACGGCTCCTTCGCACCGTCCAGCGTCAGGCAGAGCGACTGCGCGGCGGCCGGCCGGATCGTGCCGTCCGCCGGCCGGGCGAACTGCTGGTTGGCCGCGCCCGAGCAGTTCCACAGCACCAGCCCGGCCCCCGGCTCGTAGCGTGCGCCGGGGACGTCCAGGCACCGGTCCTGGGTCAGTCCGACGTGCACCGACCGCTGGTCGTCGTCGTACCACCAGTCCTGGTGGCGCTGGCCGTTGCAGTCCCAGCCGCCGACCACCGTGCCGTTGCCGCTGGCGCCGCCGGTCGCGTCCACACAGCTGCCGGTGGCGGTGTTCCGCAGCGGCCGGTACGCGTCGTCCCAAGCGCCCGGGTACAGCTTCGGCCGCCCGGTGCTCGCCGGGTCCGCGCAGGACGCCTCACGCAGTCCCGGCGCCGCGTACAGCTGGGTCAGGCAGGAGGCGAACGCCGCATGCCCGCGCGCGTTGGGGTGGAAGGACTGCCGCACCGAATTGGAGTCGGGCGGGAAGGGGTTGGTGAGGTTCACGTACAGTCCGCGCGCCCAGGTGTCCTCCATGCACACCTCGTGGCCGTGGAAGAGCCGCGAGGCGTCGAGGTAGGTCACGCCGGTGTCCTGCGCGATCCTCCGGACGCCGCGTTCGAAGGCCGGTACGGCGGCGTTGCGGCCCCAGCCGGCGTCGGAGGTGTAGCCGGTGCAGCCGCCCGGCAGCTTCCCGGGGAAGTGCGGGTTGTCCTCCACGTCCGGCCCGATGGGGCTGGGGTACGACATCACCACCAGCCGGTAGTCGCCGTCCGCGTACCCGGCGTTCCGCATCACGGTCCGCAGGTCGGTCAGCGTCCGCTCGATCTTCGGCACCAGCCCGTCGACCCGCGCCTGCCACCCCGGCCGGTACTTCGGCTCGCAGGTGCCCTGGAACAGGAACCAGTGCTCCACGCAGTCCGTCATCACCGGCCCGAACTGGAGGTCGTCGTTGGCGCCGGCCACCAGGAGCACCATCTTCAGCCGGGTGTTGCGCGCCGCGATCGCCAGGCTGTCGCTCTGCACCAGCTCATCGGCGTACTGCTTGCTGCCGCCGATGACGATGTTCCCGCTGGACGCGCCCGAGCACGCGACGTTGTACGTGACGTCGGCCGCGATGCCGGTGCGGTGGATCGCCGCGTCCGGGGACCGGTGGCACCAGTTGGTGGGCCCGTCGGTCCCCGGCTCGTACGTCCCGACGCCCTCGCCGGAGATCTCGCTGTCGCCCAGCGAGATCAGCGAGGTCTTGCGCTCGGCGAGCGGCCGCTCGGCCGGGTCCCCGTAGAGCTTGACGGCCTCCTGCGCCCGGACCTTCTCCAGCTCGGGCGGCAGCGGTGTGGTGGCCCTGATCGTCGCCCGCCCGCTTCCGCTCGCGGCTCCGGTGGCGGCACTCGCCCCGCCGCCCGCCGCCAGGCTGAACACCACCCCCAGCACCGCGGCCGAGCCCACCACCGCACCCCGTAAGCCACCGAACCCGCGCCACCCGTGCCCCGCACGTCTCACGCCTGTCGTACGCACCCTGCGGCCTCCCCTCCGGTCTGCTGTTACCGCGGGTTGTACTCGCAAGTAAGCCCGGGCGGAACACCGGTAACGCCATTGGCCGAAAGACGCGCACAGGACGCAAACAAGGGAGCCGGCCGAAGCCAACTCCCTTGTGCGGTACGGGACTTACCGGGTCACGCGTCGAGGATCTGCCCCTCCCGCCGGACCACCGGCGGCTCGACGCTCCACGGGAAGTTGATCCAGTCGTCCGTGCGCTTCCAGACGTACTCGCACTTCACCAGCGAGTGCGACTTCTCGTAGATCACCGCGCTGCGCACCTCGGCCACGGTGTCCAGGCAGAAGTCGCGCACCAGCTTCAGCGTCTTGCCCGTGTCGGCCACGTCATCGGCGATCAGCACCTTCTTCTCCGAGAAGTCGATCGCGTTCGGGACCGGCGCCAGCATGACCGGCATCTCCAGGGTGGTCCCCACGCCGGTGTAGAACTCCACGTTCACCAGGTGGATGTTCTTGCAGTCCAGCGCGTACGCCAGCCCGCCCGCGACGAACACGCCGCCCCGGGCGATCGACAGCACGATGTCCGGCTCGTACCCGTCGTCCGCAATCGTCTGCGCCAGCTCGCGGACCGCCCCGCCGAACCGCTCGTACGTCAGGTTCTCCCGCACGTCACTCACGAATCTCTCTCAGACCTTCCCTGTTTCGACCTACGACCTGGTCCACGGCCCACGACCTCGGCCCGGCCCACGGCGCCCCCCGCCGCGGGCGGCCTCACACCTTCGAACGGTGGAAATTCCGGAACGACCGGGACGGCGTCGGGCCGCGCTGCCCCTGGTAGCGGGAGCCGTACCGCTCACTGCCGTACGGGTGCTCGGCCGGCGAGGTCAGCCGGAACATGCACAGCTGCCCGATCTTCATGCCCGGCCACAGCTTGATCGGCAGCGTGGCCACGTTGCTCAGCTCCAGCGTCACGTGCCCGCTGAACCCCGGGTCGATGAACCCGGCGGTGGAATGCGTCAGCAGCCCGAGCCGCCCGAGCGAGCTCTTGCCCTCCAGCCGCGAGGCGAGGTCGTCGGGCAGCGTGATGACCTCGTACGTCGAGGCGAGCACGAACTCACCCGGGTGCAGGATGAACGCCTCGTCCCCCTCCGGAACCACCTCACGGGTCAGGTCGGACTGCTCGACGGCGGGGTCGATGTGCGGGTAGCGGTGGTTCTCGAACACCCGGAAGTAGCGATCGAGACGCACGTCGATACTGGACGGCTGCACCATCGACTCGTCATAGGGGTCGATGCGCACCCGGCCGGCATCGATCTCGGCCCGGATGTCCTTGTCTGAGAGAAGCACGCAGACGAGGATACGCGCCCGCACCACCCCCACCGCACGACGAGGGCCCGGTCCCACCAGGGACCGGGCCCACCACCCTCGGACGATCACTGCTACGCGTTGATCACTCCGCCACTACGGGTTGATCAACTACCGCTTCGCGTGCTCGACGGGCACCGCATGCCGCAGCCGAGCACAGCGCGGGCAGCGCAACAGCCGTCCGGGACCGAGCCGGTCGGTGGTCTGCATCGGGAACGAAGCGGTGCTGAACACGTGGCCCTCGGCACAACGTACGACGGTGCGCTCCATCAAGTCCCTCTCCCAACTGCGTGGACAACAAAAGCCACATTAGGGGATGAACTGGGCGCCACCACACGCGGCACTCCGAGCCCCCACCGTACGCCCCAACTCCCGCCCCGCACACCCGCATCCCCGCGGGCCGCGCACCCCCCTGCACCCCCGGATACCCCCTGGGGGCCACCCCTCTCCCCACACCCCACCCGGACATGCCAAATGCACCGCGGGGCGGCGATGGGGTAGAGTGTGCGACGATGTTCCGCTCTCGAGAGAGACGGAATGACGCGGGTGTAGTTTAATGGTAGAACATGAGCTTCCCAAGCTCAGAGCGCGGGTTCGATTCCCGTCACCCGCTCCATATGAAAGCCCCAGGTCAGCGACCTGGGGCTTGTTTGTTGTCCCGACCCCTTCGGGGCGGGGGTGCGCTCCGCGTGTCCCAACTCTCGGTCACGAAGCCACGGCTGGGCCTGACTTGGCCCCTCTGCGTCCAGGGCCGTTGTTGGTGAGGGCTGAGCCCAGGGCTTCTCCGGTGCCGGTTTATGCCCTTCCGTGCGCTCTTTTTCCGGAGCGCACGGAAGGGTCGCGGAGCCGTTCCGGTGGCCGGCTGGGGGTCAGGGTTCGATGACCGGTGCGCTGGCGCTGGACGGTGACAGGATCGCCGTCGGGGTGACCGCGCCGGCGAAGCTGACCTCGTAGCCGTGGTTGAGGAGGATGAGCGTCAGGGTGAGCGTCTCGTTCACCCGGGCGACACCCTGGGCGTCCGTGTTGGCGATGCCCAGGACATTGCTGCCGGCCTTGAAGAGGATCGGCTGGTTGGGCACCGGAAGGCCGGTGACCTGGTCGGTCAGCGTGGCCGTCAGCCACGGGAAGTACACGTGCGGCGGGAACAGCTTCGTCAGCGCCGGGGTCGCGGTCAGCGAGGTGGCGTGGACGGGGACGACGTAGGTGAAGCCGCCCACCAGCGTGGCGCTGCCACCAGGGGTGGTGACGGTGACGTCCGCGGGGCCGGCCGCGCCGGGCGGAGTGGTCGCGGTGAGCTGCGTACCGGTGGCGTTGACACTCACGCCGGTGGCGGGGTTGCCGCCGATGTCGACGCTCGCCCCGGTCAGGTTGGTGCCGGTGATCGTCACCACCGTGCCGCCCGTGATGGGCCCTTGGTTGGGGGTGATGCTGCTGATCGTCGGGTCGAACTGGATGACGCTGACGCTGGCCCCGGCGATGTTGGTGACGTAGACCTTGTTGTTGGGCGCGACGACCAGGGCGATCGGCTGGCTGCCGACGGGGATCGGGGCGCCGATGACGATGTTGGTGGTGGTGTCGATCACCGACACGGTGTTCGCGCCCCGGTTGGCCGTGTAGGCGTTGCCGTCGGGGCCGACCGCGATGCCCCACGGGTTGGTGCCGACGGGGATCGCGGCGCCGACGACGGTGTCCGTGGTGGTGTCGATCACCGTCACATTGCTTGAGTTGATGTTGGCGACGTAGGCGACGGTGCCGCTGGGGCCGATCGCCACGAAGTTCGGCCCGTTGCCGACGCCGATCGTGGTGAGGACGGTGGCGGTGGCGGTGTCGATCACCGTCACACTGTTCGCGTTCCGGTTGGCGACATAGGCCTTGCCGTTGGCGGCGACCGCGATCCCGACCGGTCCGCTGCCGGTGGGGATCGGAGGGCCGATGGGGGTGTTGCTGGCGACCGCGATCTCCTGCACGCTGCTCGCCGAGAAGCGGCTGACGTAGACGTTGCCGCTGGGGATGACCGCCGCGGCGGAGGGGCCGCCGCTGAGGGGGATCGTGGTGAGGACGGTGCTGGTGGCGGTGTCGATCACCGTCACGTTGTTGGAGATGTTGTTGGGGACGTAGGCGTTGCCGTTGGGCGCGACGGTCAGCCAGGCCGGCGTGGTGCCGGTCGGGATCGCGGCGCCGATGACGGTGTCCGTGGCGGTGTCGATGGTCTGCACGTTGTTCGACCCGGAGTTGGTGACGTAGAGGTCGCCGTTGGGGATGAACGCCAGCCCGACCGGGTTGGTGCCGACGGGGATGGAGGTGACCGCCAGGAAGGTGCGGACCGGCGCCGCCGACCGGTTCACCTCTCGCGCCCCGGCGGCCGGCTGCGCCTGGCCGGGGAGGGAAGCCGTGCTCAACAGATCCAGCAACGGCGACTGAACGTGGGTATTCATGGGGACCCCTTTGGTGGGGGCCACCCGGGGCCCGGCACACCCCTGCGTGGGGGAGAGCACAGATCCGGTGATCCCTGTCCGGGGCAGCACACACCACAGCCGCGGCCACCGGCCGCAGGATCACCACAACACGGCGGGCTGCGCACCCCGAGGAGGGATGGGCAGCCCGTTTGGTTCGGTATGAGCCTTCTCCCCACCTCGCGCGACAGCAAAACATCCCCGCCCGCGGCCGGCCCGGGCACGGTCCGAGCAGCGGCGTCGCACGTGGTCCGGCGTGCCCCGTCCTGGTGCTGACCGCCTGTCTCCTCCGGTGCCACCGGGGCCCGGCTCTAGGTCTTCGGCGCGATCGCGGAGTCGTTCCGCTTCGAGGACCCGGCCGGCACGTCCGGCGCAGCGGATCCGGCGGCGGAAGCGGCCGATGGAGGCCCCATGGGCGAAGCAGACAAGGGAAAGTGAGGTCGCGGCCGCCGGCGTGCGGCACTGCGGCAGTTCGGGAGCGGCCATGCGGACGCGGTCGGACGTGGCGTCCGGACCCGCGCCCGCGTGGCCGGGGGAGCGCCGGGGTCGTCAGCCGATGGGGTTGACGAAGGTGCCCGGGTGGGTGGCGGCGCGCTGGTCGACGAGGGTGCCCCAGGGCCACTTGACGGTGATCGACGTGGTCTCGTTGGGCGGGGTGACGTCCGCGAAGGCGGGCTGGTAGAAGCCCTCCTTCTCCTTGGTCAGCAGGACGTTGATCGTGAAGTCGGTGCTGTCCCCGGGCCCCAGGGTGATCGAGCCGTGCTTGGCCGACGAACGGGCCAGCGACCAACGCTCGCCGCCGTTCTCGGACTTGAGGTCCACACCCGCGAAACCGCCGATCTTGCAGGCCCGGCTGCCCTTGTTGGTCAGCACGACGCTGGTCGTCGTCGCCCCGCTCGCGTTCGGGTCCGGGGCCGCGTCCTCGCCCGTGGCGAATGCCGCCTTCAGGCCGGAGGTGTGGCAGCGCTCCACACCCGAGCCCGCCCCACCACCGCCGGTGGCGTGCGCACCGCCCGCCTGCTTGCCCTCAGCACCCGGCTTGGTACCGGTCTTGGCACCGGAGTCCGCCTGGGTGTCGGAACCCTGCGCTCCGGCGGAGGAGCCCGCGCCACCGGACCCGGAGGAGCCCGCGCCGCTGGAATCGGCGGCGGCCTTGCTCGCGTCCGCGTGGGCCCCGGACTTCGTGCCGCCGGCGTCCGAACCGGAGCAGGCGGTCAGAGACAGCGCGGCGGCTGCGGTCAGGGCCGCTGCGGCAATGCGCAGGGTGCGGCGACGGGCGGTGCCGGCAGTGGTGTTGGCGCTCATTTCGGGTCCCCCAGGACGGTCGGTGTCGCTGTTTCCTCGGTACGACACCCACTCTGGTCGGGGCCCCTATCGCCAGACTGCCGCACCACTAACGTCCGGCAAACGCGGGCATGGGAGCGGGGGGGGAGGACGGCAGGAGGAACCCGAAGCAGCGCCACGTCAGGGAAGGCCGGCGCCGCCAGGGCGAAGGCCCCGGTCGGGGACCGGGGCCTTGTGGGTGGTGCGGGTGCCTTGGGGGTGGCGGGGGCGGGGTCAGCGCTTGATGAGTTTGCCGACCGCGTTGGCCTCCCAGGTCTCGTCGGTCAGGGCCTTCCAGGACAGGTTGATGAATCCGTGGTCGCCCCAGCCGGAGCCCCAGGAGTTCTCCACCCGCACTCCCTTGCTGTTGTAGCCGACGACGGCCATCGCGTGGCCGCCCGCCACGGGGTCACCGGCGGTCGGGGCGTAGCTGTAGGACGCGGCCTGTTGGGGAGTGACGGCGAAGAAGCTGTTGTGTACCGGCATCGCGACGGTGACCGGCAGTCCCTTGGCGAGCGCCGCCTTCACCTCGTTCTTCAGCCGGCTTCCGGTGTGCAGGGGGGTGTAGCCGGACAGCTTCCACTTCGCCGCGTTGTTCGTCTCGCCGGCGGTGGGCTGGGTGGTGTAGTCGAAGTCCCCTTGCCAGTAGTGGGACTTGGCATCGACGCCCTGCTTCATCGCGATCCTGAAGTGATCGGCCAAGGAGGTCCCCCGCGGCTGGCCCTTGACGACCTGGGCGTAGGTGAACATGGGCGCCTGGGGGCCGCCGGAGATCTTCTGCTCGCGCTCCAGGACGCCGTAGGCCGTGTAGTCGACGGCCCATGCGGCGCAGGAACCGACCTGGCCCTGATTGCCGGGGGCCGGCGCGTACTTGCTCAGGTCGACGCTCTCGGGAAGACGGGTCCGGGTCGCCGAGGACGTCGCTCCGGCCGTGGCGCCGGGCGCGAGCGCCGCCAGCCTGGGCCCCAGGGTCTTGCCGAGCGCGTCCGTCCGCCCGTTCTCCCGGGACGGCACCGCGCCGGTGGCGAAGCGTTTCGCCTTTCCGGTCGCCGTACCGGGTATCTGCGACGCCCCGGCGGGTGCCGCACGGTGGTCGGTGGCCTTCCGGGGGGCGGTCGCCTCGGTGGCCGCCGAGGACACCCCGACGGTGACGGCGCCGACCACACCTGCTGAGGCCAGTGCGATCAGCGCACGCGACCTGCCGCTCATCGCCTTCCACCGGTGCGAACCGTGACTCATGGATGTCCTCATTTCTTGCGCAGTGCAGTGGGGGGCAGTGCTGGGCAGTGCCGGGCAGTGCGGTTGCGGTGCCCGGGCAGTGCCGAGTAGTGCCGAGTAGTGCGTGTGGGGTGTCAGGGACCTGACAGTTGGGGGAGATCCCTCAGGGTGGGGTGGATAACAGGAAAGTGGCGCTGGAGGGGTAACTCCCGGTTTCGGAGCGCGCGTTGGGTCAGTCGGAGAAGTCCTGGGTGAGCCAGACGGTGCCGTTGGCGTTCCGGTGGACGCCTATGCCGACGTGGTGGAACGTCGTGCTGAGGATGTTCTGCCGGTGGCCGTCGTTGGGCGGCTTCTCGTCCAGCATGGACTGCGTCACGCTCACCGCGGCGGCGGCGATCTGCCGGGGGTCCGGCCCCGCTGTGGCCTGCCCGATGTTTTCTCCGGCCGCTCCCCAGTGCACCCCCTGGGCCGTCTCCCGGTCCCCCAGCGGCGCTTCACCGGCGCACTGGTGGGACAGGCCGCATCCGCCGTCCATCACGCTGTTGTGGGCCTCTGCGCTGCGGGTGAGCCCCGAGGTGAGGGTGTAGGGCGGCAGACCGTGGTCGGCCCGCGCCTTGTTGATCAGGGCGAGGACCTGCTGGGCGGGGTCGACTGCCTGGCTCGGCCGGGGCGTCGGCGTCGGGGTCGGTGATGCGGACAGCGGCGGACGGGCGGGCCGTTCGTCCCGGCTCGCCGCGGGGGCCGACCTGCGGCTCGGCGCAGCCGTGGGATGCGAGGGAGCCGTGCTGGTGGAACGGCGGACCGAGGGCTCCGGGGTGGGCGAGCTCGCCGAGGCCGTCGCGGACAGCTGCCGGGGCGCGGCTGCCGCGCTCGTGGTGTCGTGGCCGCCGCCGGAGGGGACGAGGGCGAGGGACAAGGCGGCTGCGGCGGCGGTGGCGGTCACGGCGGCGCCTCCGGCGACCGCACCGGCGCCGCGGGGACGGGCCTGCAGGATCCGGCGGACGCCCCTGCCGCCCGCCTTGGGCGCACGGTGCGCTCCCCGCCGTACCGCCGCCCTGACCACCTGCTCGCCACCGTGGCCGGTGATGTCCTGCCCGGAGGCGACGGGGGCGAGGTTGACGGCGGACGCGCCGTGCGTGCCGGACAGCAGCCAGACCAAACCGGCCGCCGGCGGCACCAGGCCCAGCCCGACGAGCAGCCCTTCCGCCGGGACCAGGCCGATCCAGTACCCCGAGCACGCCGCGCAGCCACGCGCGTGCCGGGCTATTCGCTTACGCCACAGCGCGGAGGGGACGCCGTCCCAGTGGGCCACCATCGCCAGCAGTTCCCCGCAGCGCGGCTCCGCCGACAGCGCCCGCACGACGACCCTGGCCGTCTCCAACTGGGTCTTCATCCGCTGCACCCGGACCGCGGTGTGCTGCGGGGTCAGCTCCAGGGCGACCGCGACCTCCTCACGGGTGAGCTCGCCCGCGGCCTCCAGCCACCACAGCGACAACAAGGCGCGGTCGTTCTCGTCCAGCCACCGGGTCGCCTCGGCGACCTCCCTGCGCTGACCGGCCAGGCCCAGGCGGAAGATGGTCAGATCGACGAAGTCGGTGGCCGGATCGGCGAGGTCGGCGACGTCGTCCACCCTGGTGTCGGTCGGCGACGCCTGCCTGCGGTTCCAGTGCCGGCGTATCTCGTTCATCGTCACGGCCACCAGCCAGGAGCGGAACCGGTCGGGATCGCGCAGCCCGTCGAGCCCCTGCAACATGCGGAGCATGACCTCCTGCACCACGTCGTCGACATCGGCATGGCCGCGAAGGGCGCGGCCCACGATGTTGTAGACCAGCGGCAGGAAGCCGGTCACGAGCTCGTCCTGCGCCTGCTGATCTCCAGCACGCGCGGCCACCACAGTCGCTGCTCCAGGATGTGGGTTCACGTTCCGGCTTCCTTCCTCGCTGTGCAATCGGTCGTGCGATCGGTCATGGAACCGGTCAGGCAATCGGTCGTGCCATGCCTGGGGATCCTCCCGCCCCGGCCGGATAACAGAAAACCTCGGCTTCTTCGGCGGGCACGGACGTGGGTGCGGGGGTGGGCGCGCCGGCGGGTGCCGAGGTGGGTGCGGTACGGGCCGGGGCCGGTCCCTCGCCCTCCGCCGTCCACAGCTGTGGAAAGGGAAAGCGGCCGGAAGCCGGGACCGACCGCTTCGCCGTCCGCAGGCAGCGCTTGTTAGTGGGGCGTTACCGGTGCGCTAGTGATCGCCGCGAGAGTCGTACGCGTCCAAGGGCGAAGGGCGTGGGTTGAGGGGCAATGCGGTCTGCGTCCGCGGAAGCTCCGTATCCAACCAATGCGATGGGATCGTCATGCGTGAATTCAGCCGCCGCCGGATATTCGGGCTCGGCGTAGGAGCGGCGGCCGCGCTGTCGGTCGCCGGCTGCTCCTCCGCCGGGTCGTCGGGCTCGGACAAGGTCGGAACGAAGCCCGGGAAGGGGCCGCAGGGCAAGCCGATAGGCGACGGCTCGACCGCGTACACCGGCCGGCAGCCCCAGCAGCCGCCCAGGCCGGAGCGGTTGGCGCCGGGGCAGAAGCCGCCGCAGTTCGTGGTGTTCTCCTGGGACGGTGCGGGGGAGGTGGGAAATGGTCTCTTCCCGCGGTTCCGCAAACTCGCCCGGGACCACAATGCGTCGATGACGTTCTTCCTTTCCGGGATCTATGTGCTGCCGGAGGCGAAGCGACGCCTGTACCGGCCGCCGAACAACCCGGTCGGCGCGTCCGGCATCGATTTCCTCAACGACGACCACATCAGGGAGACGCTGAAGAACGTGCGGGCGGCGTGGCTGGAGGGCCACGAGATAGGCACCCATTTCAACGGGCATTTCGGCGGTGAGGGCCGGGGCTCGGTCAAATACTGGACGCCCGCGCAGTGGGAGTCGGAGATCGAGCAGGCGATGTCCTTCGTCACCAAGTGGCGCACCAACACCGGCTTCACCGATCTCGATCCGCTCCCCTTCGACTATGCCAAGGAACTCGTCGGCAGCCGCACCCCGCAACTGCTCGGCCAGGAGAACCTGCTGCCCACCGCCCGCAAGCTCGGCTGGCGCTACGACGCCAGCTCGCCCGGCGGCCAGCAGGTCTGGCCCACCAAGAAGCAGGGTCTGTGGGACTTCCCGCTGCAGTTGATCCCGTTCCCCGGCCACTCCTTCCCCGTGCTGTCGATGGACTACAACATCGCCGCCAACCAGTCGCCGAAGAACGTCACCCACGGCCCGCCGGCCAACTACCCGGGCTGGCGCAAGCAGGCCACCGAGGCCTATATCGCCGGTTTCCGGCGGGCCTACGAGACCAACCGGGCGCCCTTCTTCATCGGCAACCACTTCGAGCAGTGGAACGGCGGCATCTACATGGACGCCGTCGAGGAAGCGCTCAAGCACATCGCCGACGAAAAGCACAAGGACGTCCGGCTGGTCTCCTTCCGCCAGCTCTGCGACTGGCTCGACGCCCAGGACCCCAAGGTCCTCGCCGACCTGCGCCGACTCGGCGTCGGGCAGCAGTTCACCGGACGCGGCTGACGGCAACGGCGGCGGGAGGAGCGCACTCTCCCGCCACAGGTGCGGGAGCGCCTGCGGGCCCGGCGTACGGAGCCGCCTGTGCCGCGGGGTGGCCGAGCAGGGTCAGATAGTGGCTGAGGTGGGTGGCCGCGGTGAGCATGGCGAGGCCCTGGGTGGTGAGCTTGTGGTGCCAGTCGTCCAGGACGGTGGCCAGGGTGTGGGTGTCGCCGGCCGTCCGGATGTGCTGGACCACGGTGGAGATGTGGTCCAGCAGGTAGCCGCCGCGCCTGAGGAGATGGGCGAACTCGGCGTCGCGGATGTCGCTCGGGCCGTAGCTGCGGTGGCCGGTGACCGGGTCGCGGGTGGGGGTGAGGATGCCGGCGTCCTCCCAGTTGCGCAAGGTGGCCGGCGTGACGCGGAGCTGGTGGGCGAGTTCGCCGATGGTGCGGGTGGCGGGGGCTGCTGGGGGGTCCGTGGTGGCGTCGCCCTCCGCGGTCAGGTGCTCGACCGCTTTCCGCACCGCGTCGAGGGTCTCCCGGTCGCGGAGCAACTGGCTGTGGCCGCGGTCGATGAGCATCAGGGCGTCGTCGAGGGCGTCGCGGTGGAGTGCGTTCATGATCTGGCCGCCGGCCGCGTGCCCGTAGGCCGGGACGAGGGAGAGGAAGGTGCGGAGCGCTGCCGCGTGCACCTCGGTGTAGATGCGGTAGCCGCTGGCCGTGCGCTCCGCGGGCGGGAGGAAACCGTCCCGTTCGTAGTTGCGGACCGCCTGGGTCGAGATGCCGTGCTCGCGCGCGAGGTCAAAGGGGCGCATGGTTATCACCTGTTTGAGACTTTGGGCGAAGCCTATCGTGCGGCGGGCAGGTGAGAGCGTGGCAAGTCTCAACCGTGCTTTCAAGGATACGATTGAGGCTCATGAGTCAGGACATTCGAGACTTCGTGAGTACGTCATGTGAACTGCTGGCGCTCGGTGAGCCGACGCACCTGGAGCCCGCCTTCGGGCGGCTGCGCAACGAGTTGTTCGTTCAGCTGGCCGGCCACGGCTTCCGGTCGATCGCCCTGGAGATCGACCGGGTGACGGCGCTGCGCGTGGACGACTTCGTCCAGGGGGGAGCCGGAACGCTCGACGAGGTGATGAGCGAGGGCTTCTCCACCGGCTTCGGCGAGCTGCTCGCCAACAGGCAACTCATCGCCTGGATGCGCGAGCACAACGAAGGCCGGCCGGCGGAGGAGCGCCTGGCCTTCCATGGCATCGACGCCGAGATGGAGAACACCAGCGCACCCAGCCCGCGGCGCTATCTCGAGTACGCCCGCGACTACCTCAAGCCCGAGCTCGACGTCGACCTCGCGGGCCTCGCCGGGGAGGACGAACGGTGGAGCCGCGCGGAGGCGATCCTGGACCCGGCGATGTCGGTCGGTGACACGGCCGAGGCCGAGAAGCTCCGGACGATCGCGGACGACATGCTCACCTCGCTCCATGCGCGCGCCCCGGAGCTGATCGCGGCGACCTCACGTGCCGAGTGGTTCCGGGCCAGGACACACCTCATGGCCGGTCTGGGCCTGTTGCGCTACCACAAGCAGTCGGCACAACGCCTCGACGAGAGCGCACGGATCTCCCGTCTCCTCGCCACCCGGGACGCACTGATGGCCCAGAACCTCCTCGACGTCCGGACCATCGAGGCCCGGCGGGGACCGACCCTGCTCTTCGCCCACAACGTGCACGTGCAGCGGAACCCGAGCACCATGCGGATGGCGGAGATGGACCTCGACTGGTTCTCCGCCGGCGCCATCGTGGGGTCCCTGCTGGACGAGCGGTACACCGTCGTCCTCGGCACCTTGGGCAGCAGCGACGTCCTCGGGCTGGGGGAGCCGGAGGCGGATACCTACGAGGCGGTCCTGCAGGGCCGTATCAACGGCTGGGGGCTGACCGCGGCCGGTACGGTCACCGCAGCCGCCACGGCAACTCCCGTCCGTACGCGGACCGATACCACCCCGCAGCAGGGCTACTTCCCTCTCGACCGGGCGAGCCTCGACGCGGCGGACGCGCTCTGGCACGTCAGCGACGGCCCGGCCGCCGTGCGGTCGCTCCGCCCGTAGACCCGGTGGGCACGGCGCGGCGCCGGGTGTGACGAGGGAGATCCGGCGCCGCGCCGGTACGTCCTGCCGGTTGCCGGTGACCGGCTGAACGGGACACGGCAGGCGAATGAGCGGGCCAACGGTAAACAGTCGAACGTTTCGCCACAACGGATGATCGATGAGACGAGCCGGGAGAAGACCTGCGAAGAGGCGTTCGCGGTGAAATGGGCGGCGGGCGAAGGGAGTTCGAGACACACCCGGAGGGATCTTGAAACCGATATGCAATCGCAGGTTTAAGAGAGGTTTTGGGTACTCGGGTCAGGCAAGTAAGGGGACATGAACAGCCCTCATGAACACCTGCCGGTAAACGACAATTACGGCCCCTATAACGTTAATCCCGACATCCACCGGCGCAGCCGGGACGGCTCCGGCGCACACCGGACAGCCCTGGTCATCCACACGATCGCGGACATCGCCGCAGGTGTCCTGGGTCTGTGGATCCTGCTGTACCTGCTGGAGGCCAACCGGGGAAATGTCTTCGTCGGATTCGTGCACGGTTTGGCCGACTGGCTCGCCGGCTGGTCCCAGGACATCTTCACCATGGACACCGAGGGACTGCGGGTATTCCTCAATTTCGGTCTGCCCGCGGTGATTTACCTTCTGCTCGGCCACGGGATCGCTGCGCGGATACGCCGCCTCTGACCCGAAAATTCCCGCCGTCGGGCGCCGATTACGCCCGCCGTTGCGCCCCGAAATCTTCGATGTGCAGATCCGCCGGCGCCGCCACGAGCCGGCGGATCAGCCGCTTGAGCCCGGTGAGCGGATGGCGCCGTCCGGCCGGCGCGGCCCGCCCGGGCCCGGCGATCGATGCCGCACCACGACCGAATCCCGGCGGCCCTCTGTACGGCGTGTGCGCTACGTCACATACTCGCCATGTGCGGGCAACCCCGGTGGGGTGAGCGCGGACAGGGCGGTGACGTGCGGAAACTCGGGTTTTTTCGATCTCGGGGGTGGTGGCGTGGAGGAAGGAGTGACTCCTCTTGCGTGGAATGGAATTACCGATCCGTTGGCGGAAACCCGAGTTTTGGCCAATGAGGAGCGGCGGGGGTCGCTCGGGTGGGTGGGGGTCTGACCTCCGGATCGTTGGCCGAGGGGTGGGGCTGGTGGCTGGATGGTGAGGGGTGCGGGCAGCACGGGCGACTCGGGGCGGCGCGGTTCACCTGGGGGTTCGGGGAGTACTGCCGAGTATGCGGGGTGTGGCGTAATTCACTCGACCCAAAGCGTCACTCTGCGACCATCAACGCCTACGAAAAACCGGCCATACGGACTGCCGTGGGGGGAGTGGCCATGGGGCTGCTCGGCGACGAGCTGGCTTTTGCGCGGGCTCTGACAGCCCAGGAGAACGAGAGCGTGATGGCCCTCGGAAGCCGGAAGCGCTATACGGCCGACGCCCATCTCCTGACGGAGGGCGACCGGTCCGGTCACGTCATGATCATTCTGCGTGGCTGGGTGACCGTTTCCGTGGCCACGGACCGCGGTGCCACCCGGCTGATACTCGGCCTGCGCGGCCCCGGTGAACTCCTCGGGGAAATGGCCGCGTTGGACAACCATCCCCGCAGCGCCACCGTGCGCGCCCTGGGGCCGATCGAGGCCCAGGTCATCTCCGGCGACGCGTTCCGTCGCTTCCTCGCCCTGCACCCGCGGGTCAGCGGACTGGTGATCCGCCAGCTCACCTTCCGGCTCCGCAGCGCCGACCAGGAGCGGTCCGCGCTCGCCTCGCTCACCGTGTTGCAGCGACTGGCCGCCCGGCTCAGCGAGTTGTCACGGGTCGAGCCCGCCGGCCCCTACGCCCCGCCCGTACCCGGCCGTTCCAGACCCGGGACCGTCGTCCACCTGGCCCAGGACGAGCTGGCGGCCACCGTGGGGGCCACCCGCGAAGCCGTCGCCAAGGCCCTGCGGCTGCTGCGTACGCAGAAGGTCGTGCGTACCGGCAACCGGATGGTGGAGGTCCTCGACCCCGCGCTGCTCGCCCTCCTCGCCGAGGGCCACCAGGAGTGAGCACGGCGCGGAGGAGCGCGGCGGGGACGGGCGTGGCAGGGGGCGCGGACATGACGGGCAGCGCGCACGCCCGGCGTGTGTAAACGGCTACAGACGGCCTCGGTCCCGGGCCGGAAGCTGATGGGGACGGCAATCGAACAGAGCGGCAGGACAGGGGGCTCGGGGTGGACGACGACGCGAGGGATGTCGCGGAGGCGCTCTACGAGTTGGTGATCAGCGTCGACGCCCGGCGTTCCGGGGAGTACGACGACGTGGAGAAGCCGCAGATGCGCGCCCGGATCTACCGGGTCCTGGAAACGGCGTTCACCCACGCCAAGGTGGCGCGGGACGCGGTCCACATGGAGGACCGCGGCGACGGCGTCCTGCTGTCGGTGGCCGGCCGGGTCTCGGTGACCCGGCTGCTCGGCCTGTGGATGGTCGAGGTGCGCGAGAACCTGCGGGAGGAGAACCGCGACCTGCGGGTCCCCCTGGGGCTGCGGGTGGGCATGCACGTCGGCCCGGTGCGGCACGACGGCCGGGGGGTCAGCGGGCGCGCGGTCGACCTCGCGTGCCGGCTGGCCGACTCCCCCGTCGGGCGGCAGTTGCTGGACGCCGAGCGGGCGGACCTCGTGCTGGTGGTGTCCGAGTCGCTGTACGAGGACGTGGTCCGCAGCGGCGGCAAGTTCATCGAGCCGACGCGCTACTCCCGGGCCCGGCTGGCGCTCAAGGAGGGTGCGGTCAACGCCTGGTTCCACCTTCCCGGACGGGACGCACCGGCGATACCGGACGGCCTCGATCCGGGCGAGGGGCGGACCCGCGCGGGGGCGGACGCGTGGGGGGCGGGGGCCAAGGCAGCGGGCGTGGACGGCCACGACGGCTCGGACCACGACGACGACCACGACGGCTCGGACCACTACGACGACGAGGACGACGGCGAGGACGGCGACCGGGGCGGGGACGCGCGGGGCGGCAGGTCCGGCGGTGACCGGTACGTCGTCCGGGGCGACATGTCCCGGCACCACGACAACGTCTACCAGCAGGGCGTGCACATCGGGCGGATCACCGGTGACGCCGAGCGGCGGAAGGGCTGAGGCACGTGGCCGAGGAGGAGCAGGCGGGGGGACCGGCCGAGCCCGAGGCCCCGAAGGCGGCCGGCGGGCCGTCCCCGGAGGGCGCGCCCCAGGCGCGGGGCAAGGACGGTGACGACCGGGCGCGCGGGGCGGACGACAAGGGGGACGGGGACTTTGCCGACAGCGAGGCCGCGGAGCGGGAGCGGGAACGGGAGCGCGCCGCGGGGCGGTTCAAGGAGCACACCGGCAATCCGCTCGCCGGGGAGGAGAGCGAGGACGGCCCCACCGACCTCGCCGCCGCGTCGCGGACCCGCCGCGCCACCCGGATGCTGTTCGACACCGGGCGGGACCTGAACAGCTTCGACCGTTCGTACATCCAAAGCGCCCACATCGGGGACATCCACCTGCGGATGGACGCCCGGCAGGCCGCCGCGGGGGTGCGCAGCGGGCCGGTGCCGGACGACGAGCTGCGCCGGCTCCGGCGGGTGCACGTCGAACCGGAGGGGTACTTACGGCTGCGCAACGCGCTGCGGGCCCGCCGGCTGCTGGTGCTCGGCGCGGCACCCGGCACCGGGCGCACCAGCACCGCGCTGGCCCTCCTCGACGAGGTCACCGCCCTTGCCGGGGACGGTCCTGGCGAGGAGTCCGGGTCCGGGCCGCGGGTGCTGCGGGTGGACGTCGAGACGGACGGCGGCGTGCCGAAGCTGGCCGGTTCGCTGGAGGAGCGGCACGGTACCGGCTACCTGCTGGAGCTGTCGCTCGGCAAGCCCGGTGCGCTGCCGCCGGACGCGATGGACCTGGACGGGCTGGCCGCGGCGCTGGACGAGCGGGAGTCGTTCGCGGTGATCGTCGTGACGGTCGGTTCGGCGGCGAACCCGCTGCTGGCCGGGCGGTACGGGATGCTCTGCCCGCCGGTGCCCACGCAGGAACTGCGCACCGCCCGGCTGCGCGAGCGGCTGGCGGAGCATGTCGCGGCGGCCGGGGACGACGGGCCGGACGCCGGGGGGCGGGTGGCCGAACTCCTCGCCCGGGCCGAGGAGTTGGCGGAGCGGACGGACATCCAGGACGCGGTCGGGCTGAACGACCTGCGCCCCGCCGAGGCCGAACTGCTCGCCTCGCTGCTGGCCGGGCATCTGCTGGACGGCGTCTCCTACGAGGAGTTGCTGGCCGGCTGCCGGAGTCTCGCGGCGGGCCAGGCCCACGAGTGGTTCGCCGGGGTGGACCGGGCACTGGCCGCGCCGCCGCCGGCCGCGGACGGGAGCGGGGGGCGGCGGCCGGGCACGGCGGCGCTGTTCCACCCGGTGGCGTTCCGGATCGCGCTGGCCGTCCTGGGCGGCGCCTCGCACAGCGCGGTGGCCTCCGCCGCCCACCTGCTGACCTGGGAACTGTCCGTCCAGAGCGATCCGGACCACACCCCGGCCCGGCCGCTGTTCTGCGACGACCCGGAGTCCGACCTGGCGCTGTCGCGGGCCGAACTGACCGACGGCGAGGTCGAGGTGGCCGGCACCGAGGTGCCCGCCCAGCTGATCTGGTACCGGGGGGCGGCGCTGCCCGGCGCGGTGCTCAGCGAGGTCTGGGACCGGCACTTCCCGGTCCGCGGCCCGGTGGTGCGCTGGCTGCGGCTGCTGGCCGACGACCCCCGTCCCCAGGTGTGGATGCGGGCCGCGGTGGCCGCCGGGGAGCTGTGCGTACGGGACTTCGACCACGGTTACGCGGAGCTGATCCGGCCGCTCGCCGAGGCGGGCACACCGCGCCGGCGGATCTTCGCGGCCACCACGATGGACCAGGCGGCCGGGCACGCCTCGCACCGCAAGGCGGTGCGGCGGCTGGTCGACGACTGGAGCCGGTACGGCACGAAGTCGCTGCGCTGGACCGCGGCGATGGCGCTGGGCTACGGCAACGCCGCGGCCACCACGGACGAGTCCCTCGACGCCCTGGCCCGGATCGGGGTCCGGGACGACGGGGAGCAGCTGGCGGTCGCCTCGTTCAACGTCGTCCGGCTGCTGGCCCTGCCGGACGGGGCGACGGTGCTGCGGCGGATGGCGGAGTGGACGCAGCACAAGCGCGAGCCGTACCAGGACCTCGGTCTGGTGACCACCGTCCGGCTCGCGGTGACCAAGGTGGACGAGGTGCTGGACGCCGAGCCCGATTCCGGGCTCGGGGACCGCGGGGACTGGCCGCTGCCGCTCGCCCTCGCCGTCGCGCAGCCCGAACTCGTCGCCCCCATGGCCGACTTGATGTGGACCGCGCTGAACACCGCGCGGTCGCAGGAGGTGGCGATGGACGCGCTGGAGGCCCTGCTGCGCACTGCCGTGCGCAAGGACGGCAGGGAGTGGACCCGGCCGGGGCTGGCGGCGCTGCTGCCCGCGCTGGCGACCGAGGAGCACGACCGGCGGCGGCTGGACTGGCTGCTGCGCCGAATGATGAAGGATCCGGACAATCCGCTCCCCGACGCGCAGGCGCGCTCCTTGTGGTGGCTCGCCGTCCCGCCGCGGGACCGGACGGGCGAGAGGTACCAGGAGGAAACGCATGGCTGACGACCAGGGCGTGGCGGGGGGCGGGGCGGCCGGCCCGGGGCCCGCGGGTCCGTTCCTGCGGGAGTACGCGCCGACGGGCCCGTTCCGGCACACGAGCGCGCGGACGGCGTCGGTGCTGTTCTACCGGAACGGCGGCTACAGCGTGGCCACCGTCCGCGGCATCCAGCACCACGACAAGCGGGCGCTGGCCCGGCCGCACACCATCTGCGAGATCGCGCTCGGCACGTTCGTCACGACGCTGCAGCTGGAGCTGCCGGCCGCCGGAGGCACCACGTTCTTCAAGGCCGAGGTGGAGATCCACTGGACGGTGAGCGATCCCCATCTGGCCGCCACCGAGGTGGTGACCGATGTCGCCCAGCGGCTCACCGCGCCGACGCTGGAGCGGCTGCGGGACGTCTCCGCGGAGTTCCCGGTGAACCAGGCCGAGCAGGCCGACCGGGCCATCACCCGGCAGTGCGCCGGCGGGCGCTGGGACGACCTGGGCGCCGATCTCGGGCTGCGGGTGCGGCTGTACGTACGGCTGCGGGTGGACGACCGGACGATCCATCACATGGACGACATCCGGGACGCGCACGCCTCGGCGGAGGTGACCCGGGTCCACCAGAGCACATTCCGGGACATGCTGCAGGGCGGCGAACTGGACCAGCTCAGCTACATGCTGGCGGCCGAGCCCGAGGCGGCCAAGGACTTCCTGGAGAAGATCCGCCAGGAGGGCCGGGCCGACGAGAAGGAGCGCATCGACCGGCTCTTCGCCATGGTCGACAGCGGCCAGATCCACTCCACCGATGTGGAGACCCAGGCGCTGGAGCTCCTCAACCGCGGCCGCCACCGCGTCCAGGGGCCCATCGGCTCGCTGCCCGCCCGCCGGGAGACGCCGCAGCTGGGCCCGGGCACGTCCGAGCCGTTCACCCCGGACTGGGTCTCGGACGACCCGCCGTCCCGGGCCGGGCGCCCGTCGTACCTGGGCAAGGACGACCCGGCCGACGACGGCGCGAACACCGCCGAGCCCGAACCGCCGCGCCGCCGCCGGCGCAGCCGCGACGACGGATGGTCCTGGGCGGAGGAGGACTGATGACGGCCGACGGGGGGACGGCGAACGGGGGGACCGCAGACTCCCCCGACCCGGTCGTGCCGGTGCCGGACGGGGGTCGGCACGGCCACGACCGGGCGGGGGAACGCATCGCCGAACGGCTGTTGAACACGGTCCGGGAGGACCTCGGACGGGCCGACTCCAAGGCGGCCGTGCTGCTCTCCGGGGCGCTGGCGCTGCCGGCGTTCCTGATCGGGTGGCACGGCGCGCCCGACTGGCGCGGCCCGGCCGACCTCACCCTGGTCGCCGCCGGGGTGCTCTGGGCGGTCGCGGTGACCGCGCTGGTCCGGGCGCTGCTGCCGCGTACCGGCACGCTCCGTACGCAGGACGGGGTGACCTACTTCGGCGATCTGCTGGCCCCCCACGACCTGCCCCGGCTGGCCGCCGAGATCGCCGCGGCCGGGCGGGACCCGGCCGGGTGGCTGCTCATCCAGGCCGTGGACGTCAGCTCGATCCTGTCCGCCAAATACCGGGCCATCCGCTGGGCGGTGGGCGCGCTGGCCCCTTCGGCGGCGCTGGCCCTGGCCTGGAGCCTGACCGCGCGCTGACCGGCGGCCGGCCCGGCGCCGCCGCCGCACATCAAGCACACGACGCAGAAACGAAATAAGGGGACGGCCGTGGGAACAGCGAGGGGAAGACGGCGGAACGGAAGGGGCTGGGCGCGGCGCGGCGCGGTCCGTGTGCTGGGCGGCGCCGCGGTGCTCATATCCCTGCTGGCGCCCGCCGCCCATGATCCGGTGCCGGCGGCGGCGTCGACACCGGCCTTCAAGTCCGTCAACTACGCGGTGGCGGTGGACGAGTCGGCCAGCCTGGCACCCGACGACATGACGGCGGAGAAGGCCGCCGCGGCCCGGATCGCGCTCGGCGACGTCTCCTCGGCGTCCCACGTCACGGTCTTCGGTTTCGCCGCCGCCGAGTCCGGTGACCAGCGTGCGGTGGACCCGGTGTGCCCGCGGACCACACTGGACGCGGCCGGGCGGGACTCGATCGGCGGGTGCGTGGACAAGCTGCGCAGCCGCAAGAAGAGCGAGGGCACCGGCACCGACTTCCCGAGCGCGATACGCCAGGGCGTGCACGAACTGAGCTCCGGCACCGACCCGTCCGTGCCGCGGGTGCTGTTCCTGCTCACCGACGGGCAGATGGACGTCACCGGCAGCCCGCAGTACGGCGACCCCGCGCACCGCAAGGACGAGGGCGAGCGGCAGCTGGACCAGGAGCTGAAGAACGCCCGGGCGCAGGGGGTGCAGATCTGGCCGCTGGGCTTCGGCCCCGACCCGGACCAGGAACAGCTCGACAAGATGGCCGCCGGCGGCTACCAGAAGGGCTGTGTGGAACTGCCCTCCGCCAGCCCGAAGGCCGACAAGGTCTCCGGCGCCAAGGACCTCGGCCCGAAACTGGAGAAGATCTTCGCCGCGGCGCACTGCCTGCGCTACAAGCAGGGCGACAGCAAGCGGCCGCCGGCCACCCTGGAGGTCGGCATCTCGCCGCTGGCGACCGTGGGCAGCATCGTGGTCGACAAGAGCGACCCCAAGGTGACGATCACCTACATCGACCCGAACGGCCACCAGGTGCCCACCACGGGGTCGTACCGCAAGTCGCACTTCGAGCTGGCGGGCGCCGGGGACACCGTCGAGGCGCTGAAGATCGTCGACCCGGTGCCCGGCGTGTGGCAGGTGAAGGCCGAGGCGCCCGAGGGGCACCGCTCGCTGCCGGTCGGGGTCAGCGTGCTGTGGCAGGGCGAACTGCGCGGCGCGATCACCATGGACCCGCCGTCGCCGCAGGCCGGCCAGAAGGCCACGGTGACCATGCGGCTGCAGACCCGCGAGGGCTACCAGATCAAGGACCCCCGGGACTACGCCGGACTGCGGGTCCGCAGCGAGCTGACCGGGGACGGCTTCGCCGCGGTGCCGGTGCAGCTCACCGACGACGGGAAGGGGCCCGACCCCACCGCGAGCGACGGCTCGTTCAGCGGTTTCGTGACGGTCCCGCGCAGCGCCGACGGGGCGCTGAAGGTGAGCGGCACGCTGACCGCCTCGGGCCTGAGCGCGGACACCCGCAGCGCGAGCGGCCTGGTCGCGCCGGACGTGCTGCCGGTGTCCGGCACGCTGCGGCTGCCGGCCGCGGACGCCCACCCCGGGGACGAGGTCACCGGCACCCTGAACGTCCACAACATCGGCAAGACCCCGCACACCCTGCGGCTGTCGGTCGCCGACCTCCAGCCGGGGCTGGTGTCGGTCACCCCGGCCGAGATCGAGCTGAAGCCCCAGGAATCCGGGACGAAGACGGTGACGGTCCGCCTCGGCCCGGCCGACGCCTTCGGTGACCGCCTCAACGACGACGGGCTGAAGCTCGGCGGCACCGTCACCGCCGTCGACACCACCGACCACGACCGGACCGTGGTGCGGGCCCCGCTGTCGGTCACGGTGACGCCGGAGCCCGGCATCTGGGACGCGTACTGGTGGGCGTTCCTCATCGCGGCCGCGGTGCTCGCCGCGGTCGTCGCCGCGGTCCTCGCCTGGCTGCGGCAGCGGCGCGGCCGCCGGGACCCGTACGGCCTGATGCTGCAACTGGTCTCCGAGGACGGCGACGTGGTCGCCACCCACCCGGCCGGGCACGGCCACAAGCAGTGGTACGAGTTCGCGGTCGTCGAACCGACCCGCAGCCCGCGCATCGAGCGGCGCAACCACGGCCGGTACGCGATCCAGCGCAGCCCCGAGGGCGGCGCGTGGGTGCGCGAGCGGGGCGCCGGGCGGACCCGGCTGCCGGCGAACGGCACCGTCCCGCTGAGCGACGGGCTGAGCCTCTCCCTCGGCGAGGAGACCCGATCGACCAAGTCCCGCAAAAACCGGCCCACTTGGAGCTCGCGGCAGCGGACCGGCACGACCCCCACCACCCCCACGGTCACCACCGAGGACGACGGCACCAGCACCTACGAGTCGTACCGGTGACGCGCGGGGCGGGCCGGTACGCCACCGGCCCGCCCCGGCACACCGCCCCGCGGCCGCCGGGCCGCGCGCACCGCACAGATCGAACGACCGGCCGCCGGTACGGCCGCAACGGGAGGAACCCATGAAAATCTTCCAGCCGATGCTCTTCGTCGGCCTGGGCGGCACCGGTGGCCTGGTCGGCGCCGAACTGGAGCGCCGGCTGCGGGCCGAGCTGTGCGGTCCGGACGGCGTCGCGCTCAGCCATCTGAGCGGCCACGCCCCCTACCAGCTGCCCGACTGCCTCCAGTTCGTGTACGCCGACTACAGCGAGACCGACCTCCAGCGCCTGCCGCAGTTCAACGTCGACCCGTCGCTGCGGGCCGCGTACGCCCGTACCTCGCGGGCCACCCACAACCTGCTGCCGAACTTCGACAGTTCACCGGAAGTGACCAAGATGCTCCGGGCGAGCCTGCGCGACGAGGTCGCCGACTGGCTGCCGCCGCGCATCGACGAGCCGAAGGTCACCCCGCTCCACAACGGCGCCGGCCAGCTGCCCACCGTCGGCCGCGCCGCCCTGTTCGCCACCCTGCGGCACAGCCTGGCCCCGGTGCTGGAGCCGCTGCTCCAGGCGATCGACGCGATCGCCAAGTCGGCCGGTGAGCTGAGCGAACTGGGCGGCGGCAAGGTCAACGGCTGCGACGTGTTCGTCGCCTTCTCGGTGGCCGGCGGCACCGGCGCCGGGATCTTCCTGGACTACCTGCACCTGATCAACCAGGCGTTCAAGATGCGCCGGTTCGACGGCGTGAAGATCTACCCGCTGGTCGTCATGCCGTCCTCGTTCTCCTCGGCCTCCGGCGGCGGGCGGGAGGCCGAGCTCAACGCGGCCCGGGCCCTGGTCGACCTGTTCCGGCTGGTGGACGGGCAGAACGCCCCGACCGAGGGCGCGGAGATCGGCGACCTGGACCACGACTCCTCCGGGCTCGGCATCCGCTACCCCGGCACCACCCCGATCCGGCTGCGGACCGGCATCCTGCCCACCGCCTTCCTGTTCAGCCCGACCGCCGGCATCCGCCAGGACGACCTGCGGCGCTCCATCGTCTCCCTGGTGATGTCGCTGATCGGCACCGAACTGGGCGACGGCCGGTCCCGGGGCCGGACGACCGCGGCCGACGACGACTACCAGACCTTCGCCGCGAGCTTCATCAACCGGGGCGTGCACCGCAGCGCGATGTCGCCCACCGGCATCGGCCGGCAGGGCGTCTCCACCAGCCTGGTGGCCTCCATGACCGCGCCGATGGACCAGCTGGCCGACCTGGTGGCCGGCCGGCTGCTGCGCGAGGCGGTCACCGACCTCGTCGAGCGGCCGCGGACCACGCTGCGGGACGGCGCGGTGCCGATGATCCGGCAGCTGTTCGCCGACTCCGGCCTCGAAGACCTGTGGGAGCGGCGGCAGTTGCTGGTATCCGATCCCGAGCCGCTGCCGCGCGGCAGCCGGGCCATCGAGGTGGCGCTGGGCGAGCGGATCGCGGACATGCAGCGGCTGCTGGTCGACCTGCAGTCCGCCGCCGACCGTCAGGCCGCCTCGATGGCCGACCGGTTCTCGCCGCGCCCCGCCATCGACAAACTCCTGCAGACCGTCGACCCGTTCCTCGCCGAACGCGTCGTGCGCGGGGTCCCGGACAGCGACGAACCGATCGCCCGCGCCGGGTTCCTGGGCATGCTCAACAGCCGCGCGGTCGCTCCCCCGCGCCCGGCGGGGGTCACCGACCAGCCGCCCAAGACCCCGCGGATCAAGGGCCGGCTGGCCGGTATGTCCCCGGCCCGCTGGGGCGACGACGATGTGCAGGCGGCCCTCCAGGCACAGAACGCCTGGTACCAGTGGCGCAGCCGGATCGTCTGGCACGAGGCGTGGCGGGAGCAGCAGCAGCGCTGGCAGCCCCAGGCGGACGCCGCCGGCACCGACCTCGGGCGGCTGGTGAACGCCTTCCGCAAGCACTCCGAGCAGGAGCGGAAGCTCTCCGCGCAGAAGGGCCTCGAACTCTACGAGGACCGCACCGGCATCTCGTACCTGCTGCCGCCGCAGCGCACCCTCAACCACTTCTACGAGGACCTGGTCACCCGGCTGGTCCGCCGCGAGGGCCTGCGCGAGCACGACGACGAGGCCGCGCTGCTGCTCAAGATGATCGACGGGGACACCTGGCGCTCGGTGCACGCGCAGAGCCGCCGCAACCCGGACGGTGCGGTGGCGGCCGTCAAGGCCCAGCTGGAGGGCCGGATCACCCGGCTGTTCGCGGAGAGCGGCGAACACCTGGAGGAGCGGCCGCTGCTGCCGCCGATGAGCACCCTGCTGGCCGCCGCGGCGGGCGACGCGGACGCCACCGACCAGGTCAGCAAGGAGGCGCTGGAGCTGTTCGGCCGGAAGCTGACCGGGCTGCTGCCGGTGGGCTTCACCCCGGAGGGCACCGGCCCGCTGCGGGTGCTGGTCACCTACCCGCGGGTCCAGGCCGTGGAGGAGGTGCAGGAGTTCCTCGGCAAGGCGCTGCGGCTGCCCTCCGACGCCAAGAACTCGGTGGAGTACCGCGGCGTGGAGAGCGACTCGATCACGGTGGTGCTGTTCCGCAGCGAGATGAGCCTCACCCAGGTGCCGGAGGCCCGCAAGGTGCTGCGCCAGTGGGCCCGGGCCAAGGACAACGAGCAGGCGCACGACGTGCTGCGGTGGCGGCAGCGGCTCGGCTACCGGGACAGCTGGATGGTGAGCTGCGAGGACGACCGCCGCGCCATCCTGCACCGGCTGCTGTGCTGCATGTGGAACGGCCAGGTGGACGTGGTGGACGGTGACACGTCCTCGCCCGAGCGGGTGCGGCTGCGGCTGTTCCCCGAGAAGGGCGAGAACGTGCCCGGTGTCCGGCTGCGGCTGGGGGACTTCCCCGGCGGGGTGTCGAGCTGGGCGGAGCTGCTCCGCTCGTACGAGCGCTGGACCGTCCTCGACGACGAGCGGATCGTCGAGGACTACTGCCGCGAGCTGATGGGGGCCCAGCCGCAGGGGCTGGCCCGGAGCGGCAGCGATCCCCATCCGCTCTTCGTCGAACTGGTCGAGAAGATCGCGCCGGCGCAGCTGAGGCTGCTGGAGGACCGCCGGGAGCGCGGCGGGGAGCGGGTCGAGGGCTGGGTCCGGCCGCTGTGGGAATTCTGGGCGGAGACCCTGCCGGCCGCGCTGGACACCGAGTTCGGCGACCAGCGCGCCATCCAGCCGACCCTGCGCACCCTGCTGGAGCACGTCCGCGGCGGCACACCGGAGCCACGGGCCCGCAAGGAGTTCCCCGAGCCCCGGCGCCGGGTGACCGAGGAGGACGACTGGGGCACCGCGCCACGGTCCTCGGGCGGGGCGTACCAGGACGACGACGCGTACGGCGGGGACTCGTACGGGCGCGACGGGGACTCGTACGGGCGGGACGGGTACGGCGGCGACGCGTCCGGCGACGGTTCGTACGGCACCGGCGCCCGGCGGCCGGCCGCGGAACGGGAACGCGACCAGGACCAGGACCGCAGCCGCGACCGCGACCGGGAGCCGGAGCGGGACCGGGAGGAGGGCCGCGACCGCGACCGGCTCAACGGGCACTCCGCCGGCGACGGCCGGCCGTGGGCGCCCTGGGACGACGACGCCCGGGAGGACCGCTCGTCCGACGGCGCCGACGACGGCGGCCGGGACCGTGCGCGCCGCAACCCCTGGGACGGTGATGCGGAGTGACCACGCCGGAGGAGGCCACCGCCGTCGTCCACCTGGACCTGCGGACGCAGGCGGCGCAGCTCGACACGGCCGCGGCCGTGCGGTCCGCGGTCGCCCGGCAGCTCGGCCGGGCCGGACTGCCCGAGCCCGACCACCCGCTGTTCCTGGTGGTGGACACCCCGGCGGGCCTGACCGAGCACCAGCGGCAGTACGAACTCCTCGCCGCCTACCGGGCGTTGGGCGAGGTCCGGATGCTGGTGCTGCTGGTGGGCAGCGCGCCCGCGGTGTACGCCGGCGACGAGGAAGTGCTGCCGCCCGACCGGCGGCTGGTGCGGCCCGCAGTGCTGCGCGGTTCCGGCACCGCGCTGCTGTGGGCGGGCGATCTGCGCTCCGCCCGGACCGCGCTGGAGCAGCCGGCGCCCGACGACCCGGCGGCGCTGGCGGTCCTGGTGGACCTGCTGTCGGTGCCGGACGTCTTCCAGCGGGTGCTCGACGACCTCGGGTCGCTGCCCGACACCGTCGCCGCGCCCGGCGTACGGCTGCTGGAGCAGGACCTGCCGCCCGAGGTACGGGACCGGGCCTGGCGCGATGCGCTCAGCCGGTTCGCCGGCGAGGACCTGGACCACGCGGCGGAGTTGCCGGCCACCCGGTCCGGCGTCGATCTGCCGGAGCCGCTGCGCGGCCTGGTGGCCGGCCGCGGCGGCCGCGACCTGCGGCACCGCGAGACCGGCGGGGTGGCGGACGACGCCTACCGCGCCTGCGCGGAAGCACTGGACGACGCGGAGGAGGAGCTGGCCGGGCTGCGGACCGTCCTCGGCCTGCTGCGGCCCGTCCACCGGGGGACGTTCGAGGCCGAGCTCGACCGGGCGCACCAGGCGCTCGTCGACTACCGGGAGCTGGTCGCGGGCGCCCTGCACGGCGGCGGCAGTTCGGGTGCCTCGCCGTCCTCCGCCGAGGCCACCGCCCGGCTCGCGGCCCTCGGTCTGCGGGTGCCCTCGGCCGAGGGCGTGGGCGAGCGGATCGGGGAGGGGCTGCGGGAGTTCGCCGGCAAGCTCCTGGGACAGGGGCTGGCGCTGCGCGCGGTGGCCCGGCGGTTCACCGCGCTGGCCGGGCGGGTGGAACCGGTGCCGGGTTCGGCGCTGCTGCCGCGGCTGGCCGACCTGCCGGTCGCCGACGCGGCGGCCCGGTCCGGGGCGGCGGGCCCGCTGCCGGTCCACCCGGCCGCGGTGGTGGCGGCGGGCGCGGCGGGGCTGCTCGGCGCGCTGTGGCAGTGGCCGTTCACGGCCCTGGCGCTGCTCGTCCCGCTGGTCTTCCAGGGCCTGGCGATGCTCGGCGCGAGCCGGCTGCGGGGCGCGGGGCGGCCGGGCCGGTGGGCCGTGGGCCCCCGGATCGCGGCGGTCGTGGGCGCGGTGGCCGGCGTGATCACGGCGTACGCGACCGACCCACCGCCGTGGCTGAGCACCGCCGCGGCACTGGTGGGCATCGGCGCCGCGGTGGAGACCGCACGCCGGCTGTGGCGTACCGCGGCCGACACCTGGGGCGCGGACCAGGGCACCCTCGCGCTGCGCCGGGTCCTGGCCGGGCTGGACGCGCTGCTGGCCGAGGCGGTCCGGGAGCACTGGGCCGCCGACGAGCGGCTGTACTGCGCCGACGCGGCCCGGTCCGTGGCCGGCATGCTGCGGGCGACCGCGGCCGCCGCGGACGCCGAGGCGGCCCCCGAGCCCGAACGGCCGGCCGGCACCGGCACGTCCGGCACCGAGTCGCCGGCCGCGGACGACTGGCTCGCCAGCGCCTCGGCCCTGGAGACGGGCACCTTCGCGGTGGCCGACGACGCGGACAGCGACTGGGCCAGCGCCTACGCGTGGGACGACGAGCCCTCCTGGGACGAACCCGCCGCACCGGCCGGGGAACAGCGGCCCACCGGACCCGACGAGCCCTGGGAGGACCGCACCGCCGGTGCTCCGCGCTGGCTGGACCGGGAGAGCGGCGAGGGCGGGCCGGAGCTGGTCGCCACCCTGGCCGGGGACCTGACGGACGCCGCGATGGTCGCGATGGCGCCGTACTGGGGCGCCGTCGAACGCGGCCAGGCCGGGGCGCTCGCCGTCCGGCGCACCGAGGAACGGGTCCGCGAGCTGCTCTCGGCGGCCCGCCGGCACCTCCGGACCAACGGGGTGCTGGCCGCACCGCCGTTCGCCGCCGGCCACCGCGTCCGCGCCACCTCGGCGAACCTCCTGGGGACCGACCCGCAGCGGGTGGCCGAACTGGTGGGCGCGGAGGCCGACCGGCGGGCCGTGGTCCAGCTGTCCTCGCCCGAGCAGGGCACGCTGCTCAACCGCGACCCGGCGGCCGCGGTGTGGCTCAGATTCGCGCCGGAGGCGGTGCGCGGCGAGGTCGAGAAGTCCTGGCGGACCGGTGGCACGGGCCAGCCGGCCGACGCGCTGTGGACGTCGTCGGGGCGGTACGCCGGGCTCATCCGGCTCACCCCGCTGCGGATGGGCGTGGTCGACACCGTCCGCCCCCGCGAGAGCCCCGGGCCCGACGGGACCGACGGCCGCCACGGTTTCGACGGACCCGGCGGATACGGCGGCCCCGACGGGTCCCCCCAGGTCGACGCGTACGAAGGAAGGGACGGCGACGTCTGGTGACCAGCACCTCGCACCCCCATGTGGTGCAGCCGGACAGTACCCGGCGGGCCACGCTCGCCTTCACCGTTCCCTCGGGGCGGCGCCGGGTCGCCCCGGTCCGCTTCGGCCGCGAGTCCCGCCGCGATCCGCAGTTGCCGCAGCGCATCCGCAACGGCCTGCTCGACGACGAGGGCCAGCAGTGCGTCCAGGTGCGGCTGACCGCGGCCGACGCGGCCAACCCGGCGGCCCGGGCCCTGCTGGACGCCGAGGCGGGCACCGCGCTGCGGCTGCACCGGGTGCTCGACGACCCGGAGCACGCAGCGCTCTTCCCGCAGATCATCGGCTATGAACTCGACACCGCCGAGCCGTTCCTGCTGTACGCCGCGCCGCGCGGCACCGCGGCCGCGCGCACCCATGTGATGTCCGCCAGCGACCAGCGGGTCTTCGCCCGGGACCTGCTGCGGGCGCTGTGCCTGCTGGACGGCCAGGGCCTGGTGCTGCGCGGCATCTCACCGGCCACCGTGCTCTGGGACGGCACCTCGGTGCAGCTCTGGGGGCTGGAGGGGGTGGCCCACGTCGGGCGGCCGCGGACCCGGTGGGGCCGGGCCCCCTACTGCCCGCCCGAACAGCGCCGCGGAGAGGGGTTCGTGGACTCCCGGGACGCGGTGTGGAGCGCCGCCCAGGTGCTCTACCAGCTGGTGACCGGCCGGCCCGGACCGGCCGACCGGGCACCCGACGACCTCGCCGCGCACCGGGTGCTCGCCGAGACGCTGCGCGGGGCCTTCGCCCCGCGGGCCGCCGACCGGCCGACGCCGGCCGGGCTGCTCGACCTCCTCGCCCCGGGGGCCGCCCGGCAGCTCACGCTCACCGGGCCCGCCGACGACGAGAACCGCCCGGACCGGGAGGCGTTCGACCAGGCCCTGCGCCTCAAACGGCAGGCCCCCGCCGCCGAGGCCCGGGACGGGAACGGCGGCGGGCGGAGCGCCGGCGAAGTCCTCTGCCCGTACTGCCTGGAGCCCATCCAGCTCGACCTCACCGCGCTGTACGTCACCGACAGCCGGATGCAGTACCAGCAGCTGGACGTCAAGGGGATCACCAACGCCCTGCGGCGGCAGGACGTGATGCGGTCCGCCGTCCAGAAGTGCACCGCGGACCCGGACTTCCCCGAGCACTTCATCCCGGTGCCCTACCTGACCTACGGCCGCCCGCTGACCGTCGCGATGGTCGGCCAGTCCTCCACCGGCAAGAGCCATCTGCTGACCCAGATGATCGCCGAGATCACCGACGGCGGACTGGAGCCGTTCGGTCTGAAGTGGCAGTCCGTCAACCCCGAGCAGCACGCCCGGTTCGTACGGGAACGGGTGCAGCCGCTGCGCAACGGCAAGGTCCTCGACCACACCGGCGGGATCGGGCTGGACGGCTTCGCCCGCTTCGTGGAGTCGCTGCTGATCACCGACGCCCGCGGGCAGGTGCGGCCGGTCGCCTTCTTCGACCTCGGCGGCGAGGACCTGGTACGGACCGACGCCGCGCTCCGCTTCCTGCTCGGGGTCGACGCCCTGGTCTTCGTCGTCGACCCGGCGCTGGCGCTCCCGCTGCCGCATCTGGACCACGCCAGGGAACGCTGGGGCCTGGAGGTGAACCGGGACGGCGATCTCGCCTTCGGCACGGTCCTGGACCGGCTGCCGAAGAACGGCCCGTATCTGGACGTGGCGGCCGCGATGGTGCTGGGCAAGGCCGACCTGCTGCGGTTCCAGCCGCCCGTCGACCGGTGGCTGGGCGAGGCACCGCCCACCGCCCTCGACCCCGCGCGGGTGCACGAGGAGAGCCGGGACGTCCACGGCCTGCTGCGCCGGCACGCCGGCCAGGCGTGGCTGCGGCCGTTCGACGCGATCCGCCGGTGCACCCTGCACGTCGCGTCGGCCACCGGCGGCCAGGAGGACCACGGCCGCTATCCGACCGGGGTGGGCCCCCGGCGGGTGCTGGCGCCGTTGGTGTCGCTGCTGGCGATGCACGGGGTGATCGAAGTGCCGGGCGGCGCCGAGGCGTTCGCCCTCGGAGGGGCGGCCGCGCGGCCATCGGCGCCGCCGCCGGAAGCCGGCGGATCAGGGGGAGAGGAAGCGGAGTGAGCGACTTCACGGAGCGGAGACCGGCGCACCGGCCTACGACCACCGGCACGGGCACCGGCCCCGGCGGACCGGGCCTCACGGGCGGGCCCGTCACCGGCGGGCCGGCTTACGCGGGCGGCCCGGCCTCCACGGGCGGCCCGGGCTTCACGGGCGGCGCGGGCGGCCCGGGCGGCGGCGGAGCCGTGGAGACGGTGCACCAGGTGGTCTTCCGGTGGGACGGCAACCAGGGGCGCCAGGGCACCGGCATGAAGGCCGTCGCCCACTCCTGCACGGCCGAACGCGCCGAGGAACTGGGCCGGGAACTCGGCCCGTTGCTGTGGGTCTCCGGTGCGGCCGCGCCCCGGCCGAGCGTCGTCCGCACGGTCTCCCGCGACGGCGACGTGATGCTCGTCCAGCGCTGGCCCACCACCGACCGGGGCGGCCGCCCCAGCACGGTCAGCCATGTCCTGATCGGCGCGCCGGGCACGTTGAAGACCCGTCAGAGCCTCGGCCTCGCGTACGGCGGCTGGAGCCCCCGGGAGTCCGCCGAACAGGCCACCGGGCAGCTGCGCCCGGTGGAGTGCGGGGAACTCGACGCACTGGCCCGCCGGTGGCTGCCGGAGATGGAGCGGCGGCTGCCGACGGTCCAGCGCCCGCTGATCCTGATCGCCGCGGAGTGGCTGCGCGACCCGGCCCAGCGGATCTCGCTCCTCATGGAAGAGGAGGAACCACCCGGCCAGCCGGGCCCGGATCCCGCGCCACTGGTCTACCTGGGCCTGTTCCTGCTCTTCGGCTCCTGGCTGGGGCGCGAGTGGACGTTCGCGACGTACGACACGGTCGACAGCCATCCGCTGCGGCTGATGTGCGTACCGCGCTGGGAACCGGACACGGGCGGGCCGGGCCCGCTGGCCCGGGTCGAGGTCCGCACGCCGGCCCAGCCGCAGATCGAGCACAAGGCCGCGAACCGGCTGGTCAAGCACCTCCTGGCGCATCCGCCGGGCAGCCCCGGCCTGCCGCAGCTGCTCGACGGGCTGAGGAACGGCGCGACGCTGGACTGGCCGCGACGCCAGGCCCTGCTCAAGGACTTCCTCTCCACCGACCGGCCGCCGGGCCCCCACCCGGCCGCCACGGCCCCCCAGCCGGACCCCGGCCCGCCGCCGGGACCCGCACCCGCCCCGACGCACCCGCCTGCGCCCGCGCCCGCGCCCGCGCCCGCGCCCGCGCCGACCAACCTGCCGCCGCCCGTACGGGAGACGCCGCCGGTCCGGGAGGAACGAGAGGAGCCGCCGGTACGGGATACACCAGCGGCGCGGGAGGAACCGCCGGTCCGGGACCGGGAGACACCACCCCCGGCGCGAGAGGCACCCCCGATCCGGGAAGCGTCACCCCCGGTCCGGGAGGCACCCCCGGTCCGGGAGGCACCCCCGATCCGGGAAGCATCACCCCCGGCCCGCGAGACACCCCCGATCCGGGAAACACCACCGGTCCGGGAAACACCACCCGTCCGGGAGACGCCGCTCCCGGCGGCGGCCCAGCCTCCCGTGTCCCACGAGCCGCCCGCGGTGCTGCACGAGCCGTCGCCCCCCGCCCCCCGGGCGCCCAGCACCTCCCAGACACCCAGCGCCGGCGAAGTGACGCAGATCCGCGACGAGTTGCGCAATCCCCTCCCTCGGGACGCCCTGCAGCGCGATCTGCTCAAGCGGCGGCTGCGCGCCCTGCCCGACGAAGCACTGCTGGAGGTGCTGCGTGCCGGTGGGCTGCCACCGGAGCCGCTGGGGATGCTGCTGGACGAGCTGGGGGACGGCCGGCGGGTGCGGGAGCGCCGGCCGCAGATGCAGCACGACCTGTGCCGGGTGGTGCTCGACAAGGGCCTGTACTTCGAGCCGAACGGGCTGGACACGGAGTCGGCGTCCCGGATGGCCATGGCGCGCCGGGCCGCCGATCTCTACCTCTGGGCCGTCGCCCCGCTGGCCAGGGACACCCGCCATCTGGCCGATGTGCGGGAGCTGCTGCACCGCATGTGCCGGGACCGTCATCCCACGGCGGGCAACTGGCTCTGGGACACCATCATCGCCCCGGCGAACGGCGTCGCCCCCGACCTGCCGGCCGACGTCTGGCAGCAGATCGTCCGGGACGTACACCAGAAGAGCCTGGCCCCCACCTCCGCCACCCCGCCGTCCACCGCCCAGCCGCCGGCCCCGGCTCCCCCCACGACCGCACCGGATCCACCCGCCTTCGGGAGCCGGTTCAACGAATTGACCTCCAGCCTGGGCTGCGTGGTGGGCACCGGCGTCGGCGTGATCCTGGTGCTCCTCACCATCGTGCTGATCTTCTCGTGACCGACAACGGGAGGGCCCCGGCCGGGAAGCAACCGGCCGGGGCCCTCCGCTGTCCGCTCAGTCGCTCGCACAGGTGCCGAAGGCCGGGTTGAGCACCCCGATGATGTCGATGCTGTTGCCGCACAGGTGGATCGGCAGATGGATCGGGATCTGGATGGTGTTGCCCGAGATGACACCTGGTGAATGCAGCGCAGCGCCCCCTGCTCCGGAGTCGGCGGCGGCGACACCGGCTCCCCCCAGGACGGCGGCGGCGGTCAGGGCGGTGCTGGCAACTGCGGTACGGATGCGCATGGTTCCTCCTGAAGGTGAGGGCACACTCGCCCGGTAACGTCTCCGCGCCCCGGTCCGGAAAACACCCAAAGCGCAAGGCCGGGAACGAAACCCCCTGTACGGGTGGGAGCGTTGCGTATCGCCTTCCGCCCTGTACGCCGGCGCGCCACCGTAGCGATAAGGCCCATCGCTTCACTGATTGCGCAATTCAGGAACCCCGGGGACGCGCATCGCGTTGAAGCCGACGGATGCTGCACGCGCGAGAGTTGTGGAGGAGCAGATGAGTGTGGCCCTGACCAAGGGCGGCAACGTGTCGCTCAGCAAACAGGCGCCCGGCCTGACCGCCGTGAGCGTCGGGCTGGGCTGGCAGGTGGGGGCCGGCGGCGGGGCCGGCTTCGACCTGGACGCCAGTGCCCTGCTGTGCGACCGGTCCGGCACGGTCCTCTCCGACGACCACTTCGTCTTCTTCAACAACCTCCGCAGCCCGGACGGATCGGTCCGCCATTCCGGCAGTGAACCGGTCGGCGGCAGCGGCGGTGACGACGAACGGATCCACATCGACCTGACCGCGGTCCCGCCCGAGGTCGAGAAGATCGTCTTCCCGGTCTCGCTCTACGAGGCCGAGCAGCGCGGGCAGAGCTTCGGTCAGGTCCAGCGCGCCCACATCCGGGTGGTCGACGAGACCACCGGTACCGAACTGGCCCGCTACGACCTGCGCGGGGACGCGGCCACCGAGACCGCCATGGTCTTCGGCGAGCTGTACCGGCACGGCGCGGAATGGAAGTTCCGGGCCGTCGGCCAGGGCTATGCCTCCGGGCTGGCCGGGATCGCGCAGGACTTCGGCGTCGACGTCCTCCGGCCGCAACCGCCGGCCGTCGCCCCCTCGGCGCCGCACGCCCCCACCGCCCCCTCACCCACCGGGAGTTCCCCCATGACCTGCTTCTTCGACCCTGGCCACGGTCCCGGCAGCACGCTCGTCACCTGGTCCCCGCAGTGGGGCGTCCCGCGCCAGATCCAGGCGTGCCCCGGCTGCGCCCAGCGCGTACAGACCACGCCGCCGCCGTACTACGCCGCGCCCCAGGCCGGATACCCGGATCCGTACGCGCCAGGGGCTCCGCAGGGCTACCCGCAGCCGGTGCAGCAGGGATATCCGCAGCAGCCGGACCACCACCAGCAGGGCGGCGGCCGGCGGTTCGGCACCGGTGCGCTGATCGGTGCCGGCGCGGCCGGACTGGTCGGCGGCGCCCTCCTCAACGAAGCCTTCGACGACGACGAACCGGACGTCGTGGTGAACAACTTCTACGAGGAATAAGAGCAGAGGAACAGGCGCCGAGGCAGGAGCGAACGGGGCGGGCACCTGGGTGCCCGCCCCGTTCTGTGGCTGCCGTGGAGACCGGGCGTCAGCCGAGCAGCTTGCGCATCCGGGCGATCTCCGCGTTCTGGGCGGTGATGATGTCACCGGCGAGCGTCTTGGCCGGGCCGTACGCGCCCTGCTTCCGCTCGGTGCCGGCCATCGCGACCGCGCCCTGGTGGTGCTTGACCATCAGCTGCAGGAACTGGGCGTCGAACGCCTTCCCGGTGGCGTTCTTCATCGTGTCCATCTCCTGGGCACTCATCATGCCGGGCATGGGCTTGGCGCCCCCGTGGTCCATGCCCGCCATGCCGTCCGTGCCCTCCATGCCGTGCGTCCCGCCGTGCATCGTGGCCATGTCGTGGTCCTGGGGGACCTTCTCGCCCCAGGACTTCAGCCAGCCGGACATGGTGGTGATCTCCGGGTCCTGGGCCTTCTTGATCGTGGCGGCGAGCGCCTTGACGTCCGCCGAGCCGGCCCGGGTCGCGGCCAGGTCGGCCATGGCCACGGCCTGGCGGTGGTGCGGGATCATCTCCTTCGCGAAGGCCACGTCGGCGGTGTTGTGCTTGCCCGTGGACGCGCCCGCCGTCGCGGACGGCTTGCCGCTCGGGGTCGCGTCGTCGGTCTTGCCGCCGTCGCTGCCGCAGGCGGACAGGGTGAGGGTCGCCGCGGTCACGGCGGCCGCCGCCAGCGCGGCGCGGCGGATCAGAACGGTTCGGGCATTACGGGTCGCGTGCATGACGCAAAGCTCCTGTGATCAGTGGAGGGAAGGCGTGCTCGTCCGCGGCGCAGACCGGCCATGAGGGCGTACGGCGCTGCGCCGGGCGGGCGCGTCCTATATCCGCAGGACCTGGAGCTGGGCGAGGGAGGGTGGGGGGCGGGCCCCGGTGGTGCCGTCCGTCAACCGGTCCGCGAGCAGCACCGCGCGGTCGGAGGTGCCGGTCAGGGAGGCGGGCAGCGCGGGAAGGGCCGGAGCGGCGGGAAGCGCGCCCGAGGCGCACGTCGGGTCGGCGTGGTGGGCGTGCCCCTTGCCTCCGCCGGTGTCGTCAGCGCCGTCGCCGTGGCCCGGGCAGCAGCCGTGCTGTCCGTGGTCGCGGGAGGCGGAGGCGGAGGCGGGGGCGGACGCCGGGGCCGGGGCCGGGGCGGCCCTCGCCGTCGTCGGGCGCATCTGGTGGGCGGCGTGCGCGGGGGACGCGGTGGTCGGCAGCGCACCGGTGTTCGCCAGTCCGTGCATGCCCAGCAGGCCCGCCAGCACGGTGAGGACGAGCAGCGTCGTCAGCCGCAGCCTCGGCTGCGGGGCGGACGCGGGCTCGCGGATGCTCACGGGCCCCATCGTAGGGAAGGCCGGACGCGGCGTCCGCGCCGGTCCCGCGCGGGTCGATTGTGAGCCGCGTCGCACAGCGGCGCCGTGAAGTCCAGCCTGCCCGTACCGGATTCATCAGGGCTTGTCGGTCATGCCGGGGCCGCCGCCCGGGAATCTGCACGGAAGCGTCACAACCTCTTCGTATCGCGTCCGGGGGGTGCCGTTAGCGTTGCTGGTCGCTCGATCCCGAGTGCGAAGGTGATTTGGTCTCCGGCGTCCCTGGCGGCGCGACAGCACAGAAAGCTCCCAGATGGACTACTGCTCCTCGTGCCGCCGGAACCTCAACGGGGCACTCGTGTGCCCGGGTTGTGGTGATTACGCCCCGGACATAGCCCCGCCCGCGCACCGCCAGGCCCGTACGGGTGCCGAGGCGGCCGCGCTGTGGGAGTCCTGGCAGGCACCGGAAACCCCGGCCGCCCTCTACGAGGACGCCATGACGCCGGCGCGGGCCGAGACGGCTGCCGCGACCGCCCCGGAGGCGGGCCTCGCGGCCTCCGAAGGCACCGACGTCCCGGCCGCCACCGGCACCGGGCAGGGCCGCGCCGCGCGGCGCCGGCAGCTGGCGCGGTGGAAGAAGTACCGCCGCCGGGCGGTGGCCGCGACCGCGTTCGCGCTGGTCGGCGGCACGGTGACCGCGACGCTGCTGCAGAACAACCGGCCCGCCACCGCCCACGCCCAGGCGTCCTCCACACCGGACCCGGAGACCGTCTCCGCGCCCGGCACCCCGACCGCCTCGGAGGAGCCGGACGGCCGGGCCTCCCGGCACCCCGGTGACCGCGCGCCCCTGGGCCGCCACCGCAAGCCCGACGCCGGCGTCGGCCACTCCTCCGCCCCGGCGGCCGCACAGCAGCCCTCCGCCGCCCCGACGCACTCCGCCCCGGCCCCCAGCACCGCACCGCACACCGCGGCCGCACCGGCCCCGGGCAGGCACGCCGCCCACACCGACACGGCACCCGCGGTCGCAGCGCCGGCCTCCTCCGGCCAGTCCGCCCCGGGCTCGGGCGGCTCCTCGGCGCAGCAGTCCACCGGCTCCGGCTCCGGCTCCGACTCGGGCTCGTCGTCGACGACCCCGACGCAGCAGCAGCCGTCGACGACGCCGAGTTCGCCGTCCACCGAGCCGACCTCGCCGTCCCACCTCTGCGTGCTCGGCGTCGTCTGCCTCTGACCGGCGGGACCGTCGTTCAGCAGGCCCCGAGGTCCTGCCAGACGCCCCATTCGCCGGTGGTGCCGGGCTCCTCGCCGGTGGTCCACCACTTGGCCTTCCAGGTGTGGCCCCGGTGGGACACCTGCTGGCCGCCGGTGTACACGGCGCCGGCCGACCAGGCCGCGGCGGTGCACTGATGGCCGCTGCCGCCGGTGACGGTCAGCACGTACGTCGTGGTGTGGCTGCCGGTGGTGCCCCTACCCGTGACCGTGAGGGTGTACGTGCCGGAGGCCGTCGCCGGGGTCGTGGCGAGGGTGAGCGTCGAGGAACCGCCGGCGGTCACCGAGGCGGGGCTGAGCGAGGCGGTGACGCCCGCGGGAGCGCCGCCGACCGTGAGCTTCACCGGCTGCGCGGCGCCCGCGGTCACCGCGGTCCGCACTGTGGTGGTGGCCGTACTGCCCGCGGCCACCGAACCGGCGGCGGGCGCGGCGGTCACCGAGAAGTCGTCGGCCGGGGTGCCCGTACCGCCCGTGAAGGGCGCGAAGACGTGGGTGAAGTCCCAGGTGTTCTGCTGGATACCGGAGCAGTTGTCCGCGGCCTTGCCGCCGGGGCAGCCGCCGTTGTCCCGCTGGAGCGCCCAGAACGACAGGGTGTCGATGCCCTTGGCGACCGCCCAGTCGTAGACCTGGCCGGCGTGGGCGAGGGTGAAGGTCTCGGCCGGGCCGAAGTCGTCGACGCCGGGCATCTCGGTGACGCCGATCATCCCCCACAGCCGGTCGTCCGGCGTGCCCGGGTGGAGCCGGGCCAGCTGGTCGTGCAGGCCCTGGGCGGCGGCCTTCGTGTCCGCCGCCATGTCGTGGGCGGCGTTGTCGTAGTAGTCGAAGGTCATGATGTTGGCGACGTCCACCCGCGTGCCGTTGCTCACCGCGTTCCGCAGCACCGCGAGACCGCTGTCGGCGAGGCCGTGGGTGGTGGTCGGCAGGGTGTAGGAGATCTCCAGGGTGCGCCCGTTGGCCGCCGCCCAGTCCTGCACCAGCTTGAGGGCCTTGTTCCGGCGGTCGATGCCGGCGGCGTTGTTCAGCGAGTCGACCTCGACGTCCATGTCGAGCCGGGCCACGTCGTAGGTGGTGACGACCTTCTCGTAGGCGGCGGCGATCCTGCTCACGTCCGTACAGCTGTCGGCGATCTCGGTGCCGGTGGTGTCCGCGGCGTAGCCGCCGAACGAGGGGATGGCGTCCCCGCCGCGGGCCTGGAGGGTCTTGATGTCGTCGCCGAACGCGGCCGGGGAGACCGGCTTCCCGGTGTCGCCGTTCCAGTAGGGCGTGCACGAACCCTTGGCCTCCGTCTGGAGGAAGGCCATGGTCAGGTGCTTCGCGCCCGACGCGGCGGCCAGCGCGGCGGGGCTCTCGCCGGTCCACGTCTCGACGTAGGGGGCGAAGACCCGGTGCGGAAGGGGGGTCGCCGCGTGGGCGGTGCCGCCGCCCAGCGCGGTCAGGCCGGCCGCGGCCACCGCGGTGACGGCGGCGGCGAGAGCCGCCCGGAAGGAGCGCATACGTCTCATGTCTGTCCCAGGGGGTGAGGAGGGGGACGCGCGGCCAACTCCCGTTCCCGTCACGGTGGTTGGCATGAGATAGGGGATAACCCTGGGGACGACGGCTCGTCAATGGACTGGACCAAGACAGGAATAGACCAATTCGCGGCCAGCGGCGCTGCGCTCCTGCCCAGCTTTCAGACGGCGCCCTGGACCACTCGCCCGCCCCGGACAAGGAGGCCGACGGCGAGCGGCCCGACGGCGGGGCCCGCCGGCCGGCCGCGGCCGGGCGTCACGCGGCGCCGCGCCCGGCCGGGGTCAGGTGGCCGACCGCGTCCGGGACTTGAGGACCTGGGTGCCGATGGCGAGGGTGACGGCGAGGAGCAGGACGTAGAAGACGCCTATCTTGCGCAGGTCGTCGAGGAAGAACCAGATGGCGGTGAGGGCGGTGAACCAGAAGGCCACCAGCGCGAACCCGCCGGAGCGTTCGTCCCGGTACCCGGCGGCGAGGCACAGCGCGGCGACGACCGCGAGGAGCAGGGCGATGACGACGTAGTGGGTGTCCCAGCCCAGGTATCCGCGGGCCAGTTCGGACCACACGGCCACGGCCTCGGCGACCGGGCCCCAGACCACCGCGCAGGCGAGCCGCGCCGACCAGAGCAGCAGCACCGCACCGGCGACCGCGGCGAGCAGCGCGACCCGGGAGAACTGGCCGACCTCGATCACCTGCGAACGGGAGATGACCAGCGACAGCACACAGCCGAGCAGCGCCACCGCACCCTCGGCGGTGGGCCGGAAGACCACCCGGCCGGGCAGCCGCCTGCGCTGCGGCCGCGCTGCGGGCTGCGGGCCGGGGTCCGGGGCGAGGTCCGGGGCGGGCTCCCCTGCGGCGGCCGGCCCCGGGGCGGCCGGGTCCTTCGCCGGGGCCGGCCCGGCCGGGGCCGCCGCCCGCGGGTCGAGCGCGGTGGGGGTCGGGACGGCCGCGGGGACGGCCGCGGGTATGCGTGCGGCAGCCGGTACCGGCTCGGGAGCAGGAGCGGTGGCCGCGGTGAGGGCGGCGCGCATCGCGGCGGCGCTCGGGTACCGGCCGTCGCGGTCCTTGTGCAGCGCCCGGACGATCACCGCGTCGAGGGCGGGCGGAAGGTCCGGCCGGAGCCGGGACGGCGGGACCGGGTCGGCCGCCAGGTGCTGGTGCATGACGGAGAACGGCGAGTCCCCGGTGTACGGCGGACGGCCGGTCAGCAGTTCGTGGAGCAGACAGGCCACCGCGTAGAGGTCGGTGCGGTGGTCGGTCTCGGCGCCGTTGATCTGTTCCGGCGCGAGGTAGGCGGGCGTGCCGACCGCCACCCCCGTCCCGGTCAGCCGGGTGGCCACCTCGCTGAGCGCCTTGGCGATGCCGAAGTCGACGACCTTCGCGGTGCCGGCACCGGTGAGCATCACGTTCGCGGGCTTGATGTCGCGGTGGACGATGGCGTGCCGGTGGCTGTGATCGAGCGCGTCCAGCACCTGGCAGGTGAGGTCGACGGCCTGCGCCAGGGGCAGCGGGCCCGCGTCGAGCACCCGGCTCAGGGTGCGGCCCTCGACGTACTCCATCACCAGGTAGGGCTCGGTGGACCCGTCGGCGGTGTCCTCGCCGACGTCGTGCACGGTGGCCACGCCGGGGTGGTTGAGCGCGGCCGCGGCCCGCGCCTCGCGCTGGAACCGGCTGAGGAACTCGGGCTGCCGGGCCAGCTCGGCGGAGAGCGTCTTGACCGCGACGGTGCGGCGCAGCCGGTGGTCGACGGCCCGGTGGACGGTCCCCATCCCGCCCTGACCGAGCTGTTCCACCAGCTCGTAACGCTGCCCCAACATCCTGCGCTCCACCGGGTTCCTCCACGGACCGTCACCGTTTGCACCACGGCCGAAGACGCCACCGGGCGGGGGCGGGTTCCGTACGGGGTGGGCGTGTGGGATCTCCCACTGCGGCTCCCGAGCGGGAGGCCGGGGGTGGTCGCGGAGGCGGTCCCGGAGCGGTCCGGGCCGGCGCCGGGGCCGTCAGTCACCGATGCCGATCAGCGCCAGGGTGATGTTGTCCGGCCCGCCGGCCTCGATGGCGGTCTTCCACAGTTCGAAGGCGGCCCGGCCGGTGTCGTGGGCACGCAGGAGCTCGTCGAGGGTGGGTTCGGGGACCGGGTCGGTCAGGCCGTCGGTGCACACGAGGTAGCGGTTGCGGGAGGTGAGCGGGGCGGTGGTGACGTGCGGGGTGATCTCGTTGTACGTCCGGGTGCCGCCGAGCGCCTGGGTGACCAGGGAGGTGGTGCGGTGGCCCGGGGCGAGCGGCGGGCTGTCGTCCACGCTCATCCGGTGCAGGCCCTCCTCGGTCACGGACAGCACCCGGCTGTCGCCGACGTTGAAGACCACCAGGGACTCGCGCAGCACGACCGCGCCGGCCACCGTGGTGCCCATGGTGCCGAGCTCCGGGTCCCGGCCGGCGGCCGCGTAGACCGCCCGGTTGCAGACGTCCAGGGCCTCCCGGACCGCCTGTTCGCTGCCGAGACCGGGGCCGACCGCGGCCAGTTGCCGGACGGTCAGCGCACTGGCCACCTCGCCGGCCGGCTGTCCGCCGATGCCGTCGGCGACCGCGACCACGAGCGGGGTGCCCAGCGGGAACACCAGCGTCTGCGGATTCTCGGTCACCGTGCCGCACAGCGTCCACGGCCCGGCCACCAGACTGTCCTCGTTGTGGTCGCGCAGCAGCCCGGGATGGCTGAGGGCGGTGACGGTGATGTACGGCATGGCGGGTCCCGTCTGTCGAAGGCCGGCGGGGGCCGGCCGTGGTCAGCCCCGGCCGACGGTGCCGCCCAGCGTGCGGCGCCGCAGGAGCCGGGTGATGTCCTTGGCGGTGACGATCCCGACGAGGTGGCCGCCGTCGACGACCAGGATGCGCGGGCCGGTGCGCAGACCGATCCGGTCGACCGCCTCGCCCAGCTCCTCGTCCGGGGCTGCGACCGCGCACTGCGACAGCGGCACCGCCACCTCGCGCACCCGCAGGGTCTCCCGTTCGGCCACCGGTACGGCCGCCAGCCGGCGCAGCTGCACGAGCCCGCTGGGGCGGCCCTCGAAGTCCAGCAGCGGCAGGGCGGAGTGGTGCGCGGGCACGGCCACCTCGTCGATGAACCGCTGGACGCTCAGCCAGTCGGCGCCGCTGGTCACCGGGGCCGTCATGGCGTCGGCGACCCGCAGGCCCCGCAGCTCGGTGTGGAGCGCGGCCCGGCGGTGTTCCGCCCCGGCCACGACCATCACGAAGAGCCCGACGAAGACGATCCACAGTCCGCCCGGCGCCCCGCGCAGCACGGAGATCCAGCCGCCGGCCACCAGCAGGACGGCGAGCACCTGGCCGCTCCGGGAGGCCGCCAGGTCGGCCCGCTCGCGGTCCCCGGTCCGCCACCACAGGACGGCCTGGACGACCCGCCCGCCGTCGAGCGGTACGGCCGGCAGCAGGTTGAAGACGCCGAGGAAGAGGTTGGCCCAGCCGAGCCACATCAGCACCACCGCGGGCACCTCCGCCCAGCCGGTGAGCTGGGACAGCCCGATGCCCGCGCCGAGCGCGGCGCCGCCGATGAGCAGGCTGGTGAGCGGGCCGCTGACGGCGACCGCGAAGGCCGCCGCTGCGGTCTTCGGCCGGCCCATCCGGGTCATCCCGCCCAGCGCCCACAGCGTCACGTCCTCGACGGAGATCTGCTTCCGGCGGGCGGTCGCGGCATGGGCCGTCTCGTGCAGCAGCAGGCTGCCGGTGAGCAGCGCGGCACCGACGACCCCGGCGAGGGCGTAGACCGCGTCCGGGCGGCCCGGGGTCCAGGCGGGCAGGGCCTGCCGGCCGAGTCCGTAGGCGAACATCACCACCAGCAGGGGCACGCTCCAGTGCATCCGCAGCGGTACCCCGGCCACCTGTCCGACCCGCACCGAACCGTTCATCGCCGTCTCCCACGCCCATTGTCGCTCGCGGGCCGCGTTCCCCGCCGGGCGGACGTCACCGGGCGGACGTCCTACGCTGGTCGTACGGCCGCGAACGCGGTCGCGCCGTCCGTACCGGGCTCTGCCGGAGGTGCGCCATGGGGCACAGCCATCACTTCCACCTTGATCAGGGGGGCCACTCGATCACCGTGAACGTCGGCCCGGGCCGGGACGGGGAGCTGGAGCTCCTCGTCGACGGCAAGGTGGTCGCGTACCGGAAGCACCACGCGCCGGGGATGAACGTGCTGACCGGCGAGCTGCCCGACGAGCCCGTCCACCCCTTCCGGGTCCTGCTGCGGCAACCGCACCTGGTGCCGTCCGTGCCGCGCTGCACGCTGGAGCTGGACGGGGTCAAGCAGCCGATGCCGGAGCGGCTGGTGCTCTGAGCCGGGGCGCGGCGGCGGGCCGTCCCCGGGGTCGCGCCGGCCCGATTCCGGGGGCGGGCCGCGGGGCGTTCGCGGGCGAGGTCCCGGGGAAGGCCCGTCCTCAACGGCGGCACACCGGCCCGAGTTGTTGGGCCACCCGGCTGATTCTGGCCGACGAGCGTTTTACCTCCTGCGGGTTGAAGGGGGATGCGGACCGGCGGGCGCAGCACGATACGTCTGGCATCGGAACGATGAACAGGCGAGGGAGCATCGTGAGAAGACTTGCGCAGGCGGGCACCGTCATCGGGGCGTGCGGACTGGTGCTGCTCAGCACCAACACCGCTCAGGCCGTGACCATTCCGGGTGAATCACTGCTGTCGGCGGCGGTCGGGGCCGATCTCGGCACCATCACCGGCATGGTTTCGGGGGTGGTGTGCAACAACCGCCTCGCCGATTTCCACTACAAGTCCCCCCGGGTCAACTCGCCCTCGCCGCAGCCCTGCATCAACGGGCCGGTCAAGAGCGGCAACAGCCTGCACAGCGGCAACTTCATCAACCACGGCAACCCGAACAACAGCGGCAACTTCGCGAACACCAACGGCTCGACCAACAGCGCCGACTCGGTCTCCGGCGCCTCGCAGGGCAGCGGCAACACCATCCAGAAGATCCTCAAGCTGCACCCCTGACCCGTCCGCACCTCACACAGCGGCCCCGCTTCCCGGTACGTACCGGGAAGCGGGGCCGCCGCAGTTGGCCGTCAGATCTTGGTCGATCCGGGACCGTTGTGCTGGATGTCGTTGCCGGTGTGGTTCTCGGCACCCGTCGTGCCGCCGCTGTCGACGTTGGTGTTGCCGTTGCTGTTGGTCGGGCTGCCGCTGTCGCTGTTGTTGCCGGACATGTGGACGTTCTGCGAGTTCTTCGTATTACCGGAGTTGACCGGTCCGTTGACGCAGATCTTGGCCCGCGGCGAGCAGCGGATGATGGAGTGGAAGGAGGCCCAGACGTCGCTGTCGATCACGTTGCCGCCCGTTCCGAACCCCCCGTACCCGCCGTCCCAGGCCATGGCGGGGCTGACCCCGCCGGCGGCCAGGAGCATGCCGCACGCTCCTGCGATCACGATGCTGACACGCGTTCTCTTCTTCACTGTGCGCTCCTGCACTTCGCGGTGGATGAACCCGCGGTCTTGCTACCGGGCGGGCCCGCCTGCACCAAGCCTGAGCAACGGCCCGTCCCCCGCATTCACCCTCTCCGACCACTGGATTCACCGTGACGGCCCTCGTCCTGCCGGCACTCCGCGCCCCGGGCGGCTACGCCCGAAGGCGCAGCCGCTGGCCCGGGTGGATGTGGTCCGGACCGTGCGGGAGCTTGTGCTTGTTGAGCTCGTAGAGGGCCTGGGTGCCACCGGGGACGTGGTACCGCTCGGCGATGACGGAGAGGCAGTCGCCGCTGCGGACGACGTAGGTCGCGCGGTTCGGGTGGTCGTACGCCGCGGCACGGACGGACGCGTGGGGCCGGGCCGACGGGGTCTGCTGCGCCTCCTGCCCGGTGTCGTCAGGCACGCGCTGGTCCGGGGCCGCCGTCTGCGGGGCCTGCGGGGCCTGCTGCGGCGGGGTGGAGCTCCGCACGGTCTCCTGGTCCGGCGCGGAGGCCGGGGGCGCCTGCTGGCCCGAGGAGGTGGCCCGGGGGGACTGCTGGGTGTAGGCGCAGCGCGGCCAGGCGGAGAGGCCCCGGTCGCGGGCGATGCGCCGGCCGACGGCGATCTGCTCGGAGCGGGTGGCCAGGTCGGCCCGCGGGGCGTAGCGCCGGCCGCCGTAGGCGCGCCAGGTGGCGGGGTCGATCTGCAGGCCGCCGTGGTAGCCGTTGCCGGTGTTGACGTGCCAGCGGCCGTTGCTCTCGCACTCGGCGATCCGCTCCCAGTCGGGCACCGGCGACCCGGACGGCACGGCCGCGGCGGCCCGCTGGACGGCGAGGCCGACGACGGCGAGCACGGCGAGCAGCACGGACAGGACCGTATGGGCGGACCGCTTGGCGAGGGGCGACGGCATCACGGGATTCCTCCGCTGTGCTCCGGCTGCGCCGTGACGCGGTACTCGCCACGACCGGTGGGCACGCACCAAGTAACCCGGCAATATGGTTTTCGGCATGTCCGGCGGGTGCGACATGCGCGAGTTTCACCCGGGTGGTCCTTTGCCCGTCCGGTAGCGGTGCCGTAGCGGTCCCTTACCGATGCCGTCGCCCGCGCCCGCCCGCGTTATGGCCCGAATTCCGGCCAGTGGCGGAATTCCACACCGGCCGGATTCGGCCCGGATGTGGGAACGGGCATTCAGCTGACCGAATAGGCGAAGGAAGGGGCGAGCGGGAGCGGTTCCGGGGTGGCCACCGCGAACTCGTAGGAGGGCGAGAAGGTGAAGTTCCGCACCGAAACCGGAACGTCACCGCCATAGGGGCCGGGCACGGTGACCGTGCCGTGATCGGCCGGGAAGCCCGCCTCGATGCGCTCCGGAGCGATGGACAGCCCCCCGCCGGCCGCCTGCATGGCGGCGTCCTTGCGGACCCAGAAGCGGGTGATCATCCGCTCCCGCTCGGCCTCCGGGAAACGGTCCGCGGCGCGCAGTTCCCGGGCGGTCAGCACCTCGTACGGGGTGTGCGGCGGCGGACTCCCGCGCCGTACCGACTCCACCGAGAAGCCCATCTGCCGGGCGTCCTCCCCGCAGGCCACGACCAGCAGGCCGCGGGTTCCGTACAGCTCCCAGTAGGTGGCCTCGGCCATGGCGGTGCTCACCCGGGCCGGGAGCCCGGCCAGCAGCCAGCGGCGGGAGGCGTCGTCGAGGGTGGCCGCGGAATGGCCGTTGAGCCCCAGGCAGCTGTCCGGGGAGAGCGCGCTGCCCGAGCCGCGGAGGGCGGCGGGCGAGCCGGCGGAGGAGGAAGACGGCAGGTACGACAGGGAGGTGGAGGGGCGCACGGAGGACGGGGACGACGGGGAGGGGCCGTCCTCGCCGATCGGGACGATGAATATGGGGACGGGGGCGAGGGGCGCCAGGCGGGGCCGGGCGGGGTGGTGCGGGCGGCCGGGGACATCCTGGTCAAGGTGTCCCGGACAGAGTTCGAGAAGAGCGGCGTTCGTTTCCACGTACTTTCCGTCCTCCACTGGTGAGCGGTGCCAAGACTGCCCCGGGTGAGTGGCAGCCGGTCAAACAGCTGGAGTCTCCCCCTATTCCACCTACATCGATCGATACAGACAGCCCAAGGTTTGCAGATCCTCCGGATCCTTCGAGTCATCCCTCCTGCTGATGTCCGGCTACATACTTCGATGTACGGGAGACCGACCCAAATTCGGGCGCCAGGGCCAAGAGAACGGGCAACGCCCGGAAGTACTGTCCTCGTGTGTGGTTACGTCTTTTCAGAGGTACGAACGCGCGCCGCCCTCCCCTGCCGCTCCGTGACCTCAGGCTGGCCGTGGGCTTCTTCGCCGCGTGTCTGATCCTCTACGTCCTGGGCGGGTCCCGGGTCATGGGCGACATCCCCGTCTGGCAGGCCGTCCTGCCGGTGGTGGTGCTGTGCACCGCGAGCGCCTTCCGCAGCACCCTGCCGACGGCCGCGGTCTCGGTCGGCACCCTCACCGTCCTCGTGGAGATGACGTCGAGCGGCGGCCTCGGCCCGGTCCTGGTCTACACCGACCTGCTCTACGCCGCGGCGCTGTACGGCGCGCCCTGGCTGTGCCGGCTGCTGCAGTTCGGGACGGTCGCGGTCACCGTCGCCACCACCATCACCCTGATCGCGCTCAGCGACCGTTCGGAGGGCGTGACCACCGGCGTGGTCGTCGCGATGCTGCTCATCTCCCCCGTCTGGACCGGCATCCTGATACGCAACCACAAGGAGCGCGCCGACGCCGAGCGGGAGCGCGCCGCCCAGATCAACCGGCTCGCGGAACTGGACCGCAAGACCGTCCTGCAGACCGAACGCACCCGGATGGCCCGCGAGCTGCACGACCTGGTGGCCAACCACCTCAGCGCGATCGCCATCCACTCCAGCGCGGTGCTCTCCCTGACCGAGGCCCGGCGGACGGAGAACGCCGAAGTCGGGACGGCAGGGGCGGTCGGGACCGCAGGGGCTGCCGGGTCCGTAAGGGCGGCCGGGTCCACCACCACCGGCCCCACCGTCACCGCCAGGCCCGCCGACAGCACCGAGGACGACCCGGTCCTCCGCGCCCTCGCCGTCATCCGTGAGAACAGCGTGCAGGGGCTGGCCGAAATGCGCCGGATGGTGGTGCTGCTCCGCTCCGACCGGGGCGTCGACGACGACTGGGACCGGCCGCAGCTCAACGCGCTGGGCGCACTGGTCGAACAGGCCCGCCCCGCCGCCGACGCCGCCGCGCTGACCCTCCACACCGACTTCCCCGAGACCTTCCCCGAGGTCTCGTCGGTGATCGAGGTGACCGCGTACCGCATCGTCCAGGAGGCACTGACCAACGTGCTCAAGCACGCCTCGTCGGGCCGGGTGCGGATCCGCTGCGTGGCCGGCGCCGAGCAGCTCACCATCTCCGTCGACAGCCCACTGGCCCAGCCCGGCGCCCAGCCCGACGGACGCACCCGGCAGCGCCCGGTGGCCCCGCTGACGAACGGCGCGGGCGCCGGGCTCACCGGCATGTCCGAGCGGGCCGCCCTGGTCGGCGGCATCTTCGACGCGGGACCCGACCGCACCGCCCCGGGACGCTGGCGGGTACGCGCGGTGCTCCCGCTGACCCAGAACACGTAACCAACCGCAACGGGGGCGATCACGCGAGAGCCGAGGACGAGAGGTGGACCGACAGTGGAGGATTTAATGGAGGACTTGGTGGCAGCGGAGGAACTCCGGGGAGCGTCCGAGCGGCCGTCGCAGATCCGGGTCCTGGTGGCCGACGACCAGGCCGCCGTCCGGTCCGGCCTCGTCCTCGTCCTGCAGACCGACCCCGGCATCACCGTCGTCGGCGAGGCCGGGGACGGCGAGGCGGCGGTCCGCATGGCCGCCGAGCTCCGCCCCGACGTCGTGCTCATGGACATCCAGATGCCCCTGCTCAACGGCGTCGCCGCCACCCGCCGGATCGTCGAACGGCAACTCGCCGAGGTCCTCGTCCTGACCACCTTCGACATCGACGAGTACATCTTCGGCGCCCTGCGCGCGGGCGCCGGCGGCTTCATCCTCAAGAACGCCGAACCGACCGTGCTGGTCGGCGCCGTACGCGAGGTCGCCCACGGCGAGGGCTTCCTCACCCCGGCCATCGCCCGCCGCCTGATCACCGAATTCACCCACCGCCCCCCGTCGGCCCGCCCCTCCCTGCCGCACGGCACCGCCCAGGCCCTCGACACCCTCACCAAACGCGAACGCGAGGTCCTCGCCTGCATCGCCCGCGGCCTCCCCAACAGCGCCATCGCCGCATCCCTCAACCTCGCCGAGGGCACGGTGAAGACCCACACCAGCCGCATCCTGTCGAAACTGAACCTCCGCAGCAGGGTGCAGGCGGCGATCCTCGCCCAACAACAGGGCATTTAGCTTGCGGCGTCCGGCCTCTGGCCTCCGGCCCGCGTACTGTCCCCTCCCGTTGGCGGGTGGGAACCAGGCCGGTGGGGGCCGGGGGCCTCGAACCGGCTGGCCAGCGACCGGATCAGCCGAACGCCTCTGCCGGAAGCCGCGGCCCACCACCGTCGTCGTCCGAAGCGTCATCGGCGTCGAGTTCGCGATGTTCCAGCACAGCCAGGCGTGCGCCCCTACTCACCGCAACCCGTCGCACATCCGTGAGAGTCGCGGTCAATTCGACGGCCAACAGGTGGATCTCTCCCGGCGTCCACGCGCGGGCGGCAAGGATGCGGCTCGCTTCATCGGTGAGTTCGGCGGCGGAGTCAAGCTGCGCGGTCTCCATGTCGTCGGCGAGACGGGACACGAATCCTGTCCCCTCTCCAGCCAGGAAGCACGGTTTGCCGTCCGGGCTGACCCACGGCAGAAGACGCGCGGTCTCCATGGGGCCCATCAGGCCACCACCTCCAGACCGCGAGAGCAGCACTCGCCGGCCGCGTCCGCGTGCCCCCCGGGCCACGACGCCCGCCGCCGGTACTCCGACCGTCGTTCCCTCCGCTCTCCCGGAGTGAGGGCGTACGGCCGGATCAGCTCCGCATCCTCACCCCGCAGCAGCCCCGACCAGCCACCGGGCGCGCGGGTCGGCATGGATGCCGGTGCTTCCGCACGCCTCGACAGGTCCGAAGGGCCGACGGACCGATGCCGTCCCCGCGCCGGCAGTAAGAGTCGCAGCAGCGAGTCGACGATCCTGGCGACAGGCTTTGTCATGTCTTCAACCTTCCAGTGGTTGGTGGACATGCCCCGGAAGCACGCCCCGAACGCCGAGGGCTTCCACAAGTGAGGCAAGGAGGGATTCGCCGTCCGCGCGCGACAGGACGAGGTCGACAGTGCCGCAGTGCGCATCGACGGTGTACAGGGCCAGCGGCACGCGGATCTCTCCGGTGACGCTGTCGATGGCCGGCGGTTCGTCCCGGCGGGTCGATGCATGCAGCGTGGACGCGTGCAATCGGGCGCGCGGATACATGGGTCACCCCGTTCGGTCAACGCGGAGGCAGGTGCGTCACCGTAGGGGCCCAAACAGCAAAGAAGGGGGACAGACTGTCCCCCTGTCCCTGCTTGTCCCCCTGGTCAGGCCATGGAGACCCCGACGGCCTCGGCCAGTCGGCCGGCGTCCTTGCGCATCGCCCGGGGTGCGGAGCGCCACAAGTCGGCGGCCACGACACGGGCGGACGGGGTGTAGGTGACGGTCTCGGCGCCGATCTCGTGCGCCATTTGCATCACGTGCAGGGCGGCGGTCCGGTCGCCACGCTGGAGGTGCCCCCGGGCGACCTCCACCCAGAGTCGCGCGCGCCGCTCCCGCGAGGGCATCACGTCCGGGTCGAGGTCGTCGGCGAGTCCGAGGGCCTTCTGTGCCTTACGCAGATCAGTCGCGACGCTGACGGCGTGGAAGTCAACGTTGGCGCGCCCGAACACGGTCGACGGGTGGACGTACGAAGCGGGCAAGGACTTTGCCACTTGATCGGCCTTGTCCCAGTAACGCCAAGCATCGCCCTCGCGGCCCTCTCGCGCCACGGTGACGGCCGCGTGCAGTTGCAGCGCGCCATAGACGCCCCGCCAGTCGTCCGGGGCGCTGTCAAGGTGGGGACGGATGAGGTCGGCAGCTTCGGTGACGATGCGCAATGCCTCCTCGGGGTACGACGTCTCCCTCAGGATGTTGCCCATGTTCCACGCGGCAGCGGCGATGGCAGCCGGCTGGTCGGCGTCCTGCGCCGCCGACAGGGCACGGTCGGCTACGACCCACGCCAGTTCGGCGGGCGCAACGTAGGCGGTCGCCTGTCCCGTGAGCCGATAGGTGTCGGAGAGGGCCACCAGTGCGGCACGACGCTGCTCACCGTCGAGCGCCCGCACGGCCGCCTCGCCGTCGCGGATGAGCCCGGGGATCAGAGCCCCCACCTCGGTGCGGTTGCGTGCGGAGGTGTGCCACAGGCGCCACGTCTGGTCGACGCGGCCCTGAAGCAGCGCCGGCTCCAGCGGCCCCGTGGCCGCAGCGGTCAGGGACCGGTTCATGACCGCCGTCCAGATCTCCGGCATGGCCGGATGGTTCAGCCTCCCGAGGGGTACGAGCTGGGCCGGGCCCGCACTGTCCCCGGTGAGAACAGACAGATCCGAAATCTGAAGGGCCGCACCAAGCCTCAACAGGAGCGTGTGGGAGCGCAGTTCACGCTCTCCGGTCTCGATCTTCTTCAGCCAGTCGGGGCCACGCCCACAGAGGTGAGCGAGGGTGGCACGCGTCATGCCACGTGACTCCCGCAAAACCCTGATCCGCTCGCCGGTACTGAACTCCTCTGGCAGATCCATGCGTTGCCCCTTAGATGGCGAAGCCGTTCCAGCCAGCGTACGGCCGAGACGGGGCCCGTGGGCAGATACACGGTCGACGGCCAGGGCGACTGGTGAAAAGCTCTCCGTGCACGAACGGCGAGGCCCCAGAGAGCGATTGCGTGTGCTGGGATGGCCCGCATGAAGCGCCCGGTCCTGTACCTGTTCGGCTCCGCAGCACCACCCGTCCATGAGTTTCCCGCCATGGTGCGACGCGCTCTCGCCGAGGGATACGACGTGTGCGTGGGACTGACGCCGACTGCGGCCCGCTGGCTCGCCGACGGCCGTGCCGCGCTGGAGGAGCTGACGGGCCGGCCCGTACGGTCCACGTACAAGAACCCCGGTGAGCCTGACGTATGGCCGCCGGCCGACGTCATCCTCTTCGCCCCGGCCACGTTCAACTCAGTGAATCAGTGGGCGCTCGGGCTTACCGGCCACTTCGTCGTCGGGGTGGTGGCCGAGGGCATCGGCAAACGGATCCCGACGGTGGCCATGCCGTGCGTGAACGCGGCGTACGTCCAGCACCCGCAGTTCGACCGGTCCGTGGCGACACTGCGGGGAGCTGGTGTGACGGTGCTGTACGGGCCCGGCGGGTTCGAACCGAATCAGCCGGGCCAACGACGCCCCTACCCGTGGGACGCGGCGTTCCGCGCGATCGCGGGGATCGTCAGCAGTCAGCCGTAATTCCGGTAATTCCGGTAATTCCGGTAACTCTGCCCGGGGTTACCCGTTCCGCTCCCCGCCGCGATCTCCCTCGCGGGCCAGCGGGGTGGCGGACCAGCCCTGTTCCAGTAGGGCGAACAGGTCGCGTACGGCCTGGGCCGGGTCGGGGCTGGTGCGGGCGAGGCTGGGGATTTCGAGGGCGAAGCGGGCCAGGCCGGTGATGGCGAGGTCGTCCGGGGGGAGCCCGGTGGCGTCGGCGAGCGTGGCGGCCAGGGCCTTTTCGTGGCGGGACCACATGCGGCGGGCGGCATCCCGCAATGCCGGGGTGGATTCGACGAGGACGAAGACGGGGTCGTCGGCCCGCAGCGCCGTACGGGTCTGCACCAGGTGGTCACGCAGGGCGTGCAGGACGGGTTGGCCCGGGGCCCGGTCGCGGACGGCGGCGACCAGGGCGCTCTCGACGTCCGCATCCAGGTCGAAGACGAGGGCTTCCTTGCTGGGGAAGTGCTTGAAGAGCGTGCTCAGCGAGACGTCGGCCGCCTCGGCCACCTCGCGGACGCCGACGTTGTCGAAGCCGCGCTCCGTGAACAGCCGCATGGCGGCATCCGCCAGGGCCTGCCTGGTCCGGGCCTTCTTGCGCTCGCGGCGCCCTGTCGTCGTCTCGGCCATGCGCTCACCCTACCTCAGACGAGGTGATTCGATCGCAAAGGCGATCGGGTGGAAAGTCGAATCAGTTGTACTTTTGGAGCTGCTGTGCTTCTGTGATTGAGGGAGTCCCACCCGGGGCTGCCGCGCTGACCCGCGCTCTCTCGACCCTTGAAGCGGAGCCTGATCCTCATGTCCACCACCCCTCGCATCGCGATCATCGGCGCCGGTCCCGGTGGCCTCGTCTGCGCGCGTGTCCTGCAGCAACACGGCGTGCCGGTCACGGTGTTCGAGCGCGAGACTGACCCCCGCTCCCGCTCACAGGGCGGCACCCTCGACATCCACGAAGAGACCGGCCAGGTCGCCCTGCGCGCGGCCGGCCTCTTCGAGCGGTTCCTCGCGCTGTCCCGGCCCGAGGGTCAGCAGTGGCGCCTGTACGACCGTCACGCGGTCCTGATACGTCACGACCGGGCCGGCGAGGGTGATCTGAGCAAGCCCGAGATCGACCGCGGCCAACTGCGCGCCCTCCTGTTGGACTCCCTCGCCCCCGGCACGGTCCGCTGGGGCCACTGCGTCAGCGCCGTCACCCCGCTGCCCGACGGCACTGTCCGCCTGCACCACCACGACCACACCACCCAGGACGTCGACCTGGTCATCGGCGCCGACGGCGCCTGGTCCCGCGTACGCCCCGCACTCTCCGACGCCCAACCCTCCTACGCCGGCATCACGATGGTGGAAATCCACTTCGACGACGTCGACCACCGGCACCCCGGCATCGCCCGCCTGGTCGGTGCCGGCACCATGTCGGCCAAGGCGGGCCGCCGCAGCCTGGTGCTGCAGCGCAACAGCAACGGGCACGTCCGCGGCTACGCCGTCTTCCGCGGCCCCCAGGACTGGCACGCCGGCCTCGACCTCGGCGACGCCGACGCCGTACGCACCCGCCTCCTCGCCCAGTACGAGGGCTGGAACGAGGAGTTGCTGGACATCCTGCGCGACAACGAGGGCGCTTTCCTCAACCGCCCGATGTTCGTCCTCCCCGTTCCGCACACCTGGCAGCGCGTTCCCGGCGTCACCCTGCTCGGCGACGCCGCCCACCTGATGCCGCCCGTCGGCGTCGGCGCCAACCTCGCCCTGCTCGACGGCGCCGAACTCGCCCGGGCCGTCATCGACCACCCCACCCTCGACCAGGCCCTGGACACCTACGAGAGCGTCATGCTGCCCCGCGCCACCGAGAACGCGAAGGCCGCCCAGCAGATGCTCACCAGCCTCATGCCCGACACCGACTCCGACACCGACGACGACGCCGCCTTCCCCGACCCCCAATGGCCGGCCGGCGCCCACCCCATACACGCGCAGTAAACGGATTACGTGCCCCCCCCACCGGCCCCTTCCCACCCCCTCACGGGAGGGGACAGACCGGAGGACGAAGTCTGGAGGGCTGTCACCGCACCCGACACACAAACGCCCGCCGCCAGGCGACACGGCGAGCAACCCCCACGGCGCTGCAGCCGAGTACGTACGGACGTCAATCGTCGGCCAGCAAGCGCCGCGCAATCGCATCGTTCTGCCGGAAGAAGATCGCGTCCGTCCCCGGCCGGGGGAACTGGGCCGGGCCGACGATGACGCGGTCGTGGTGGGTGGTGCCGTGGGCGTCGACCGGGTGCAGGTCGGGGCCGGACAGGCGCAGTTCGCCGGTCGGGGTGCCGTCCGCCGCGCGCGCCTCGGTGAGTTCGCCGCGGGAGAGGAGGGCGCGGAGCAGGGGGTCCGCGAGGCGGTCGGGGGCGGGGGCCGACAACCGGGCGTCGAGGAGGACGGCGGCCTCGTGGGCGGCGCCGGGCACGGCGGGGCTGGTGGCGCGGAAGACCGGGACGGTGCCGTCCGTGGCCGACGTCGTGGTCTCCACCCGCATCTCCGGGCCCACGAACACCACCACCCCCGCCTCGGCCAGGGCGAGCAGTTGCTCGGCGCGCAGGGGCGGGGGGCCGGAGCTCAGATACGTGCCGAGGGCGAAACGGGTGAGCGCGTCCGTCAGCTGGTCACCGGCCAGGTCGCCGGAGCGCCACAGGTCCTCGATGACCGCGCCGGTGCACCGGAGGGCGTCCACCAGGGCGGTGGTGACGGCCCGGGCCGGGCCGGTGCGGTGGTGGTGGGTCTCGGCGAGGTGCGCGTGCAGCCAGCGCTGGAGGCCGTCGGTGTCGGGGAAGCGGCGGCCGGCGAGCGGGGCGGACAGGCGGTCGAGGTCGAGGCGGTCGGCGGGGTCCGGAACGGCCTCGCGGGCGAGCTTGGCGAGGCGGTCGGCGTCGGTGAGGAGGAGCGCGTACTGGGCGTCGAAGTCGTCCCACGTCATACGCGTGCGGTCGGGCCGGCCGGCGAACAGCGCGCGGTAGTGGCACCAGCCCAGCTCGGCCAGGACCAGCGGCCAGACGTCGCGGCCGAAGGTGGCGCCGGGGCGGGACAGCCGGGCGCGGCAGGCGTCGGCGGTGGCGAAGCGCGGCGTGGTGGGACGGGACGGTGCGGCGGTGCGGGCCGGCTTCGGGGGGAGGGGGACACCGCGGCGGGAGCCCGCGTACAGGCGGGGCTCGCGGCCGGAGGGCAGGTAGCGGAGCCGGCCGTCCGGCGTGCGGTCGAAGCGGCCGCCGCGGCCCTCCGTCAGCAGGGCCAGGCAGTCGATGAAGACCAGGCCGAGGCCGCGGACGACGACCGGCGCACCGGGCGGGATCGCCTCCAGGGCGGCGGGGTCGGCGGGGCCCGGCCCGATGCGGGTCAGGCCGGGCGGTGCGGGCTCGGTACGCACGTCCGGGTGCCCTTGCGCGAGGACCACCCGGTCGGCGAGGAAGGGGGGTTCGGCGGAGTCGAGGACCACGTGCTGGCGGGTGCCCGGTGCCGCACCGCCCGCGGGCGTCCGGCGCAGGTCGATCGCCCGCGCCCGGTGGACGTACAGGCGGACCGAGGGCGGTCGCCCGGCCGTCACCGTCTCGAAGAAGTGGCGCAGGTAGCGGCCCTGGTCGCGGCGGGCGGCGTAACCGCCGTCGTGCAGCGGGCCGGTCAGCCAGTCGGCGGTGGTGGGGCCGGGGCGCGGCGGGCCGGCGCAGGAGACGCTCGCGTCGGGGTAGAGGGTGACGTGCTCGGCGGCGGAGTTCATCCACAGCAGGCCGGGCTGGTCGGTGCGCCAGGTGCGCCCGGCGCCCGGCGGGTACGGGTCGACGAGGTGCAGGTCCAGGGGCCGGTCGCCGTACAGGGCGGGGACGTTGGCGAGGATCCGCTCGACGAGGGAGGTGCCGCGGGGGCCGCAGCCGATGATGCAGAGGGAGCGGGCCGCCGGCCCGGTGTGGTCGTTCAACTCGGCGCTCCCCCCGAGGAGTTGGGCTTCGTGGAAAAAGGGACACCCGGTGGCCCCGTGCCGGGAGCACGGGACCACCGGGTATCGGATCAGCAGCCTCCGCTGATGGTGGAACCGAGCGCCTGGGCGTCACGCTCGCCCGGCACCTCCAGACCCTGAAGATCCATGACAGTCATCTCGAACCCCTCCCTTCCGTTGTCCGTTTCGGATGCGTACAGTGCGTAGGACGACACCGAACTCGGTGTCAGCAGCCGCCGCTGACGGTGGAGCCGAGCGCCTGGGCGTCACGCTCGCCCGGCACCTCCAGACCCTGAAGATCCATGACCGACATGTGAACCTCCCTCCGGGGGGTGAGCAGGAGTGGTGGACAGCGCTACTGATGTGTCAGGTGCCGTTGCGGGACACCTGGACCCGACGGGCCGTGCAATGACGGTGCACGGCCCGTCGGCGTCATTCAGCAGCCGCCGCTGATGGTGGAGCCGAGCGCCTGGGCGTCACGCTCGCCCGGCACCTCCAGGCCCTGAAGGTCCATGATGGTCATTTACGACACCTCCCTTCCGTTGTCCGCAGTGCCCGCCGGCCCGGTCGGGACGGTGGGGGTCGTGGCACCGTGGGCACCACGGGCGCGCTCCGGGACGGCCGGTGAACCGGCCGCGGCGGACCGCGGGTCAGGGAGGAACGGGAGCAGTGGTGTGCCCCGTTCGGCGGCGGACAGTGCCAGCAGTACGCCGGCCCCGCCGGTGGCCACGTCCATGGAGATCCGGGCCCGGCCGTCACAGGGGAAGACCGTTGCGCCGTTCAGCGTCATGGCGTGCTGGTGGAGATTGGTCAGATGGCGGCTCAGATACCGCTCGGCGGTCTCCGGTGGCCAGGGGGCCTGCGCGCGGAGGGTGGCGAGGGTGCCGATGAGACCGGCGCGGCCGCCCCACAGGCCCGACTCGATGACGAAGTCGGAGGAGCAGGCCCGGAGCAGACCCGGGAGTGCCTCGCGGAGTCGGGCGTCGTCGCGGTGGCGGAGGAGTTCGGCCGCCACGAGGGCGATGCCCGCGCTGCCGTTGTCGAGGTAGGGCAGCAGGCGGAATCCCTCGTCGACCTGGAGGGTGTCCTGCGGTCCGGGGCCGCAGCGGTCGAGGTCGCGGTGGACCGCGCGGACCGCCTCGTCGAGCAGGGCGGCATCGCCGGTCGCCCGGTGGGCGCGGAGCAGGAAGAGCGCGGGGCCCGACCAGCCGTACATCAGGCCGGCGGCGTGGGTGGAACCGCGCCGGCGCTTGCGCTCGACGGGTTCGGTGCGGGCCGTGGCGAGCCGCGCGGTGACGCGGTCGGCGAGGCCGAGGGCCTGCTGCCGCAGGGCGTCGTCGTCCAGCGCGTCGGCGAAGTGCAGGAGGTTCAGGCCGACGCCGGACAGGCCGCGGTAGAGGCTGGGGCAGTGGCGTACGGCGAGCCGGTCGGCGGCCCGGTCGAGGGCCTTGAGGGCTCCTTCGTGGTCGCCCAACTGCCGCAGTACGTAGGCGATTCCGTGCAGGCCGTCGTAGAAGCCGGTGCGTTCGGCGGGGACCCGGTCGACGGCGGCGCGCAGCCAGGCCGCGCCCTCCTCGTCGCGTTCCCCGAGGGCGGTGTGGCGGGCCCACAGGACGCCGGCGGCGCCGTGTGCGAAGCCCGCGCCGCCCTCGGCGAACTGGGCGAAGTCGCCGGGGTGGAGCCGGTCGGTGCGGTGCGGGGTGGCGCTGTCGCGCAGGCCCCGGCCGATCGAGGTCAGGAGGTCGGCGGGTGGGAAGGTCTCCGGCAGGCTGCGCAGCGGCGACGTGGCGTTGTCGTTGGGGGCGAGCTGGGGGGCGAGCCGGGACACCAGGTGGCCGGGGAGGCCGAAGCGGCGGGCCGCGGTGTCGAGCAGGGCCGACGCCTTGTCGGGGGCCAGTCCGCCGAGCGCGGCGAGCGGCAGGAAGAGCCACAGGGCGATCGCGGCCAGTGCGTAGTGGTCGCCGTCCGCGCCGGTGGCGTCGGCCCGGTGGAAGCCGGGGGCGCCGAGGCTGCTGGGGGTGGCCCGGTCGATCGCGTCGGCCACCTCGAAGTCCAGGAGGACGGGGACGTCGCCGGGCTGGATGATGAAGTTGCCCGGGTGCAGGTCGCCGATGCGTATCCCGCGGTCGTGCACCGAGGCGATCAGCCGCTCGATCCGGCCGAAGAGGGCCAGGGCGCGGTCCCGGTGGGCGGCCACCGCCGCCTCGTCGGGTTCGGGGACGGTCAGCGGGTAGATCCCGGCGAGCCAGGTCTGGAAGTCCTGCCCCTCGATGTCCTCCAGGACCAGGAAGAGGTGCTCGCCGGCCTGGAAGGTGCCGAAGGTGCGGGGGATGCCGGGCAGTCCGGCCAGCCGGGTCAGGATCCGGTGCTCGTGGGCGAGCCGGGCGATCGCGTCCCGGCCGACGCCGTCGGTGCCCGAGTACGGCCGGCCCTCCTTGAGGACGACGCTGCGCTGTCCGGCGCCGAGGGCGTGTTCGCCGGCCGGTTCGGCGCGGTAGACGCCGCCGCCGTGCGAGAAGTGCAGCGCGCCGGTGATCCGGTACGGGAAGTCGTCCACGGCCTGCCGGGCGGCCAGCGAGTCCTTCAGGACGTCGGGGACGGTGACCCAGTCGGGGGTGTGGAAGACCGGGGTGCGGCGGTCCGGTTCGAGCGTCCCGTCGGGGCGCCGGAAGGCCGTGACCAGCTCGCCGTCGGCGTCCTCCACGTAGCGGGTGCGGAATCCGCCGTAGCGGACGTACAGCGGGCCCTGGCGGAAGCGCAGGTCGGTCAGGACGTACGGGCCGGGGCGGCCGCCGACCAGCGCGTCCAGCCCTTCGAGGGTGCGGGCCAGTTCGGCGTCGTCCGCGGGGTAGACGGTCAGCAGCTTGCCGGCGGAGGAGCGCTGGGCGTACTTGCGGCTCATGGCGCGCAGGACGTTGGCGCTCTTGAGGTACTTGAAGGCGATGCCGTGCCGGGCGCAGTAGCCGGCGACGTCGGCGATGGTGCGGGGCGCGTCGTCGGGGGACGCGCTGACGTGGATCTTCCAGCCCTGGTCGGGGAGCCGGTCCTGGGGCGGGCGGCAGAAGGTCCAGGCCTCGTTGTCGTCGCGGGTCCAGCCGTCGGGCAGCGGCGGGGCGGGGAAGCGGGTGGCCTCCAGGTCCCAGTTGCCGGGCCAGTCGAAGAAGGTGCGGTCGGCCAGGGCGAAGCTCTCGGCGCCGTCTCTCATGCGGCACCCCGCTCGGCCGGTACGACGGTGCCGAGGGTTTCGGCGTCCGGTTCCAGGTAGGGCGTGAGCGCGGTCCGGCCGGCCGTGGCGAGGTGCGCGGCGAGCACCGCCCGGGCCTGCACCTTGTCGTCCTCGGACACGAAGTCCTCCAGCCCGACGGCCAGGACGCGGTTGTCCTCGCTGGGCTTGAGCGAGGCGTAGTGCTCCTCGCGCAGCAGGCCCCACACGATCGCGTCGTGGTACTGGCCGTCGAGGTAACAGTGGTCCCGCAGGATGCCTTCGACCACGAACGGGGTCTTGGTCATCAGGCGGATGATGCCCTTGTTGTAGCCGGCCGTGGTGACCTGCACGCGGTGGGCGTCGAGCTGGTGGAAGAGGTAGTCGACGAGCAGGACGACGGCCTCCGCGCCGTAGCCGCGGCGCCACAGGTCGGGCGAGCCGATCGCGCCGCCGACGGTCCAGCCGCCGATCCGGCCCGAGCGCTGGTAGCTGACGGTGCCGATGCGGGTGCCGTCCTTGGTGCGGATCACCAGGTGGTGGACCCGGCCGGAGCGGTTGGCCTGCTCGACCTCGGTGGCGCCCAGCAGCTCCCAGTCACCGCTGAGCACGGCCGCCGGCGAGCCGGGGCGCAGCCAGGAGGCGATCGCGGCCCAGTCGTCGTCGCCGGGCCATTCCAAGGTCACCAGTCGTCCCTGCATGGTGCGTCTCCTCCTTCAGTGGTCTCGTGGGTCAGCGGGTGCGGTCGTCATGGGTGCGGCGCCCCGGGGCGCGTACGGGGTCATGGGCGGTAGCGCTTCAGGACGAGGACGGCGTTGTGGCCGCCGAAGCCGAACGAGTTGCTCAGCACCACCTCGCCGTCCCACTCCCGGGGGCCCTTGACGACCAGGTCGAGGTCGTCGTCCTCGGGGTGGTCGCAGTTGCGGATCGGCGGGATCGTGCGGTCCCGCAGCGAGAGCGCCGCGGCGGCGGCCTCGGCGGCCCCGGAGGCGCCGAGCATGTGCCCGGTCATGCTCTTGACCGCGGTGACCGGCGTGCGGCGCAGCTGGTCGGGACCGAGCACTTCGCGCAGCGCGGCCGCTTCGATGCGGTCGTTGAGGACGGTGCCGGTGCCGTGGGCGCTGATCTGCCCGACGTCGGCGGGGGTCAGGCCCGCGTCGGTGAGCGCCCCGCGCATCGCGCGGATCGCGCCGGCACCGGTCGGGTCGGGGGCGGTGGCGTGGTGGGCGTCGGTGGTGGCGGCGTAACCGGCGACCTCGGCGAGGACCGTCGCACCGCGGCGTTCCGCGTGGCCGGCCTCCTCCAGGGTCAGGACGGTGGCGCCGACGGCCATCACGAAGCCGTCGCGGTCCCGGTCGAAGGGCCGGCTGGCGCCTTCGGGGTCGTCGTTGCGGCGGGACAGGGCCCGGGCGTTGGCGGTGCCGGCCAGGTCGGCGGCGGTCAGGGAGTCGTCCGTGCCGCCGGCCAGGACCACGTCGGCCCGGCCGTGGCGGATCAGTTCGGCCGCCTCGCCGAGGGCCACCGCGCCGGTCGCGCAGGCCGCGGAGACCGCGCAACTGGGGCCGCCGATGCCGTACTTGATGGACAGCAGGCCGGCCGGGTGGTCGATGGCGGTGAGGACCGAGTGGTACGGGGAGACCCGCCGCGCGCCCTGGTTCTTGAGCACGTCGTACTGCTGCTGGATGGCGTGGGCGGCGCCGTAGCCGGAGCCGATCACCGCGGCGAAGCGGTACGGGTCGACGTCGGCCCCGGGTTCGAGGCCGGCGGCCCGCATCGCCTGGCCGGCGGCGACCACCGCGTACTGCGTGAAGAGGTCGGTGCGCCGGACCTCCTGCGGGGTGAGGAAGCCGGAGCCGGCCGGGTCGAAACCGGTGAGGTCGCCGCCGATCCGGACCGGAAGGCCGGAGGTGTCGAAGCGGGTGAGCGCGGTGACGCCGCTGCGGCCGGCGAGGAGGGCGGTCCAGAAGTCTTCGGTGGTGTTTCCCACGGGGGACACCACGCCGCAGCCGGTGACGACGACGCGCCGCCGATCCGTGCGTAACTCCATGAAACGCCTCCTGTTTTTCTGCCCCGTTGTCACGCTCGGGGCGTCCTCATGACCAGAAACATGACAGCTGAGTCATCGGCTTGTCAACAGGTTGCGCGGAGTGCGGTCAGTCAGGACCGTCCGGCGAGCGGGACCATCAAGCCCCGCACCAGCGGAAACGCTCTCAGGGCGATGACAGAAGGAGTCAGGAAAATTGACTATGGCGCCGGTTCGAGGGGGCGGGAAGGGGGGCAGGGTCGCGGTGGGCGGGATCCGGGGGCGCGCGCCCCACGGCACCCGGGTAGGGCCCGGCGTACATAGAAAGTGACAGACCGCGGCCCGGAAAGTGCCTACCTGCGGACGATCCGGAGGCTGCGCCGCGACGGGACGCTGGTGACTACCACCGCCCCGCGCCGACCGGCCGGGGCGTCATCACCGGGACCATCACCGGGCGAGGAGACAAGGGAACCGATGAAGGGTTTTGCGGTAGGCATTGTTCTGGCGGTCATCGGACTGGTCCTGTGGCTGACCACAAAGGAAGTCGAGACGCCGATCTTCTCCCTGTCCAAGGCGGGACTCATCCTCGCGATCGTGGGCGGCGCGGAGGCGCTGTTCGCGCTGCTCGGATTGGGAAAGAAAGCTAATAAATGAATGCGTCAATTACCCGCAATAACGACATAAGGGCATAGCGCCCCAGGGCCCATAGCGCCGCCGCGGCGTCTTTCCGTCCCGGCGGTCGCCGGCCACTTCTGCAACCGGTCACACCGCACATTCCGTTCACCAGCCACGTATATGCGGACCGCGGTTTTGCTTTTGTGCTCAACCAAGCATGGTGCCGATGCGGCCGTCCGCCGGGCTTTTCCGGCCGCCGGCCGCGCATCTGCGATTGCCGGGTTTGCTTCCGCATTCACCGGGGTGCCCGCGACGGGCCCGCTCCCGCGCGCACCGGACGTCTTCGACCGGCCGCTCACGCGCTCGTCGGAGCGACGTCATAGCCGCCTCCCGAACGACGTCACAGCCGCCGCGGAGCGACGTCACAGCTGACGCAGAGCCACTCCGGAACGACGTCACAGCCGCCGCAGAGCGACGTGAAACGCTGCCGCAGAGCCGCTTCAGGGATGCGGAGCGAACTGCCGGGAGAGCTACGGGAGGGCCGGGGCTCAGAGCTGTTCTTGCGGCTGCCGGGCCGGGCCCTCGGCGAGCTGGACGAGCCGCTCCCGGGCCCGCTCGGCATGCCGGTACGCCTGGGCGCGGCGGAACAGGTCGGCGGCCTGCCGGTAGTGCCCGGCCGCCCGCTCGCGCTCCCCCACCCGCTCGCACGCCGCCGCGATCTCCCCGAGCGCGGCGGCCTTCTCATGGCTGCGTCCGGTCTCGGGCAGCGCGGCCAGCTCCTCGCCCAGGGCGATCAACCGGTCCCGGTCGCCGGACGCCTCCGCGCAGACCGCGTCCGCGGTGGTGAGCCAGAGCGGGAATTCCGGCTCCTGCGCCACCGAGGCGACCACCAGCCCGCGTTCGACGATGCTGCGCGCCGCCGCCGGCTCGCCGCGGTGCAGCAAGAGCAGGGCGTACTGGCCGTTGACCTTCTCCCACAGCGGGAACCCGGCGGCCGGGGTGACCCGGCGCGCGCAGGCGCCCAGCAGCTCGGCGGCGCGCTCCCACTCGCCGCGGTCGCGCAGCGCGAGTGCCCGGTGCAGATCGATCATGGCGCGCGGCCCGGGAAGGACGCCGTCGGCCGGCGGGCGGGGGTGGTCGGGCTCGGGGGCCCAGTCCGGGCAGCCGCTCCAGTAGGCGCAGCGGGTGAGCACGTCGAGGACGAGCAGCAGGTGGAAGCCGGTGCCGGGGCCGGTGGCCGGGCCGCCGCCGGGGCCCTGGGCGGTCCGGCGGTCGGTGCATTCGAGGTAGCCGGTGAGGGCGTAGCGCAGCCCGTCCTGCACCCGGCCGGCCGATTCCAGCAGGTCGGCGAGGGCGATCAGGGCGCGCAGCCGGGCCTCGGCGTACGGCGCGGGGGCGAGGGTGTCCAGCATCCGCAGCAGGACGTCGGCGCCCTCGTCGGCGCGGCCGAGCGAGCCCAGTATTTCGGCAATGGCGAGCTGCGCCTCGGTAAATACGTCGTCCTGCCGGCCGGCGGGCTCCATCGAGGCCAGTGCGCGGAATTCTGAGAGCGCTCCCTCGGCGTCGCCGCCCTCCCATTGCCGGCGGGCCGCGACCAATCGTCCGACCAGGTCCAGCCGGCGGGCCAGGCCCGGGCTTTCGGCCGGCTGAGGGCTGCCGGAGATTTCGTCCACGCCGACGCCGAGGCGGGCTGCGAGGATCTTGAGCGCCCGGCCACTGGGAATGCGCTTCCCGCGCTCGACCAGCGAGATGTAGCTGGACGACATTTCGGACCCGGCAAGGTCGTGCTGTGTCATTCCCGCGCTGACCCGAAGCTCTTTGATTCGCCGCCCGGTGTCCGCCAGCTCAGGCATTCGACAAGCCCTCCGGATTTCGAACAGTGGATGACTCCGGCCGGTCGGATCAAATCGCCGAGTCACAATGAGTGCTGGGCACTTTACCAAGTAGTCAAGAAGAAGTCGACCGATATTCGGATTCCTTCACCGTTCTTCACCGGGGGTCACCGAGATCATTTCCCGCGTGACTACGGGAGCGGAAAACCGGCCGCCGAGTACAGCAAAGCCGGGGAAGTCCGCGTCCGCCGCGGGTGCGCCGCGTACGCCGAACTGTGTGGCCGGGGCCGCGGGTCAACCTTTCGATGTACTACCCCGCGGCGATGCCCGCGCCCCGCGCGACGTGGTGCGATGAGCACGCACACGCCCCACCACCGCCGGACCCCGCGGAGGCACCCTCCATGACCCAGCCCCATCGTCCCGACCTGACCAAGGATGTGTCCTCCGCATCCGCCTCCCCCGCCCCCTCCGCGTCCGCGCGCTCGGTGCTGGCGTCGGACGCCGAGCGGGAGGCCATGGTCGAGCGGCTCAGGGAAGCCACCGCGGAAGGGCGGTTAACCCTCGAAGAGCTCGCCGAGCGCTCCGAGGCGGCGTATCTCGCCCGGACGCGTGAGGAGTTGGCGTCCGTGGGCGAGGATCTGCCCCATGTCACGGCCCCCCCGACCGCCGGCTCCGGACAGCGCTCCTTCCGTGCCCTCGTCGGCGACGTCGTCCACCACAGCCCCGCACTGGAACACGGCATCGAGGCCACCGCGGTCCTCGGCGACATCACCCTCGACCTGTGCTCCTCCCCCGCACCGCCGACCGGTGAGCTCACCATCCAGGCCAAGGCGCTCGTCGGCGATGTGCATCTGCTGCTCCCCGAGGGCGTCCGGGTGGAGATGAACTGCAGCGCGGTCTTCGGCGACCTCCGCGATCTGACCCGGGCGCACTCCGGCCCCGAGTCCGTCACCCCGCGCGTCCGCGTGACCGGCTCCGCCGTCTTCGGCGACATCATCGTCGCGCACCCCAGCAGCGACCGCCGCTCGTACTGGCAGAAGTGGCTGGACGAACGCCGCGGCCGGGCCTGACCGGAGGAACAGCCGTGACGACCCTTCAGGCCGCGCCCCGTCCCGAGGCGCCCGCCCCCCTCCCCGACGAGGGCCGGATCGGGCTGCGCGCGACGGCCCGGCACACCGGCGCGCTGGTCCGCCGCAACCTCCTCCAGATCCGGCAGAACCCGGAGTCGATGACCGACGCCCTGCTGATGCCGATCGTGCTGACGCTGCTGTTCGTCTCCGTCTTCGGCGGGGTGATCGGCCGCGGCGGCAGCCGCGCGCAGTACACCGCCTTCCTGGTGCCGGGCCTGATGGTCATCCTCGGCATGACCATCGCCATGGCCGTCGGCACCGGCGTCAACGACGACTTCCGCAGCGGTGTGATGGACCGCTTCCGCACGATGCCGATCGCCCGCTCCTCGATACTCCTGGCCAAGGTCGTGGTGGAGACGGGCCGGATGCTGGTCGCCATCACGGTCCTGCTGATCGTCGCCGCCCTGCTCGGGTTCGACTTCTCCGGCCGCTGGCCCGGTATGGCCGCGGCCATCGGTCTGACCACCCTCTTCGGCACCTCGCTGATCTGGATCTTCATGCTCCTCGGCCTGACCCTGCGCACCGCACAGGCCATCCAGGGGCTCTCGGTGATCGTGCTGACCCCGCTGCAGTTCGCCTCCTCGATCTTCGTCTCTCCCACGACGATGCCGGACTGGCTGGCCGCCTTCACCCGCGTCAACCCCCTGACCCACATGGCCGACGCGGCCCGCGGCCTCGCCCTGGGCGAGGGGCCGGTGGCCGGCCCGGTGCTCTGGACGGTGGTGTGGTCGGTGGGTCTGACCGCGCTCACCGCCCCGCTGGCCGTCGCCAAGTTCCGCCGCAAGACCACGAGCTGATACCGATCCGTACGAACGGGAGCGCATCCCCCGTCACGCCCTCGGCGTGGCTCCCCCCGTACGAAGAAGACGTGGACCGGCCCCGCCCCGGCTACCCCCGGGCCGGAGGAGGGGCCGGTCCACGCACGCCTTTCCGGCCGTGCGCGCCAGCCGTAGCTGCCCGGCCGTGGACGCCCGCCCCGTAGAGCCCGGGCGTCCCGTGCCGGAGCCCGGATACGGCGCGGGGGCCGCGCCGCCGATGGCAGCGCGGCCCCCGGATACGTACCGGGTGCCGGGTTCCGGCCGGTGGCTAGGCTTCCTCCTCCGCCCGCTCCGGGAAGTCGCCCGCCGCGCCCGCCATCCCCGGCGGGGTGTCCGCCAGCGCGACCGCCACCTCGACGACGGAGGTGGTGCCGGCGGCGACCTCGCGCCAGGCCGCGGCCAGCGCGTCGGGCAGCCGGTCGGGGTCCGTCACCCGGCGGTGGCCCAGGCCGTAGGCGCTGGTCAGGCCGTCGGTGCCGGTGGGCCGGGGGCGGGTGAAGGCGAAGCGGGAGTCCGGGCCGGAGACCCGGTCGAGGTTGGACTGCAGCCAGCCGTAGCCGCCGTTGTCCAGCACGACGTAGAGCACGGCCGCGCCGGCGTCCGCGACCGTCGGCAGTTCGGCGCGGAAGAGGTGGAAGGCGCCGTCGCCCACCACGGCGACCACGGGGCGCCCGGCCGGCTCGGCCAGCCGTACGCCCACCGCGGCCGCCGCGCCGAAGCCCAGCGGCGTCTGCTCGCTGGGGACGACGGAACCTCCGCCGGCACCGAGCGCGTAGTGCGGGAAGAAGTACGACCACATGTCCTGCAGGCCGTTCTCCTGGACGAGGACCCGGCCGGCGGGCACGGCCCGCTCCAGCTCGGCCAGCACCCGGGCGACCGGGACGGTGCCGTCCGGCGCCCGCTTCCCGGCCTCCTCGGCCCGGTCCGCGGCCCGCTGCGCCAGCGCCGCCCGCACGGAGCGGACCCGCTCGGCCCAGGCCCCGTCCGGCCGGTGCCCGTCGAGCAGCCCGGCCCAGCCGTCGACGGTCGCCGCCACGTCCGCCAGGACGTACGCCCCCGGGCGGTCCAGGACGAGGCTCTCCTCGCCCAGGACGGCCTGGACGACGGGGAGTTGGTCCGCGCCCTCCGGCCAGCCGAAGGTGGCCGTCTCCTCCAGGCGGCTGCCCAGTGCGACGACCAGGTCCGCCTCGCGCCACAGGGCGTCCACGGGCGCGACGGTGTAGAGGCCGCTGACGCCGCAGTGCAGCGGGTGGTCCTCGGCGACGGTGCCGCGGCCGGAGGCGGTGGTGAAGATCCCGGCGCCCAGCCGCTCGGCGAACCGTTCGATCCGGCGGTCCGCGTTCCGGTGCCGGGCACCCCCGCCGACCAGCAGCAACGGCCGTTCCGCCGCGGCGATCCGGGCCGCGGTCGCGGCCAGCGCGGCGGGGTCGGGGGCCGGCCGCTGGGGCTCGGCCGGGCGCCAGGCACCGGTACGGGGGACGGGTTCGCCGGCGATCTGCTCGGCGAGTTCGACGTAGACCGGCCCGGGCGTGCCGTTGACGGCGAGCGCGGCGGCCTTCTCCAGGGCTCCCGGCAGCCGCTCGGCGTGGTCGACGCGGACCGCCCACTTCACGTACGGGCGGACCGCGGCCAGCTGGTCCAGCTCCTGGAAGGCGCCGGTGCCGACCCGGTCCAGCCGGGTTCCGTCGGCGATGAGGATCAGCGGTACGGCGGCGGAGCGCGCCTCCAGCAGGCCGGTGAGCGCGTTGGTCACCGCCGGGCCCTTGCCGATCACGCAGACCCCGGGGCGGCCGGCGGCGAGCGCGTAACCGGTCGCCATGAAGACGGCGTTGCGCTGGTCGCGGCAGAGCACCACCCGGACGTCGGAGTGTTCCAGCGCACCGAGCGGCGCCATGTCGTCACCGGGCAGCCCGAAGACCGCGGTGGTGCCCAGGTGGTGCAGGTGGTCGGCGATCGCCGCCCAGGCGGACGGGTGGGCCGCGGTGTCCTGGCTCATCGGTCACCGCCCGGACGGTAGGCGGCGACGGCCTTGGAGACCAGGACGGGTTCGGCGCGCACTTCCTGGCCGTCGGAGATGTAGTTGGCCATCCGGCCGTAGCCGCCGAAGGGCGCGTTGCCGTCGTCGATCGACAGCAGGGTGGTGTCGAGGGTGACGGTGGTGCGGCGGCGCAGCGCCTCGACGAGGGCGGGGGCGTGACCGTAGACGCTGGAGCCCAGGGCGCGTTCGGTGAAGGTGCCCGTGGTGAGGGTCGCGGCGAGCGCGTCCTCGTCGCGGTAGGAGGCGACGTTGAAGATCGGGGCGAAGAACTCCGGCACGTGGGTGCGCGGGGTCACCTCGCCGCCGACAACGACGGTGGGGTCGAGGCGGCGGCCCCGGAAGTCGACGTGTCCGCCGTGCACGATGCCGCCCCGGTTGCGGGCGAGGAACTGCGCGCCGTCCTCCAGCGCGCTCTCGTAGAAGATCGGCCCGAAGTCGGCGTCCGGGTCGGTGTACGGGCCGTAGCGCAGCCCCTTCAACTCGCCGACCAGGGCGTCCACGAACGGGTCGAGCAGCGACTCGTGGACGCTGAAGAGGTCCGGGCCCAGGCAGTCCTGGCCGGTGTTGAGCACGCGGATGGCGAGCGCGTCGCGGGCGGCCCGTTCGACGTCGGCGCCGGGGGCGACCACGAACGGGTTGACGCCGGAGCCGAGGAAGAGGAAGAGCTGCCCGGGGGAGAGCCGGGCGCGGATCTGCTCGGCGTTGGCGTAGGCGCCGGTGAAGACGACGACGTCGGCCGGGCCGACGTGGTCCTGGAGGAACTCGCGCTGGCTGGCGGTGCTGAGGGTGATGGGCAGGCGGTGCTGCTCGGCGAGCAGGGCGTGCAGCCGGCACATCTGGTCCTTGACGCGGCTGGAGGGGCGGAAGACCAGCCGCTCGGTGTAGAGGGCGGGGACCAGGAGGTAGAGGGCGTAGGAGTAGAGGATGACGTTCGACGGCATGAAGGCGGCCAGCCGGGGGACGCGACCGGGCCGGTGGGTGGCCACCTCGTCCAGGGCCCCGTCGAGGGTGGCGACGGTGGACTCGATCTCGTAGCGCGCGGCGCGGTGGGTGGAGATCTCGCACAGCAGCGCGTGCACGGTGTCGGCGTTGTCCACCAGAAAGTCCCGGACCCGGTGCACGGCCGCCGCGCGTCGGCCGTCGACACGGTCCTCCGGCTCGGCGGCCACGGTCGGCCATGCGGGAGCGGAGCTCATATGTCCCTCCTCGGGGCGTAGTCCATGGAGGGTCAGCGTCAGCCAATTGTCATTTATTGTCAAGTAAAGTCATTGCACTCGACTGCCCACTGTGACAAGCATCCCTCGCCACCTCCCGTCCGCAATCCCCGTCCCGGACCCGGAAGCCCTTCCCCCGCGGGCCCGAACACGCCTCCGAACTGTCGTAATACCCGTCGCACGGGCAAGAGGAATGCCGACCTCCGTAAGTGACAAAAAATGACTCCCCGGCGGTACGAAGGTCGTCCACAGGGGCCCCCGCGCGGGCGTCCGGTGAGTAGACTCCCCGTCATCACGTTCCACCGTCCGGCGCCGTCCGTACACCGTCACTGTCCGTCCACCCAACTCAACTGCGAGCGATTCCTTGGTGATTGAGCAGCCTGCTTTCGGGAAGCGAGTGCGGGAGGTCCGCCGCGCGCAGGGCCTGTCCCAGGGGGACCTCGCCGGGGGCGATCTCTCGCCCAGTTACGTCTCGCTGGTCGAGAACGGCCGCCGGATCCCGAGCGCCAAGATCGCCCGGTCGATCGCCGAACGGCTCGGCACGACCGTCGAGGCGCTGAGCACCACCGAGGAGCCCGGCGCCCGGCTGACCCAGCGCCTCGGCCTGGTCGGCCAGTTGGTGGCCGCCCGCGCCAGCCAGCTGGCCGGCGACTGGGCGGCGGCGCGCCGCCAGCTGGAAGCCGTGGTGGAGCAGGCCGGCGGCACCGACCAGGACGAGGTGCGCTGGGAGGCCCACTGGGAGCTGGCCACCGTCCTCGGGCGGCTGGACGATCCGGCCCGCCACGAGGCCGCACTGCGCCGGCTGCTCGACGACCCGCTCACCCGCACCGCACCGGTGCTGCACGCCCGGGTCGCCATCGAACTCGCCCAGCTGCTGCGCACCGAGGGCCGCCTCCCCGAGGGCGTCCGCTTCGCCGAGGAGGCCGTACGGGTCACCGCCGACCTGGAACCCGGCCGCCCGGAGCGGGCCCAGGCCCGGATGGCGCTGCTGTCCGCGTCCGTCGACAGCGGCGAGTGGAGCCGCGCCGCGCAGCTCGGCACGGAGCTGCGCGCCGAGGCCGCTCCGCTCCCGGCCGGCGAACTGCGGGCCGGCGCCCTGTGGGCGGTGGCCGGTGCGCAGTATCTGGCCGGACACCCGGACGAGGCCCTGGAACTCCTCACCGAGGCCGAGGAGTTGCTCGCCACGACCGACGGCGTACGGCTCCGCCTCCGGCTGGCCCGCGCCCGTACGCTGCTCGCGCTCGCGGCGGGCCCGGCGGACGAGGCGGACACCCTGCTCACCCGCGCCCGGCAGGCCACCGCGCTGGTCGGCACCCCCTCGTCCCGGACCTGGCTCGCCGTACTGGAGACCGCCGCGGCACTGCGCCACGACGACGGGCCGGCGGCCGCCGGCCACGCCGCGGAGATCGACCTCACGGCCGGTGACCTGTCACCGCTCGACCGGGCCCGCTGCCTGCTCCACCTTGCCCGCGCCCACCGCGCGGACCACCACGAGGAGGCCGCCCAGGCCGACTTCAAACTGGCCGCCGAGGGCTACGAACAGGCCGGCGCCTTCCGCCTGGCCTTGGAAACCTGGCGCGAACTCACCGCCGGCACGGGCCGCACCGAGCGCACGGACCCGCACGCGGTCCTCATGCCGTAGCGCTGCGCTTGGCTTTCCTCCCACGTACCTGGCTTTCCCGCCGTCGGGGTTGCTCGCCGTTGCGCGCTTGGCTTTCCTCCCACGTACCCGTCTCTCCCGCCGTCGGGGTTGCTCGCCGTTGCGCGCTTGGCATTCCTCCCACGTACCCGTCTCTCCCGCCGTCGGGGTTGCTCGCCGTTGCGCTTTGCGGCGCCACCGCACGTAGCTGGCCGTCCCGCCGCGGGGCTCGCTCGCCGTTGCGCTTTGCGGCGCCACCGCACGTACCCGTCTCCCCCGCCGCGGGGCTTGTTCGCCGTTGCGCTTTGCGGCGCCACCGCACGTACCCGTCTCCCCCGCCGCGGGGCTTGTTCGCCGTTGCGCCTGCGGCGGGCGAGGTTGTGGTGGGTGCGGTGACGGGCCTCCGGGGCCTTGTTCGTGGACTGCTGACGCTTTACGTCCACGAACAAGGCCCCTCCGGCCCGTCCCCTCCCGTTGGGGGAGTGTGAAGGTGAGTGGGGGCGCGCGTCGTTGCCCGCGCACCTGGTGTCGTCAGGTCTTGGGAATGCCTCGCCCGGCCCGGTTGGTTGTGGCCCCGCAGGGGGCCCTCGCGACCCTTACGGGTTCTGTTCGACCATCCCGTAGGGGTAGCCAAGCCCCCTTGCATGCCTCAACGTCCGCCCCCACGCACCGCATTCCCTTCCCCCAACGGGAGGGGACGGGCCGGAGGGGCCTGGTGTGTGGACGTAAAGCGTCAGCAGTCCACACACCAGGCCCCGGAGGTCCGTCACCGCACCCGACACCCACCCAGCCCGCCGCAGGCGCAACGGCGAGACGCCCTGCGGCGGGACGGCCAAGTACGTACGCGGCGCCGCAAAGCGCAACGGCGAGCAACCCCGACGGCGGGAGAGACGGGTACGTACGCGGCACCGCAAAGCGCAGCGGAACGGCGGGAAAGCCAGGCACGTGGGAATCAGCGGCAACGCCAAACGCGTAGGCCCGAGGCCGGGGTGCGGGTGGCCGCGGAGGCGACTGTGCGGGGGCCGGTGGGGAGGTCGCGTACGTAGGCGATGCCGCCGGGGTGGGCCGGGGACGCCGGGATGACGACCTTGCCGTCGCGTGCCTCGCTCAGCGCGTCGATCTCGTCGGCGAGGGCCAGCCCGCCGCGGCCGGTCAGCCGCAGGGCCGCCTCCTTACGCGTCCACAGCTGGGCCAGCCGGTGGGCCCGCCGGTCCTCCGGGGCCTCCTGGACGTAACGGCGCTCCAACGAGGTGAAGGGCAGCAGCAGTTCGCCTACCGGGCCGCGCGGCACGGTGTGGACGGAGAGGGCCACCGGGAGGTCCCTGGACACGGCGAGGAACTGGCGGCCGGGGTCGGTGGCGATGCCGAGGCAGAGACGCGCGCCCGGAGGCCAGCCGGCCGCGGCCGGGGGTGCGGCGGACACCGGGCGGCCGAACCCGTCGTGGGTCAACGGAATATCCCGCGGAGAACACTGGAGCAACCGGCCGAGAAATTCCTTCAAACAGTGGGTCTGGCGAATGTCTTCGCCGTCTGACCAGAATATGTGTAATGCGCCGTCGGCTAATTCGTCGGCGCGATCCGGATGCCAAATCCCCTCGTCACCAGGCAGGTTGGGCGTGCCGCCGGGGTCGGCAGGTCTGAGCGAATGGCCGCTCGGGTGCGTGTCACAGAAAGGCTCGTCCCCCCGCATACTTCCCCTCGCACCATGTCTCCTTTCTGCGGATGGATGACATCCGAGAAAGCAGTGCACTGAGTCGATTTGATTTACCGTTCGGAGATCCTCAAGGTAACCGTGGTCTATGCCTGCGTCAACAAGCGACGACCGAAAATCAACTCTGGTTTACTCATCGGCATTACCAGATTTCGCCAAGTTTGTGGCCGAGGTGGCGATGCCGGGCGCTCCCCGCCCTGCTCCGGCCAGGCCGACCAGGGGTGGCCCGTACAGGGCCTGGACCTGCGGAGGAGCCACAACTGCCCGGCTTGGATTGCCAGTTGGGGTAGCTGATCGATATTCGCATTCGCCGCCGTCCTGTGCGACAGCGGCGCGCTCCTGCCGGACGGGACCGCTCGCCGGCAGGAGCGCACGCCGGCCCAGGAGACCGCGTGGCGCACGCGGTCCGGGCGGGCCTCAGGACGCCAGCTGCTTCTCGATCCGGAGCACAATGTCCAAAACTCTACGCATGTCCTTCATTTCCTCTTCGGGCAGTGCGATCCCGAAGCGCTCCTCGGCGACCACGATCACCTCGGCCATGGCCAGGGAGTCCACGTCCAACTCCTCGACCAGGGACTTCTCTTCGGTCACCTCGGCCGGCACGACGCCGGCCACCTCGTGCAGGATCTCGGCGAGCTGAGCAACGATCTCTTCTCTCGTCGGAACGGTCATGACGATCACCTCTCTGTCGGACAGGGCGGAGCATGGGCCTTCGGCCGGATGGGCGGCCGCAGGGGTGCCGGGCGTACGGCCCGAGCGCGGCCCGGGTACGGCCCGGGCGGGTGGCCGGGCGCACGGCCGGATGCGCGGCTGGATACACGGCTGGATGCGCGGCGCGCTTGCCGCCCGCGAAGTGAGGGAGTGCGGCGGCGTCGGCGCGCCTATGTGACCCAAGAGTCACTGTTTTGACTATGCTTGACTATTCTAGTCAACTGGAGGTCGGATAGGTTGTCAATGACGACCTATCAAGACCAAGGCCGGACATTGGCGTTGAGTTTTGTCCGGTGACTCTGAAGTCGAGGACGAGTCAGACGGAGGCACCGCATGAGCGGTCTGCTCGACGGAAAACAGCTGGTGATCACCGGTGTGATCACCGAAAGCTCGATCGCCTACGCGGTGGCCCGGCTCGCCCAGGAAGAGGGCGCCAAGATCGTCCTCACTGCGTACGGGCGGCCGAGTCTGGTGGCCCGGCTCGCCCGGCGGCTGCCGGTGGAACCCCCGGTCGTGGAGCTGGACGTCACCGACGAAGCCCAGCTCAGCACGCTTGCCGACCGGGTCGGCGCCCATCTGGACGGGCTCGACGGCGTGCTGCACTCGGTCGCCAACGCCCCCGCCACCTGCCTGGACGGCGGCTTCCTGACCGCCCCGTGGCGCGATGTGTCCGCCGCGCTGCACACCTCCACGTACTCCCTGGTGGCGCTCACCATGGCCTGCCGACCACTACTGCGCCCGGGCGCCTCCGTCGTCGGCGTGGATTTCGACGCCTCGCGGGCCTGGCCCGGCTACGACTGGATGGGCGTCGCCAAGGCGGGACTCGAAGCCTGTTCCCGCTATCTGGCGCGGGACCTCGGCGGCCACGGCATACGCGCCAACCTCGTCGCGGCCGGCCCGCTGCGCACCCTGGCCGCCCGTGGCATCGGCGGCGACGGCCCGTCCTTCGAGAAGAGCTGGTCGACCCGGGCACCGCTGGGCTGGGACCCGCAGGACGCGGAGCCGGTGGCCCGTACCTGCCTGGCCCTGCTCTCGGACTGGCTGCCCGCCACCACCGGCGAGATCGTCCACGCGGACGGCGGCCACCACATGATCGGCGACTGACGCACCATGTCGGTCAGAGCGACCTCCGGCCCGGCCGGCCGTCCGGCACCCGGCACCAGCACCCACGTTGACGTGGGCGGTGGCACCGGTACCCGCACCACCGGCCGGGCGCCGGATGTCCTCCGCTGCGGCCCGTACGTGCTCGACCGGGCGCGGATCGCCGGGTTCGCCGCCGCGGTCGGCGACCCGCACCCCGCCTACACGGACCCGGTCGCCGCCCGCGCTCTCGGCCACCCCGACACGCTCGCCCCGCCCACCTACCTCGTCACCCTCGCGGCGCACGCCGAGGACCAACTGCTGCGCGCCCAGCCGGACATACCCGGCCTCGACGGTGCCGTGCACCGCGCCCAGAACCTGCGGCACGCCCGCCCCGCCCACGCCGGCGACGTCCTCCACGCGACCGTCCGCCTCACCGACGTCGCGCACCTCGCCGGCCGCCGGCTCCTCACCCTCGACTGCGCCTTCCACGACGCGGACGGCCTCTGGGTGGCCACCACCACCTCCACCCTGCTGTGCCGCCCCCTCGACCCCACGGGATCGGAGCACCCATGACCGACACCATCGCCCCTCCGGTCGCCGCCGCCCGGCTCGTCGACGGCACCGCGGCCCCGCGCGGCGGCACCGGGAACCCGCCCGACGCCACCGACGCCAGCGGCCGCCTCGACGGGCCGGCGCTCGGCCACCGGCTGGCGGCCACCGCGCACGCGCTGCACCGGCTCGGTATCCGCGCCGGCGACCGGGTCCTGGTCCAGGGCGACAACAGCATCGACTACGTCGTGACGCTGCTGGCCCTGATGCGGCTGGACACCTCACTCGTCCCGCTCGACCACCGGCTGTCCGCCGCCGACGCCGCCGCGGCCGCCCGCCAGGCCCGGGCCCGCTGGCTCGTCACCGCCGCGGACCGCACCACCGGCTTCCCCGGCATCCCCGACCACCGCGTCGTCCACTATCCGCACCTCGCCCCCGTATCCCCGCCCGCATCCGCATCCGCAGCCGCATCCATATCCGCCCCGGCGCCCCTGGCCCCCGGGGCCGACCCCCTCGACGCCTGGTTCCGGCGCCCGGACGCGCTCGTCCTGTGGTCCTCGGGCACCACCGGACGCCCCAAGGGCATCGTCAAACCGGGCCACGCCGTCCTCGACAACTCGCTGCGCACCATCCAGGCCATGGGCTACCGCGCGGACGACGTCCTCGCGCCACTGCTGCCCTTCTCGCACCAGTACGGGCTCTCCGTCATCCTGCTGTGGTGGCTGGCCCGTTGCACCCTGCTGGTCACCCCGTACCAGCGGCTCGACGCGGCGGTCGGCCAGGCCGCCGCACACGGTGCCACCGCGGTGGACGCCGCACCGTCCACCTACCACTCGCTGCTCGGCGTCGTCCGCCGCCGCCCGGAAGTACGCGCCGGTCTCGCCGGCGTCCGCATCTGGGGCGTGGGCGGCGCGCCCCTGCCGGCCCCCCTGGCCGAGTCCTTCCGCACGACAATGGGCCGCCCGTTGCTGGACGGCTACGGCCTGACGGAACTCGGCAACGTCGCACTGGCCACGCCGGACTCACCGCACGGCTGCGGGCGCCCGCTGCCCGGCATACGGCTCCGCGTGCTGCGCCCGGACGGCACCATTGCCGCGCCCGGCGAACTCGGCGGCATCGAGGTGCGCTCCCCCGGCCTGATGGCCGGCTACCTCCGCGAGGACGGCTCACTCCGTCCCGTCGACCCGGACGCCTGGTACCCGACGGCCGATCTCGGCAGCGTCGACGCCGACGGCACCGTACGGGTGGCGGGCCGCAATCAGGCCGTGCACCGGCTGGGCTTCACGCTCTATCCCGAGAGCCTGGAGCGCCGCGCCGAGGCCGGCGGCCGCCCGGTCAAGGTCCTGGCGGTGGAAGACCAACGCCGCGGCAGCGCACTGCACTTCGTCGTCGCGGACCCGGAGGGCGGTGCCCCGCTCACCTGGCGCCGGCGCCTCGCCGAGCACCTCGCGGAGTACGAACAGCCCAACGCGGTCCATGTCGTCGACCACTTCCCCCTCACCGCCAACGGAAAGCCGGACACGCGCGCGTTGCGTGCTCAGCTGGGGCTGGGGTCCTGAGGGGGAGGAATTCTCAAGTCTTTTAGGGGCGTTCAGTCAGGAATGATGCGCTGCGCTTCACGTCCTGCCGCAGCGATCGATGTGTCTGCGTCGTGTCCTGTCCCGGCTTGCCTCGGCCGGCTCGGCCTGGTTCGGCCCTGGTCCGGCCTGTCTCGGCTTGTCCCGGCTGGCTCGGCTTGTCTCGCCGGCTCGGCTTGTCCCGGCTGGGTCGGCTTGTCTCGTCTCGTCGGCGCGGAGCTGTCACGCGCCGTCCCGCCCATGTCAGGGCCGGCGGGCCTGGCCGTGGAAATGCTCGCGAAGATCTGCCGCCGCCGGGCTCAGACCGTACGGGCGGTGTGCGCACGACGACGGGCCGCCGGGATGACCGCGGGGCGCGGGTCCACGGTACCGGCCGTCTGCGGTGCGGCCCCGGCGTGGGCGGTGGGCAGCGGCTCGGCGCCACGGATGCAGCGGCTGCGCAGACCGGGAGAGGCGCCGTGCGCCTCGGCGTGGATGCGCTGCTTGATGGTGGGCGGCAGCTCGGGCCGGGTGAGCATCGGCCGGGCGGGTGCGGCGGCCTGGCCGTACCGCGTCACCGTGCGCGGCGCCGGCACCGTGGGTCCCTCAACGACCGGCGTCTCCGAAGCGGGCGGCTCCGCCGCGGGTGTCGGGGCAGCGGGTGCCGCCGCGACGGGTGTCCCTGGTGCCGGGGTATCCGGGCCCGGGCCGTCCGCACCCCTCGGCTCGGTGCCCGCGTCCGCCTTGCCCAGCGTCCGCTCGTAGAGCGCGGCCTCCCGGCGCGCCGCCGATGCCGGCGCGGAGACACCCAGCGATGCCAGCAGCTTGCCGAGCACGGCAAGGCACATCGCCCAGAACGTCATGACCTTGTTCGCAGCCATGGCTCCTCACTTCCCATCAGGATCTCCCCGGGAGATCCGCTTGCTTCCCTCTGTACTTCGGTTGCACCGCCGCAGTTGCACCGCTCCGCTCGCATCGCTTACGTTGCGCCGCTTCTGTTGCGTTTTCTTATGATGAGTACGCAATGGGAGGATTCACGGACCGACGCCCCCGGGTCGGCGTTCTTCCGATGAACACCACCCGTACGCAGTAGCCGCCGGGGGTGCGCGCCACGGAATCCCGGGTTATGGCGGGTCGGGGCAGCCGTTCTCGGCCCGCGATGCAGGCAGGTCCAAGCAGGGGGCGGGGCAGGTCGGCGCGGCTCCGGGCAGGCCGGGGCAGGGAGCGCGCAGGGCGGAGTGGGCCGGTGGGCCGGGGCTCAGGCCGGGGTGGCGGGGTGCAGTGCTCCCGTGCGGGCCATCTCGGCCATCATGCGGACGGCCTCGGGTTCGGGGGTGGTGGGCGGGATGATCAGCAGGTCCCAGCGGCCGTGGCCGGTGGAGACCAGGCAGAGGGTGTCCGGGCCGTGGTGGCCGGTGGTCCGGCGCAGGCGGACGACGTGCCCGTCGACGATGATCCGGGCCGGCAGCGCGGGCCAGGCATCGCCGTTGACGGTGGCGTGGGTGATCCGCGGCCAGTCGAACGGCAATGCCATCAGCAGCGCGGGGAGTTCGGCCAGCAGATCGGTCGAACGCGGCCACCAGACACCGTCGATGCGCCGGACCGTCTCGCTGTGCGGGGCGATGGCGACCCGGGCGACGGGCGGCGGGTCGTGGTGCTGACCGGCGGTCGTCACAGGTCGCCACCCGTCTTGCCGGAGGGCGGCGGTGGTGAGGGGGGTGGGCCGGCCAGCGGGCCCGGCCGGGCGCCGTCGTGCGGGCGCCTGCGGATCCACTGCCGCCTCGCCTGCGTCCGGTCCGCGTGCCGATGGGTGGCGATCCGTCCGGCCTGCTGGGCATTCACCCGGGCGATGAACAGCGCGCCCAGCGCGATCAGCGCCAGCAGTACGACTACGGTCAACAGAGTCTGCATGGTGCTCACCTCACTCGGGCGAACCGCGGCAGATCGGCGGACGGCGGACGGTCTGCGCGCGGCGGACGATCTCTGTACGGCGACCGATCGGTGTCCGGCAACCGCTCAGCATGCGGCCATCGGTCCGTGTCCGGCAGACGATCATCCGGGTACCGCAGACGGTCGGTGGATCGCGCCCGATCCTGGTGCGCCCGGTGTTGTAAGTCCCCGAGTCCCTTGGTGCTTTTACGGTACCCCGCACGGGCCCGGCGCATCCCTCCGTAGCAGGTGAAGGGCCCTGTGCTCTCGGTAGCGGGACCGACCGGGCCGCCTGCCGACCGGCCCTTGCCCAAGCCTGCCGACGGCCGGCGGCAGGGTCCGCCGCGCCCTGCGCCAGCGTCCCGCCGACGTCTACACGCCTGTAGATTTTACTTCCGCAGGGCCTCGGCGTCCCCCAGGCGTCGGCTGGTGCCGGCGTCTAAGATGCCCCGACGTCCCGGCCAGCGGGACCCCGCGACGGGAGGCGACGGCATGGGCGGAAAGCCCTTCGGGACGGCGCCCGGCGCCGGGGGAGCCGGTCGCGAGGAACCAGGGCACGGGGATCCAGGGGGCGGGGATCCAGGGCGGGGAAAGCCGGGGCGCGGGGACCTCGGCGCGGCGGGGCGGGAGCACGGCCGCCGGCGCGGGCAGGGCCAGCTGGAGGCCCAGGTGCTGACCGCCCTGCAGCACGCACCGGGACCGGTCACCGCCGCCTGGGTGCAGGAACGACTCGGCGGCGACCTCGCGTACACGACCGTGATGACGATCCTGTCGCGGCTGCACGCCAAGCAGGCCGTCTCCCGCGAACGTTCCGGCCGCGCCTACGTGTGGACCGCGGCCGCCGACGAGGCCGGGCTCGCCGCGCTGCGGATGCGCCGCGTCCTGGACGGCGAACCGGACCGGGACGCGGTCCTCACCCGCTTCGTCTCCGCCCTCTCGCCCCACGACGCACACGTGCTGCGCACCCTCCTCGACCGCGCCACGGACGACGCCCCCGGCCCGACCCCTCCGGACGGAGCCCGCGGGGCCTGACGCGTGGGGCGTCCTCGCGGACCGGCTCGGATCAGAACAGTGCGTTCTTCTACAGCCATGTAGAACGTGCCGGTAGAGTTGCCCGCACACCTGCGCAACGGGCGTGTGCCGAGGGGGAGATGGCGACGAGGTGCGGACTCCTGCGGCCGGTGGAAGTCTGCCGGTGCCGACGTCACCCTCCCGGCCGCCCCCCGGCCGCGACTTTGGCGTCCCGTGCAACCTTCGGGGCGCCCTGGCCATCTGCATCAGCAGACCGGCGCACTCCTCGTACCGAATGCGCCGGACATGAGCAGTTCGACCAGCACCACCCCCCGACCAGCAGAACCAGCAGCAGGACCGGCAGGACAGGCGTTCCCGGCAGGAACGGCTTGCCCGGCGGGTCCGGCGCGACCAGAAGAGCCAGAAGGGCCATCCGCGTGCACGACAGGCAGCCGCACCAGCAGACGGCCCGATGGGACGACGACGCGACCTCCGACGACACGCCCCACGCCTCCCCCGACGGGCCCGGCCGCCGGTCCGGTGGTTCCCGCAGGGCGGGCAGGGCGAAACCGTCGGGCCGGAGGGGCGCGTCGGAAGGGAAGGTCCGGATGACCCGCCGCGGCCGGATCGTGGCCTGGACCGGTGGTGTGCTCGGCGTCCTGATCCTCGGTACGGCCGGGGCCGGCGCGTGGGTCTACCAGCACCTGGACGGCAACATCCACGGCGTGGACATCGGCGTGGACGGCAAGCGGCCGGTCAACCTCAGCCCCGGCTCCAAGAACATCCTGGTCGTCGGGTCCGACAGCCGGGCCGGCGCCAACGCCAAATACGGCAAGGGCCTGACCACCATGCAGTCGGACACCCTGATGGTGCTGCACATCTCGGCCGACCATAAGTGGGCCACCGCGGTGTCGTTCCCCCGTGACTCCTGGGTGCAGATCCCCGCCTGCACCCGCGGCAACGGCTCGAAGTCCTCCGTGCACCACTTCAAGATCAACGAGGCGTTCTCGATCGGCGGTGACACCGGAAACGTCACGAAGGCCGCGGCCTGCACCATCAAGACCGTCGAGAAGAACACCGGCCTGCGCATCGACCACTTCGCCTCGATCGACTTCCAGGGCTTCAAGGGCATGGTCAACGCGCTCGGCGGCATCGAGGTCTGCCCCAAGCACGCCATCCACGACAAGAAGGCGCACCTGGACATGGACGCCGGCTGCCAGAACGTCCAGGACGAGAAGGCGCTCGGCTACGTCCGCACCCGCTACAGCGTCGGCGACGGCTCCGACCTCGGGCGGATCGGCCGCCAGCAGGAGTTCATGAAGGCGCTGGCCGCGAAGGCGCAGTCCAAGCTGACCAGCCCGGGCGACCTCTACGACTTCCTCGACTCGGCGACCAAGTCCCTCACCACGGACAACGACCTGGCCGGCCTCAAGCCGCTCTACGACCTGGCCTCGACGGTCAAGGACATCCCCAGCGACCGCCTCACCTTCGTGACCGTGCCCAACTACTACCGCGAGGCCGACGTCCCCACCGACCACGCCAATGTGATCTGGCAGTACCCGCAGGCCGGCGAGTTGTTCAGCGACCTGGCCCACGACCGCGAGATCGGCGCGGCCGGCAAGGCGAAGTTCGCCGAGGCTGCCAAGAACCCGATGACCGCGCGCTCCGTGCGGGTACGGGTCCTCAACGGCACCGGCACCTCCGGCCAGGCCGCCACCGCCGCGGAGCAGCTGCGGCGGCTCGGCTTCACGGTCATCGGCACCGGCAACGCCCCGGCGACGGACCGGACCACGCTCACCTACTCCGGCTCCCTCCAGCCGCAGAGCGAGGTCCTCGCCGCCCGCCTCCCGGGCCTGAAGCCGACCCGGTCCGCCGATGCGGCAGCGGGCGCGGTGACGCTGACCATCGGCCCGGACTTCACGGCGTTGATGGGCGGCTAGCCCCGCACCTGCGCCGCCACGCACCCTCCGGGCGGCAACGCCGGGCCGGTGCAGCACGGCGTGGCCGCGCCGCACCTTCGCCTGCGCCTCAGCCCTGCGGGTTCCTCAGATTCCTCAGCTTCCTCACGCCTGCAGCCGCTCCACCGGCCGGGCGGTGTGCACCTCGATGTCGTGTGCCGCCCGCTGCAGCAGCTGGTGGCTGAGGTCCGACATCGCCCGGGCCACGGCCAACTCGTCGCCGATGGCCGGGACGTTCTCGTCCGCGGGGTTGCAGCGCGCCGAGCCCTGGCCGACCATCTGGCCGCCTTCCTTGCCGCGCAGCCTGGCCTCCGCCCGGACCTCACTGCCGGCCTCGGTGATGCTGATCTCGGCGTTCCATGTCTTCGTGCCAGTCACCGGAAGCCTCCTCATCCGCCCGTACGCAGCACATGAACCGCCCCCACGAAAATCCTCGCACCGGGGCCCGCGGGCCGCACCTGCAACTTTCTGCACCCCCACTCTCGGGTTTTCCCCATGGTCCGCGCCCCCGCCGCCGCCTTAGTCTCGTTCTTCGCGGCCGCCCGGCGGCCCGCCTCTTGTGACCACCAACTGCCGTTCGCCCCGGGGGATTTCATGCATCACCGCCACCACCACCGCGCCCGCCTCCCCCGCCGCACCCTCGCGGCCGCCGCGGCGGCCCTCGTCGCGGTGTGCGGGATCAGTGCCTGCGGTCTGCTGCCCGGGGAGACGTTCGAGGACGACGCCGTGGTGTCGAAGAAGATCACGGCCGTCCGCCTGGACTCCGACTCGGGCGGCGTCACGGTCCGCGGCGGCGAGGGCGGCGGCAAGAACGGCGACACGGTCTCGGTGCACCGCTCGGTGCAGTACCACGACGACCGCCCGGAGGGAGCGACGTACCGGGTCGAGGACGGTGTGCTGGTGCTCGGCGGCTGCGGCGACAGCTGCTCGGTGACGTACACGATCAAGCTTCCGGCGGGCCTCCCGATCAGCGGGAAGACCTCGAACGGGGCGGTGGACCTGAGCCGGGTGGGCGCGGTGAACGTGACCACCAGTTCCGGGGCCGTCGATCTCGACGGCGTCACCGGCCCGGTCGACGTACGGACCAGCAACGGTGCGATCACCGGACGCGGCCTGTCCGGCGGGCACCTCACCGCCGAGACCTCCAACGGCGCGATCGACCTGACCCCGGCCCGGCCGCAGGACGTCCGCGCGAAGAGCTCCAACGGCTCGGTCACCGTACGGATGCCGAAGGGCCGCTACGACATCTCCGCGTCCACCAGCAACGGCGCGAAGCACATCGGCCTGACCGACGACCCGTCGGGCCGCTACCGGCTGAGCCTGACCACCTCGAACGGGGACATCACCGCGAAGGCGGCGTAAGGCGTGACCTGCCGGTGCCCGGCCGCGCGGCCGGGCACCCGGGCCCGCTACTCCTCGCCCTCCAGCTCGCCCTCCGTCTCCAGGAAGACGTCCCGCAGCGCGGCCAGGGTCTCCGCGTCCGGCTTCTCCCACATGCCGCGGGACTCCGCTTCCAGGAGGCGTTCGGCGATGCCGTGCAGGGCCCAGGGGTTCGCGTCCTGGAGGAAGGCGCGGTTCTCGGCGTCGAGGACGTAGGTCTGGGCGAGCTTGTCGTACATCCAGTCGGCGACCACGCCCGTGGTGGCGTCGTAGCCGAACAGGTAGTCCACGGTGGCGGCGAGTTCGAAGGCGCCCTTGTAGCCGTGGCGGCGCATCGCCTCGATCCAGCGGGGGTTGACGACCCGGGCGCGGAAGACCCGGGAGGTCTCCTCGACCAGCGTGCGGGTGCGGACGGTCTCGGGGCGGGTGGAGTCGCCGATGTAGGCGGCCGGGGCCCGGCCGCCGCGCAGGGCCTTCACCGTCGCCACCATGCCGCCGTGGTACTGGAAGTAGTCGTCGGAGTCGGCGATGTCGTGTTCGCGGGTGTCGGTGTTCTTGGCGGCGACCGCGATCCGCTTGTACGCGGCCTCCATCTCGTCCCGGGCCGGGCGCCCTTCCAGGCCGCGGCCGTACGCGTAGCCGCCCCAGACGGTGTAGACCTCGGCGAGGTCGGCGTCGGTGCGCCAGTCGCGGGAGTCGATCAGCTGGAGCAGGCCGGCGCCGTAGGTGCCGGGGCGGGAGCCGAAGATGCGGGTGGTGGCGCGGCGTTCGTCGCCGTGGGCGGCCAGGTCGGCCTGGGTGTGCGCGCGGACGAAGTTGTCCTCGGCCGGTTCGTCCAGGCCGGCGGCGAGCCGTACCGCGTCGTCCAGCAGGCCGGTGACGTGCGGGAACGCATCGCGGAAGAAGCCGGAGATGCGCAGCGTGACGTCGATGCGGGGGCGGCCGAGCTCGGCGAGCGGAACGGCTTCGAGGCCGGTGACGCGGCGGGACGCGTCGTCCCATACGGGCCGGACCCCGAGCAGGGCCAGGGCCTCGGCCACGTCGTCGCCGCTGGTGCGCATGGCGCTGGTGCCCCACAGGGACAGGCCGACGGACTGCGGCCAGTCGCCGTTGTCGGTGCGGTACCGCTCCAGCAGGGAGTCGGCGAGGGCCTGACCGGTCTCCCAGGCGAGCCGGGAGGGGACGGCCTTGGGGTCGACGGAGTAGAAGTTGCGGCCGGTCGGCAGCACGTTGACCAGCCCGCGCAGCGGCGAGCCGGACGGGCCGGCCGGGACGAAACCGCCGTTCAGGGCGTGTACGGCGTGGTCGATCTCGTCGGTGGTGGCGGCGAGCCGCGGGACGACCTGGCGGGCGGCGAAGTCGAGGATGTCGGCGACCTGCGGGCCGTGGCCGGCGGCCACGTCGGGCACCGCGGCCGGGTCCCAGCCGGCGTCCTCCATCGCCTGGACCAGGGCGCGGGCCCGGGCCTCGGCCTCGTCGGCGGTGGTGCGGGTCGCGGCGGACTCGTCGAGGCCGAGGGCCTCGCGCAGGCCGGGCAGGGCGGAGGTGCCGCCCCAGATCTGACGGGCGCGGAGGATGGCCAGGACGAGGTTGACCCGGGCCGCGCCGGCCGGCGCGGCGCCCAGGACGTGCAGACCGTCGCGGATCTGGGCGTCCTTGACCTCGCACAGCCAGCCGTCGACGTGCAGCAGGAAGTCGTCGAAGCCGTCGTCGTCCGGGCGCTCCTCCAGACCGAGGTCGTGGTCGAGCTTGGCGGCCTGGATCAGCGTCCAGATCTGGGCGCGGATGGCGGGCAGCTTGGCCGGGTCCATGGCGGAGATCTGCGCGTACTCGTCGAGCAGCTGCTCCAGGCGCGCGATGTCGCCGTAGGAGTCGGCGCGAGCCATCGGCGGGACGAGGTGGTCGACGAGGGTGGCGTGCACCCGGCGCTTGGCCTGGGTGCCCTCGCCGGGGTCGTTGACCAGGAAGGGGTAGACGAGCGGGAGGTCGCCGAGGGCGGCGTCCGGGCCGCAGGCGGCGGACAGGCCGGCGTTCTTGCCGGGCAGCCACTCCAGGTTGCCGTGCTTGCCCAGGTGGACCATGGCGTCCGCGCCGAAGCCGCCGTCCTCGCGGGACGCGGCGATCCAGCGGTAGGCGGCGAGGTAGTGGTGGGAGGGCGGCAGATCGGGGTCGTGGTAGATCGCGATCGGGTTCTCACCGAAGCCGCGCGGCGGCTGGATGAGGACCAGCAGATTGCCGCGGCGCAGCGCGGCGAGCACGATGTCGCCGTCGGGGTTGTGGGTGCGGTCCACGAACATCTCGCCCGGCGGCGGCCCCCAGTGCTGCTCCACCGACGCGCGCAGCTCCTCCGGGAGCGTGGCGTACCAGCGCTTGTAGTCGGCGGCCGGGATGCGGACGGGGTTGCGGGCCAGCTGCTCCTCGGTGAGCCACTCCTGGTCGTGGCCGCCGGCCTCGATGAGGGCGTAGATCAGCTCGTCGCCGTCACCGGATGCGAGGCCGGGTACGGGCTCGGCACTCTCGTCGCCGAAGTCGTAGCCGTCCGCGCGCAGCCGCCGCAGCAGTTCGACGGCGGAGGCCGGGGTGTCCAGGCCGACGGCGTTGCCGATGCGGGAGTGCTTGGTGGGGTAGGCGGAGAGCACCAGCGCGAGGCGCTTGTCGGCGTTGGGGAGGTGGCGCAGCCGGGCGTGGCGTACGGCGATGCCGGCGACCCGGGCGGCGCGCTCGGGGTCGGCGACGTAGACCGGGAGGCCGTCCTCGTCGACCTCCTTGAAGGAGAACGGGACGGTGATCAGCCGGCCGTCGAACTCGGGGACGGCGATCTGCGAGGCGGCGTCGAGCGGCGAGAGGCCCTCGTCGTTCTCCTCCCAGGCGCTGCGCGACCCGGTCAGGCACAGCGCCTGGAGGATCGGCACGTCGAGGGCGGCCAGCGCGCCGGCGTCCCAGGACTCGTCGTCACCGCCGGCGCCGGCCTCGGCCGGCTTGGTGCCGCCGGCGGCGAGGACGGTGGTGACGATGGCGTCGGTGGTCCGCAGCGCGTCGATGAGTTCGGGCTCGGGGGCGCGCAGCGAGGCGACGTAGAGCGGGAGCGGGCGGCCGCCGGCCGTCTCGATCTGCGCGCACAGTTCGTGCACGAAGGCGGTGTTGCCGCTCATGTGGTGGGCGCGGTAGTAGAGCACGGCCACGACCGGGCCGGTGCCGTCGGCGGCCGGGCGCTCCAGGTGGCCCCAGGACGGGGCGGGCACGGGCGGTTCGAAGCCGTGGCCGGTGAGCAGCACGGTGTCGGAGAGGAAGCGGGCGAGCTGTTCGAGGTTGCCGGGGCCGCCGTGCGCCAGGTAGGCGTGCGCCTCGGCGGCGATGCCGACCGGGACCGTGGACTGCTCCATGAGCTGGGCGTCGGGGGCCTGTTCGCCGGTGAGGACGACCACCGGCCGGTGCTGGCCCTCGGCGAGCAGCAGGTCGAGGCCCTCCTGCCAGGCGCGGATGCCGCCGAGGAGGCGGACGACGACGAGGTCGGTGCCGTCGAGCAGATCGGGCAGCCCGGTGACGTCGAGGCGGGCGGGGTTGGCGAGCCGGTACGCCACCGGGCCGGTGGCCGCGCGGGCACTGAGCAGGTCGGTGTCGGAGGTCGACAGCAGCAGGATTCGGGGGGCCGCGGGGTGGTCCCCGGACGAATGCAGCATGCGAGCGCTGGCCTTCCTCGGGGTGTCCGCGCCCCGGGTGGTCGTAAGGACGGCGGGAGTTCCTGACTCACCCGGCACCGGCCGGGTTCACAGTGGCGGGACCGCGCCGGATTCTCACCGGGCTTCCTCCCTCGGACCCGAGGGCCCGGCGCCGTCGCTGGCGTCCGACGGGTCAGCCGACCCGCCGACCTGCATAGTAAGGGCTGCGGGCGACGGAGGTAAGCGGGCCTTTGCGGGGGCGGCGAGCGACCGCGGGCGGGGCTTTCGGTACGCCCGGTACGCGGGGCTCCGTAACCCGTGCCGTGGTGGCCGGATTCGTCCGTTTCATGGCCGGATCCGCCCCGGATCGGTCGCGCACCGTCGTAGGTATGCTCGCCGCCATGCCGCCCTCCCCCTCACCACGGCCCCGACGGGCCGAACCGCCCGTGCGGGCCCGCGGTGACGCCTGCCCAGGAGCGCTGCGGCTGCATCCGGCCGCCGACGGCCATCTCGCCCGAGTACGCATCCCCGCCGGGGACTTGACGGCCCATCAGGCCCATGCGCTGGCCGATGCCGCGGACCTGCTCGGTGACGGCCGGCTGTCCCTGACCTCGCGCGGCAACGTCGAGCTGCGCGGCCTGCCGGACGGCTGCGGCGGCCGCCTCGCCGAGCTGCTGCACGACGCCGGCCTGCTGCCGTCCGAACGCCACGAACGCATCCGCAACATCCTCGCCTCCCCGCTGGCCGGGCTGGACCGGAACACCCCTGCTGACGTGCGGCGGTGGGCCCGCCGGCTGGACGAGCTGCTGTGCGCGAGCGACTCCGCGACCGCGCTGTCCGGCCGTTTCCTGTTCGCCCTGGACGACGGGCGGGGCGATGTGGCGGCGCTCGGCGGCGATGTGACCTTGGTCGCAGAATCGGGCATCACGGGTGACGGAGCGGCCGGCGGCGGGGCGCTGCTGCGGGTCGGCGACGACCCGGCGGCGCTGCGGATCGCCGGCCCGGACGCACCGCGCGCGGCCCTGACCGCCGCCGAGACCTTCCTGACCGCCGCGGCGGCCGGCGGCACCGGCGCCTGGCGGGTGCGCGAACTCCCGGACGGCCACGCGCTCTCGGTGCGGGACGTGGCGGAGGCACTGCGGGCGGCGGGCATCGAGGCGCGGTACGTACCGGGCGGGGCGGGGGTGGCCGAGCCGGTGGTCCGCCATGCGGACTCCTCCGCCCCCGGCATCGTCGAGGGCCGCGACGGCCGCAGCGCGCTGTCCGTACTGGCGCCGCTCGGCAGGCTGTCGGTGGCCCAGTGGCGGCTGCTCGCGTCCCTCGCGGCCGACGACGGATCCGGCGAACTCCGCCTCACGCCGTGGCGCGGCATCGTCGTCCCCGGCCTGGCGGCCGCCGCGGCCGCGCCCCGCCTCCGCGAACTGGCCGCCGCCGGCCTGGTCACCGACCCGTCCTCCCCCTGGCACCGCATCGGCGCCTGCACCGGCCGACCGGGCTGCGCCAAGTCCCGCACGGACGTCCGCGCGGACGTGACGGCGGCGGTCGAGGCGGGCGTGCCGCTGCCGCCGGGCCTCGCCGCACCCGCCGTACCGGAGGCAGCCCCCCTCTACTGGTCCGGCTGCGAGCGCCGCTGCGGGCACCCGCACGGGACCTGGATCGACGTACTGGCGACGGAGGCGGGGTACCAGGTCGCGGTCGTACGCCCGGCCCCAATGCCGGCCGCACCAGCAACAACACCCGCAGCATCAGTAACACCAGGAACGCCAGAAACGAGGCCAGAGTGACCGCGTTCGACTACGAGAAGGACGGTGCGGAGATCTACCGCCAGTCCTTCGCCACCATCCGCGCCGAGGCGGACCTCTCCGGCCTGCCCGCCGACGTCAGCCGGGTCGCGGTCCGGATGATCCACGCCTGCGGCATGGTCGACCTCGTACGCGATCTGGCCTTCACCCCCGGTGTGGTGACCACCGCCCGCAAGGCGCTGCGCGACGGTGCGCCGATCCTCTGCGACGCCAACATGGTCGCCAGCGGCGTCACCCGCAAGCGGCTGCCGGCCGGCAACGAGGTGCTCTGCACACTGGCCGACCCCGCGGTGCCGGACCTGGCCGCCCGTATGGGCACCACCCGCAGCGCCGCGGCCCTGGAACTGTGGCGGGACCGCATGGAGGGCGCCGTCGTCGCGTTCGGCAACGCCCCGACCGCCCTCTTCCGGTTCCTCGAAATGATCGAGGAGGGCGCGCCCCGCCCGGCCGCCGTGATCGGCATACCCGTCGGCTTCATCGGCGCGGCGGAGTCCAAGGACGCCCTCATCGCCCATCCGTCGGAGCTGGACCACATCGTGGTGCGCGGGCGGCGCGGTGGCAGCGCCATGGCCGCGGCCGCCCTCAACGCCCTTGCTAGCGAGGAAGAGTGAGCGTGAGCGAGCAGCAGGAAATTGGCACCGGCACGGGCATCCGCACCGGGACCACCGGCCGTCTCTACGGCGTGGGCCTCGGCCCCGGCGACCCGTCCCTGATGACCGTACGGGCCGTCGAAGTCATCGCCGAGGCCGACGTCATCGCCTACCACAGCGCCCGCCACGGCCGTTCGATCGCGCGCTCCATAGCGGCCCGACACCTGCGCGACGACCACCTCGAGGAGGCGCTGGTCTACCCGGTCACCACCGAGTCGACCGACCACCCCGGCGGCTACCGCGGCGCGCTCGACGAGTTCTACGAGGAGGCCGCGGAGCGCCTGGCCGCGCACCTCGACGCCGGCCGCACGGTGGCGGTCATCTCCGAGGGCGACCCGCTCTTCTACGGCTCCTACCAGCACATGCACAAGCGGCTCGCGCACCGCTACCCGACCGAGGTGATCCCCGGCGTCACCTCGATCAGTGCCGCCGCGGCCCGCCTGGGCAGGCCGCTCGCGGAGGCCGACGAGGTCCTGACGATCCTCCCCGGCACGCTGCCGGAGGAGGAACTGACCGCCCGTCTGGCCGCCACCGACACCGCCGTAGTCATGAAACTGGGCCGCACCTTCCCGACCGTCCGCCGCGCCATGGAACGCGCCGGCCGCCTCGACGAGGCCCACTACGTCGAACGCGCAACGATGCCGGGCGAGCGCACCGCCGAACTCGCCTCGATCGACTCCGACACCGTTCCCTACTTCTCCGTCACGGTCGTCCCCAGCCGCATCGCGGCCCAGTCGGCACCGCAACCCTCCGAGACCCCGGCGGCCGAAAGGGAAGCGGGCGAGGTGGGCGAGGCGAACGAGCCGGGCGAAGTGGTCGTCGTAGGCACCGGCCCGGCGGGCCCCCTCTGGCTCACCCCCGAGTCCCGCGGCGCCCTCGCCGCCGCCGAGGACCTGGTCGGTTACACCACCTACCTGGACCGCGTCCCGGTACGCCCCGGCCAGCGCCGCCACGCCTCCGACAACAAGGTCGAGTCCGAACGCGCCGAACTCGCCCTGGACCTGGCTCGCCGCGGCCGCCGGGTGGCCGTGGTCTCCGGCGGCGATCCGGGCGTCTTCGCGATGGCGACAGCCGTCCTCGAAGTGGCCTCCCAGGACCCCTACCGCTCGATCCCGGTCCGCGTCCTCCCCGGCGTCACCGCCGCCAACGCGGCCGCGGCCCGCGCCGGCGCCCCGCTCGGCCACGACTACGCGGTCATCTCCCTCTCCGACCGCCTCAAGCCGTGGGAGGTCATCGCCGAACGCCTGCACGCCGCCGCCTCCGCCGACCTGGCCCTCGCCCTCTACAACCCCGGCTCCCGCAGCCGCACCTGGCAGGTCGGCAAGGCCCGTGAACTCCTCCTGGAACACCGCGCCCCGGACACCCCGGTCATCCTCGCCCGCGACATCGGCGGCCCCGAGGAATCCGTCCGCACCGTCCCCCTCGCCGACCTCGACCCCACCCAGGTCGACATGCGCACCCTCCTGATCATCGGCTCGTCGCAGACGCAGCAGGTACGGCGCGACGACGGCACGGAGATCGTCTGGACCCCTCGGCGGTATCCGGAGAAGTAGCACGCAGGGGGGTGTGACCCTCGGGAACGAACGGGAACGAACCCGGGGGTCACGCTCCTTGCCGGCAGATCTGGCACCGGTCCGTGCCGTCCCACTCCTCCCACCCGAAGACGGTGGGCGCGAAGGGACGGCCCTCCAGTTCTTCGCGCACGGCCACGCGGTAGGCCCAGACCGCGTCGAGGTAGGGGTGGTAGACGTCGTGGAAGGCGCGCGAGCTGTGCCGGGCGCCTTCCGCCACGGCTCGCTGGAGCGCCCGCAGCCGTTCGAACATGGCCTGCCCCGCGCCGGCGACGGCGGTGCTCGCGTCGATGAACAGCCGCTCGCGCACCTCGTGGATCGCGGCGTCGGTCAGCGCCGCCCGAGCGGCGCCACCGGGATCCGCCTCGTCGCCCACGCCCTGAGCGATCTGCCGAAGCCGCGCGTGGCATACCCCGGCAGCGGAAATGAACTCGATATAGACCGCCCGCCGCCGCTCCGCACTGCTACGGGCCTTCTCATGCCGCTGCTTGAGCTGATCCGCGAGCACGGTGCCGCTGATGGCGATCAGACCACCACTCACGGTCGCGACCAGCGTCCCCCAGTCCACGCGTCCCCCTTCACGGTGGCTATGAACGACGACCAGGCGGCGGCGCGGATGCGCAGCACCGGACCGTCCGGGTTCTTGCTGTCCCGGACGGGGACGGTACCGGGGAATCCGTCGGCGACCTCGACGCAGTTGTTGTCTCCGCCGTCGCTGTAGCTGCTCTTGCGCCACACCGTGCCGCGCCGGCCAGGCAACGCGGTCACGATCGGGTGTCCTTCACCGTCTCTATGAACGAGCCCCAGGCGGCAGCCGGGACGTACAGCACCGGGCTGTCGGGAAGCTTGCTGTCGCGGACGGGGACGACACCGGTGAAACCATCGGCGACCTCAATGCAGTTGTCGTCTCCGCCATCGCTGAAGCTGCTCTTGCGCCATGTCACGCCAGCCAGGTTGAGCGTCGTCATCATGGGCTGCTCTCCTCCACCAACTGTTTGATCAGCGCTAATGAGTTACGGGGCGACAGCGCCGCATCTCGCAGGTGATCGTAAGACAGTCGGTAGCGCTGGACTTCTTCCGGATCCTCGATCAGTTCACCTGATCCGTTGCCCTCCAAGTAGGCAACAGCACTGTCGTCCGCCATCCACAGGAGCGCGAGCGGGGCACCCGCCAAGCGTTGTACCCCGGCAGAGAACGGAAGCACCTGAATCGTGATGTTCGGCTCTTCGGCGGCCTCCGCGATCCTGGCCAACTGGCCATGCCAGACCTCGCGGTCAAGCACTGGACGCCGTAGGACCGACTCGTCGAGAATGAATCGCACTGTGGGCGCCGGGTTGCGGCGCAGCAGCTCTTGCCTGCTCAAACGGGCCGCGACGCTCTCCTCCAGTTCCTCACGGCTTATAGGTGTCGGCCCCATCGACAGCGCGAGCCGCGCGAAGTCCTCGGTCTGCAGCAAGCCAGGGACGATCAGCGAGTACTTGTGGATGATCGTGGCCTTGGCCTCATACCGCATGAACTCGCGGTACCTGTCCTTGAACGACTCCAGCCGCGCCAACCGCCACAGCCGGACAAGCAGTTCCCCCGTCCCATGGACCCGGTCGAGGGCCTCCATGACCGGTAGCTTCGAGAGGCGTTCGCCGGTTTCCAGGCGGTGCAGGTACGTGCGGTCGTAGTTGGTTTCCTCGGCCAGCTGGGCCAGCGATTTTCCGGACGCATCGCGTAACCGGCGGAGTTCGCAGGCCAGAACCCAGCGGGCGGAGTCCTCGTTCTCGGAATTCTTTTCGACCATCCCACTCTCCCTTTGTTGCCCTTTCCCACGGCAACGCCTGCCTGCTTTCGCAAGCAGCGCCGCATCCACAACTCTAGGGATCAGCAAGGGCGTTGGCATCACCCGCCAGGATCCGAACTTAAGGATGGGAAGAAAGAGATGGTGGAGCGCAGTCGGGCGGCCGCGACGATCAAGGATGCAGAGGATGCACGGGACGAGTTGCGTGGGGCATTGAAGGGGGCGGGCGTGACCTTGCCCTCGTTGACGCTGGATGGGGTTTCGTTGGCGGGGGATTTCCCGCGACCCCTCCTCGACCTGGGGCGTTGTACGCCGCAGACCGCGCGCCGGCTGGCCGAGGCGTTGCGAGGCGAGGTGGGGTGAATGGTTCGGTGAGTGACGAAGAGAAAGAGCCCGAACCTGCCCGTGAGGTGGGCCGCGAGGAGCGGAATGCGGAAGTCGCGCGGCGACGGATAGCGGAATTGGTGGAACGAGTGCGGACAGCGAATCGATTCAGCGTTCGTTGGCCTCGGTGAGGACGCGCCGAAGCCATTCCGCCGCATCTGCCGGAGTGGCCGCCTCCGGAATTCCGGTCGGCGTCGGGGGCCGGCGCACGACCACGACCGGAATTCCCGCCTCGCGGGCCGCGGCCAATTTGGGGGCGGTGGCCGCCGCGCCGCTGTCCTTGGTGACGAGGACGTCGATGCGGTGGGTGCGGAGGAGTGCGCGCTCGCCATCCAGGGCGAAGGGGCCGCGGTCGAGGAGCACCTCCATCCGGGGCGGGTGCGGAGCCTCGGGGGCGTCCACCGAGCGGACGAGGAACCAGAGGTCGGTGAGGTGGGCGAAGTGGGCCAATCCCATGCGGCCGGTGGTGAGGAAGATGCGGGTGCCGAGGGTGGGGAGGGTCGTAGCGGCCTCCTCCAGGGAGGCGACCTGGTGCCAGGTGTCGCCGGGGCCCGGTACCCAGCCGGGACGGCGGAGCGCCAGCAGGGGAACATGGGCGGTGGCGGCCGCCTCGGCCGCACTGAAACTGATCGTGCCGGCGAAAGGATGGGTGGCGTCGATGAGCGCGTCCACCGCGTGCTCGCGCAGCCAGCGGGCGAGGCCCTCCGGGCCGCCGAACCCGCCGATGCGGACCTCCCCGTCGGGCAGGCGCGGCGCCGCCACCCGTCCGGCCAGCGAGGTCGTCACCCGCAGGGCCGGATCGGCGGCCAGGTCGGCGGCCAGGCGGCGGGCCTCCGTAGTACCGCCGAGGATGAGTACGTGGCGTGGCGGGCGGGCTGCGTCGGGCATGGGATGTGGGTTCCTCCGTGGGTGAAGCGCAACGGCAGGGTACGGGGCCGGGCACCGGACAGGCCGCGGGAGGACGGAGTGCGCAGCTTGCGCATACCGGGCTGCGGCCCGGGTGGACGACCGGTGCGTGTGCGACGGCGGCGAGCACGGCCGCGTACACCGCGCTGCTGACCGGCGAGTTCCCGGACCCGGTGACGATCACCCTGCCGAAGGGCCAGACACCGTCCTTCGCGCTGGCGGTGGAGGAACTGGACGCCGGGTCCGGCAGCGCCATGGCCGGGGTGGTCAAGGACGCGGGGGACGATCCGGACGTGACGCACGGGGCGTTGATCCGGGCACGGGTACGGGTGCTGCCGCCCGGGTCCGGTGTGGTGTTCAAGGCCGGGCAGGGGGTCGGGACGGTGACCCGGCCGGGACTCCCGCTGGACGTCGGCGAGCCGGCGATCAACCCCGTACCGCGGCAGATGATGCGGGAGCACCTGACCGGGGTGGCCCGTCGGTACGGCGGCGCCGCGGAACCCGGTGCGGAGCCGGACATCGAAGTCGAGATCTCCGTCGATCACGGGGAGGAGATCGCCCGTAGTACGTGGAATCCGCGGCTCGGCATCCTTGGTGGGCTGTCGATCCTGGGGACCACCGGGATCGTGGTCCCGTATTCCTGCTCGGCGTGGATCGATTCCATCCGGCGTGGGGTGGATGTGGCCCGTGCGGCGGGACGTACGCATGTGGCCGGGTGTACGGGATCGACGTCGGAGAAGGTCGCGGTCGCGCTGCACCACCTGCCCGAGGACGCCCTGCTGGACATGGGGGACTTCGCGGGGGCGGTGCTCAAGTACGTGCGGCGGCACCCGGTGGAGCGGCTCACGATCTGCGGCGGGTTCGCCAAGCTGTCCAAACTGGCGGCCGGGCACCTGGACCTGCACTCGGCACGGTCCCAGGTGGACAAGGGGTTCCTCGCGGAGCTGGCCCGGGAAGGCGGGGCCGACGAGGCGCTGGCGGAGGCGGTCGCCGGGGCCAACACCGGGCTGGGCGCGCTGCAGTTGTGTGCGGCGGCCGGCGTGCCGCTGGGCGACCTGGTGGCGGCGAGGGCGCGGGACGAGTCGCTGGCCGTGCTGCGCGGGGCGCCGGTGGCCGTCGACGTGATCTGCATCGACCGGGCCGGGATGGTGGTGGGCCGGGCGGAGCCGCGGGGGCCCGGGGCCGGCGGCAGGCGCCGCTGACGCCGGCCGGGGCCCCCGGCACGCGCCCTTGACCGTCAGTGCCTGGCGCGGAGGACGTCCTTGCGACCCCCCTGGGCGGCGTCGCGGAAGCGGTAGCCCATGCGGTCCGCCACGCAGTCGGGGCCGTTGGTCAGGCTGCCCAGGGCCGTGCCGAGGGCGCAGGTGGCGAGGCGTAGCGGGTTGTCGCGCATCCAGTCCGTGCGGTACCGGCGCTCACTGGTCCGGTGCTCGTTGGCCCGGCTGTAGTCGCGCAGGCCCGTGCTGTCGTGCGTCCGGGCCGCCGTGTCGGTGCTGCCGCCCACCGGTGCGGGGTCGGTCTTCGGCCGGGCGGCTGCCTGGTGGGCCGGGGTGTCGGCGACGGCGACGGTGCCGCCGGCGAGGGTGAGCAGGGCTGCGGCGGCGACGGATCCGGCGGCCAGTCTCGTGCGGGTGCGGGTGCGCATCGTGGGTGCTCCTTTGCTCGGGTGCCGCGGGCTTCCCTTGGTCCGCGCGTGTCCACGTTCCTTACCGGTCCCCGAGCGGCCGGTAACGGACATTCACCCCGATGCGGTCATATGATCAGTCGGACGCCTGATCGGGCCGAGCCCTGATCCGTCGTTTTCCGAACGCGCGTCAGGAAGAGCTCTGCGGCGCGCCGTCGCACGGACCGTGCGGGCGTTCGCGGTCCGGCGAGTACAGGTGGCTGTCGCGGAACTGCTCGGCGCCCAGCGTGCGGCCGACCATGATGACCGCCGTACGGACCACGCCCGCGGCCTTCACCTGGTCCGCGATGTCGGCCAGGGTGCCGCGCAGGACGAGTTCGTCGGGCCGGGAGGCCATGGCGACGACGGCGGCCGGGCAGTCGGCACCGTAGTGCGGCAGGAGTTCGGCGACGACCCGGTCGACGTACATCGCCGCGAGGTGGAGCACCAGCAGGGCTCCGCTGCGCCCGAGGGTGGCGAGGTCCTCGCCCTCGGGCATCGGGGTGGCGCGCTGGGCGACGCGGGTGAGGATGACGGTCTGGCCGACGGTGGGGACGGTCAGTTCGCGCTTGAGCGCGGCGGCCGCGGCGGCGAACGCGGGGACGCCCGGCACCACCTCGTACGGCACACCGGCCGCGTCCAGGCGGCGCATCTGCTCGGCGACGGCGCTGAAGACGGACGGGTCGCCGGAGTGCAGCCGGGCGACGTCGTGGCCCTCCTCGTGGGCGCGGACCATCTCGGCGGTGATGGTGTCGAGGTCCAGCTGCGCGGTGTCGATGAGCCGGGCGCCGGGCGGGCACTCGGCGAGCAGTTCGCGCGGCACCAGGCTGCCGGCGTAGAGACAGACCCCGCAGGAGGCGAGCGTGCGGGCGCCGCGGACGGTGATCAGGTCGGCGGCGCCGGGGCCGGCGCCGATGAAGTGGACGGTCATGGTCGTTCGGTCTCCTGGGAGGCGGCGATACGGGAGGCGGACGCTGCGGGAGGGCGATACGGGGAGGGGTGCGGTAGGGGGGCGGAGGCCGCGGGTTACGGCCGGCCTTCCGGCCGTTTGACCGCCGCCCACTGGGTCACCGGCATCGCCTGCCGCCAGCCCGTGAAGCCGCCGACCGGAGCGGCGTGCGCGACCGCCAGCCGGACCAGTTCGCCGCCGTGCCGCCGGTACCGGTCGGCGAGCAGCGCCTCGGACTCCAGCGTCACGGTGTTGGCGACGATCCGGCCGCCCGGGGGCAGCGCTTCCCAGCAGGCGTCCAACAGGCCGGGGGCGGTCAGCCCGCCGCCGATGAACACCGCGTCCGGGGTGGGCAGGCCGGCCAGCGCGGCGGGCGCGGGGCCCTGGACGACGCGCAGTGCCGGGACGCCGAGGGCGTGCGCGTTCCGGCCGATCCGCTCGGCCCGTACGGGGTCGCGTTCGACGCTGACGGCGCGGCAACTACGGTGCGCGCGCAGCCACTCGATGGCGATGGAACCGGAGCCGCCGCCGATGTCCCAGAGGAGTTCGCCGGGGGCGGGGGCCAGCGCGGCGAGGGTGGCGGCGCGGACGTGGCGCTTGGTGAGCTGGCCGTCGTGCTCGTAGGCGGTGTCGGGGAGGCCGGGGACGGTGGAGAGCGGCACGGTGCCGGGCTCCCGGGCGCAGTCGAGGGCGATGACGTTGAGCGGGTCGCCGGGCGCCCGGCCCCAGTCGGCGGCATGGCCCTCGGTCAACTGCTCCCGGTCGCCGCCGAGTTGCTCCAGTACGTGCATCCGGGTCGGCCCGAAACCGTGCGCGCGCAGGAGGGCGGCGACCTCGGCGGGGGTGCCGGCGCCGGCGGAGAGGACGAGCAGCCGGTGGCCGTCGTACAGCGCGCGGGCCAGGTTCTCGACGGGCCGCCCGACGAGCGTGACGACCTCGGTGTCCTCGACCGGCCAGCCGAGGCGGGCGCACGCGTGGGAGACGGAGGAGGGGTGGGGCAGCACCCGGAGCCGGTGCCCGGCACCGCTCTTTGCCAGGACCTCGGTCAGCGTCCGCCCGATCCCGTAGAACATCGGGTCACCGCTGGCCAGGACGCACACCCGGCGTCCGGCGTGCGCCGCGAGCAGCCCGGGGACGGCGGGGCGCAGCGGCGAGGGCCAGGTCACGCGCTCACCGGGGCACTCCCCGTCGGGCAGCAGCGCGAGCTGACGGGCGCCCCCGATGAGGACCTCGGCCGCCCGCAGCACCTGCTGCGCGGCCCCGGACAGACCCGCCCAGCCGTCGGCTCCGATGCCGACGACGCTGAGGTGCTCGGAACCGCCCGGTGCGGATGGTGCGGGGCTCACTGCCGTTACCTCTTGCCTCTCGCCTCGGGACCTCAAGCGCGTGTCGTACGGGAGCGGAAACTCTACTGACCGGGGTGGGCGCGGCCGCGACCGGGACGGCCCCACCGCGCCTCGTACGGCCCGCAAGGTTTCCGCAAGGGTGCGGCAAGGCTTTCGTCCGGCCCTCCGGGCATTCCCCCCACAACGGACCGTCCATGACGGTTCGAGCAGCGTCGACATCGCACAGACTGGGGGATGCCATGACGGCATTGCGGGTGTTCGAAGGCAGGCAGCACCAGTTACGGGAGTGGCTGACGCTCCCGGGACGCAAACGCGTCCTGGTCGTCGTGCACACCGTGACCTACGGGAAGCGGCTGCAGGAGGTCTGCTGCCTCCTGGAGTCGGACCTCCGGGTCCAGGTGGTCTTCACCGCTCCGCCACACCCGTTCAGCGACGGGGTGGCACGGCTCTTCGAGCGGCTGGGCGGAGCCGTACTGCCGTGGGAGGAAGCCGTCCGGATGGAGTTCGATCTCGCGCTGGCGGCCGGGCCCCGCGGTGTGGAACAGGTCCGGGCGCCGCTGATCATGCTTCCGCACGGCGCCAACTTCCTGAAGCGCGTCACGGAGGGGGCGGACACCCGCGTGGCGGGACTCGGCCGCCAGGACCTCATACCGCGTGGCAGGGCACTGCCGGCCGCGGTGGTGCTGCCGCACCGGGACGACCTGGTGGGCCTGGCGCACTCCTGCCCCGAAGCGCTGCCGGTGGCGACGGTGGTCGGGGACCCCGTCCACGACCGGATGGTGGCCAGTCTGCCCCGGCGCGGTGCCTACCGCCGCGCGCTGGGGCTCGGCAAGGGGCAGAAGCTGATCGCGGTCGTCTCCACATGGGGGGCGTCTTCGTCCTTCGGACTGATCGAGGTGCTGCTGCCCCGGCTGCTGGAGCTGGTGGGCCACCACCGCAAGGTGGCGGTCCTGATGCACCCCAACGTCTGGTCCGGGCACGGCGCCTGGCAGGTCCGGGCGTGGTTGGCACAGTGTGTCCGGCGGGGCGTCGCGGTGGTGCCACCGGAGGCGGACTGGCGTTCCGTACTGATCGCGGCGGACGCGATCATCGGGGACCACGGGTCGGTGACGCTCTACGGGACGCTGACCGGGGTGCCGATCCTGCTGGCCGCCTCTCCGGAGCAGGAGATCAACCCCGCGTCCCCGGCCGCCGCGCTCGCCCGTACGGCGCCCGCGCTGTCGGCGGCCCACTCCCTGAAGAGCCAGCTGGCGTACGCGGCGTCCGAGTACCACCGTCAGCACCGGAAGGAGTACGCGCCCATCGCCGCCCGCATCACCTCCGAGCCCGGCCGGTTCAGCCGGAACATGCGCCGGCTGCTCTACGGACTGCTCGGCCTCGGCCAGCCCGCCCATCCCGTGCCCACCCTGCCGCTGCCGCTGCCACCGCCGCTGGCGGCCTGGTCTGCCGCGCCGAGCGACAGGTACGGCCCGGACACCGGGACGGGGGTGTCGGCATGACGGCCGCGGCCACGACGGGTGCCGCCTGGGCCGTCCGCGGACGCCGCCGGGTGCGGGTCGCACGGTGCCGGGCGGCGGGGAACGGCGCCTCGGTCGCCGTCACGGTCTTTGTCGGGGAGCCCGCGGGCGCCTCGGCCGATGCGCGCTTCAGCAGCAGCGGAGTCGGGCCGACCACCAGGGAGGCCGCCGAGATCGACGAGCACTTCGCGGTGGACGCCGAAGCCTGCACCGACGAGCGGTTGCTGGCCTGTGCCGACGTGCTGCACGGCGGACGGCCCTGGCCGGCCGATAGCGCGGTGGCCTGGGCGCGGGAGCTCCTTCTGCGCTACCCGGGATGCCGGCTCGCCGGGGTGCCGCTCATCGGGGGCGGCTGGGTCGTCGCGGAACGCTTCGGCGGCTGCCGGCTGCTCCCGACGGTGTTCCGCCGGTCGTCCCTGGCGTACCCGCAGCGAGGGCGGGCGGCGTGGGAGTACTCCCTGATGGCCTCGTGCCTGCACGGCCTGGTCCTGACCGGGCACTCGCTGGACGAGCTGCTGCCCCTCACCGTGCTGTCGCTCGCCCGGCACGGCGCACCGCCGGCCCGTCAGGCATAGGTGCGCGGGCGCTCAGCCGGGCGCCGACCCCTCACGGATCTGCTGGCTCCACCGGAGCGGTGGCCAGCAGATCCGTCATCCGTTGCGCATCGGACGGGCTCTGCAGGGCGTACAGGTCCCTGGCCCGTACGAAGCAGTCGCGCGCCGTCCGGGCGTCCATGTGCTCCGCGGCGCTTTGTCCCAGCATCTCCAGCACGCGCGCCTGCCACGGCGTGGCCCCGGCCTCCTCGAAGACCAGCAGTGCCGCCGCCAGTTCGGAGACACCGTCGTCGTACGCACCGGCAACGGCCCGGGCCCGCCCGTGGAAGGCGAGGGCACGGGCGGCGTCGTAGGGATCGTCCACGGCGAGGAGCGTCGTCCGGGCCCGGTCGAAGTACTCCGCCGCGGGCCGCCCGTTCCAGGTCGCGCCCGGTGACTCCAGCGCCATCTCGCCCAGGACGATGCGCGACAGGGCCGCGCCGCGCGGGTATCCGACGGCCTCCCAGGTCTCGATGGCCTGGTGCAGGAAGGTGCTCGCCTCGGGGAACCGGCCGGCCTGCCGGTGCGCCGAGCCGATCCCGTGCAGGGCCTGGCCTTCGTCCCGGGCATCACCGGCCTCGCGGGCGGCGTCCAGTGACCAGGAGAACCATCGGACGGCGTCGTCGACGCGCCCGGCGACGCTGAAGCCGATGGCGCCGGAGTTCAGCATCTGGCGTTCCGCGACCCGGTCCTGGCTGCGTCGGGCGGCCTGCAGGCCCACCGCGTGAGCCTCCAGCCACAGCTCGTGGTGGCGCAGACGGTGGAAGAGCGGCCAGAGCGCGTCGACGAGTTGCCAGGCCAGGTCGTCCCAGCCTTCCTCGTACGCGGCACGCACGGCCGCGAGGAGGTCCAGACGGTGCCCGTCGAGCCAGCCGAGCGCACCCGACGAGTCCGTGAAGGGGCAGGGCAGCTCGGGCGGGTGGACGTACGTGCGGCGCAGCGTCAGCTGGATCGGGGACAGGTGGCGCTGGGCCTCGGTAGCGGTCGCCAGGTACCAGTCGCAGACCCGCCGTAACGCCTCGCTCCGGGCTTCGGGAGGCTCCTCCGCCCGTCCCCGCTCCGCGGCGTGCAGGCGCACGAGGTCATGAAAGCGGTAGCTGTCCGGGCCGATGTCCTCCACGAGGTTGGCCTCGACCAGGGCGTCGAGGAGCTGTTCGGCCTCCTCCAGCGGGACCGCGCAGGCCGATGCGGCGAGGCGGGCCTCCACGGTGCGGGCCGGCAGCAGCGCCAGGCGGCGGTACAGCCGCGCGGCGTCGTCCGCCAGCACCGCGTAGGACGCGTCCAGCGCGTGGTGCACGGAGGATTCCCCCTCGATCGTCAGTGCGGCCAGCCGGCGCCGGCCTTCGGTGAGCGACTCCACCAGGGAACGCATCGGCTGCCGGGGGCGGGACGCCAGCCGGGCGGACGCCAGGCACAGGGCCAGGGGGAGCCCGCCGCAGAGGTCGATCAGCCGGTGTGCGTCCCGGGCTTCGCTCCGCACCCGGTCGGCCCCGACCCCCCGGGAGAGCATTTCTTCCGCAGCGGCCGGGTCGAGCAGGCCGAGCTGGTGGTGGAGCGCGCCGTCCGCGCGCAAGCCGGTGAGGCGATGTCTGCTCGTCGCCACTATCAGGCCGGTGCGGCCGTCCGTCAGCAGCGGGCGGACCTGTGCCGCCGAGAACGCGTTGTCCAGCATCACCGAGACCCGTGAGCCTGCGGTGACCGAGCGCCAGAGCGCGGTCTGCTCGCCCAGCCCCGCCGGTACCGGGCCGATGCCCAGCGCCCGCAGGAACTGGCCGAGCACTTCGGACGGTGCGGCGGGGCCGTCGGCGGAGTGCCCGCGTAGGTCCGCGTACAGCTGGCCGTCGGGGAACTGCTCGGCGAGGCCCCGCAGCCACCGTGAGACCAGCGCGGTCTTCCCTATGCCGGCCGGCCCGGAGACGACGATCAGCGGCGTCGACCCGTCCGGGTGGCGGGTGCGGAGCCCGTTCAGCGCGGCGAGGTCCCCTTCGCGATCGGTGAAGTGCGGGGACACCGGGAGGAGTTGCCGCGGCACCGGCAGCCGGGCCGGCCGGGCCGCCGGATCGCGCGCGTGGATGTGGATGCCGCCGTGGACCTCGCCGGCCTGGACGCTGGATCCCTCGATCCTTGCCGAGCCCCCTATGGCGTTGCCGTCCCGATGCATCTGCCGCCCCCGTTCCGATCGGTCACGGATCGCTTCAGCTCTTCCCCAAGGAGAGGGACGGGAGTCCCCCGCACGGATCCGGCCACTCCATCCCGGCCAGCCCCGAGGCTCTCTGGCCTCTGCCTCTGGCGAGTGCCATGCTCGCTACAACAGATGGTGCGCCGATCAGGGGGAGGCGCTGATGGACATCTACGTACTCGGCCCCATTTGTCTCGGTAAGGAACAGCGCAGAATCGGCCTCGGCTCCGACAAGGAACGCTGCGTGCTGGCCTCGCTCGCCTTGTCGGCCGGTCGGCCGGTGGCCCTGGAAACCCTCGTCGACCGGCTGTGGGACGACACCCCACCGGCCAAGTCCCGCCAGTCCGTGCACACTTACGTCTCGCGGGTCCGCAGGGCGATCCGTACGGCCGGACCGGACACCGCGCCGCGGATCACCCAGCACGCCCACACCTACACCCTGGCCATCCCACCGGACCGCGTCGACTGGCACCGCTTCCAGCGGCTGACGGCCCGGGCCCGGGCACAGTCCGCGAAGGGGGACGACAGCTCCGCGGCAGCCCTGCTCCACGAGGCCGAGGGCCTCTGGGACGAGGAAGCCCTGGCGGGGCTGCCGGGGCTGTGGCCGGAGCGGATGCGGGCCCGGATGGCCGAGGAACGCCTCGGCGCCGCGACCTCCCGAATCGCCGCCGAGCTGCGGTTACGGCGGTTCCACGGGGTGCTCGGCCCGCTGTCCTCGCTCGTCGGCCAGTACCCGCACGACGAGATGCTGCTGGAATACCTGATGTTGGCCTATTACGGCTGTGGACGGCACGCCGATGCGCTGCGCGTCTACCAGAGGGCCCGCCGTCGGCTGCGCGAGGACCTCGGCGCCGACCCCAGCACCGAACTGACCCGCGTCCACCAGCACATCCTGCGCCGCGCACCGCTGGGTGAACTGCTCGGCCCGCCGACCGTTCCTCGCCCCAAGGCGAAGCCCGCCCCCGCCGGCCCCCGGAACCTGCCCCGCCACACCACGCTCGTGGGGCGGCGTACGGAGTTGCGGCGGCTCTGTGCGGCCCTCGACGATGCGGCCGGCGCCCCTGGCCCCGCCCCCGGCGCGGTCATCGCGCTGGAGGCGATTTCCGGCATGGCCGGGGTGGGCAAGACCGCCGTGGCGGTGGCCGCCGCCGAACGCCTCGGTGAACGCTTCCCCGATGCCCAGCTCTACCTGGACCTGCGCACTCATGCCCAGGTCCATGAGCCGCTGAACCCCGGGGCCGCGCTGGCCCAGCTGCTGCGCCTGCTGGGTACCGCGCCGGATGCGGTACCCGGGGAGATCGAGGAACGCAGCGCGTTGTGGCGCACCTTGATGGCGCAGAAACGGGCGGTGGTCATCCTCGACGACGCCGGCGACACCGACCAGGTACGGCCGCTGCTCCCCGACCACGGCTCGTCGTCGCTGGTCATCATCACCAGCCGCCGCCATCTGGCCGGTCTGCCCGGAGCCCACTGGCTGGCTCTCGACGTGCTCCCCCCGGACGACGCGACGGCACTGTTCCGGAAGTTCGCCGGGGAGGAACGCACCCACGACGACGCGGCGGTCCACCACATCGTGCGGCTGTGCGGCTATTTGCCGCTGGCGATCGAAATCGCGGCGAACCGGTTCAACGCCCGGCCGTCATGGACCTTGAGCACCCTGCGGGAACTGCTCTCCCGGGGCCCGGGGAGGATCAGCGAATTACGCGACGGCTATTCGGAGATTGCCCGCGCATTCGAGATGTCGTACCAGACCCTGACCGCGCCCCAGCAGATCATCTTCCGGCGGCTGGCACTGCACCTGGGCTCCGAGTTCGGACCGCACGCCGCAGCGGCTCTGGTGGATCTTCCGTTGGCCGAAACGGAGCGGCTGCTGGAAACCCTGCTGCACTGCCACTTGCTCCAGGAGCCCACGCCGCACCGCTATCGCTTTCACGATCTCCTCGCGGAGTACGCCCGCATGCTGGCCTTCTCCGAGGACACCGAGGAGCAGCGCGGCGCCTCGCTGCGGCGGCTGGTGGACTTCTACCTCCGGGCGGCGGACGCCGCCGACCGGCTGCTCTACCCACGGCGCTTGCGTCTCCCCCGGCCCGAGGCCCACAGTGCCCTGCCACCCCTGCCCTCCTTGAGGCACGCGGAAGCCGCCAAGGACTGGCTGACGACGGAACGAGCGAACCTCCTGGCCACCGAGCGCCACGCCCGCACCCACGGCCCGTCCGACCGGGCCGCGACCCTGAGCCACGTGCTCGCGGGCTTCCTGGACGCCGAATGCCATTGGACCGACACCGACCGGATGCAACGCCGTGCCGTCGAGCACTGGGAACGTACGGGCGATCGCCATGCGCTGTGCCTGGCGCTGCTGGACCTCAGCGGCACCCACGCCAACACCTCGCGCTACCCCCAGGCCGAGGCGGCCGCCCGGAGGGCGCTCGACCTCGCCCGCGCGGTGGGGGCGCCGGACGCGGAGGCGGAGGCGCTGCGCGGGCTGGGGATCCTGCAGTGGCACCTCGGGCGGAACCACGAGGCGCTGAGCCTGCACCAGGAGACGCTCGGGATCCACCTGCGGTCGGGCGACACCTGGGCCCGGGCCCGCTGCGAGAACAACATCGCTATTGCGCTGCTCTATCTCGGCGAGCATCAAGATGCCCTGCAGCATTTCACCCACGCCATCCGCAACTTCCGGCTCGCCGGAGACGAAAGGAACGCCGGAAAGTGCATCAACAATCTCGGTGATTTGCATATGCGTATGGGAAATCTGGAGAGCGCAAGGCATTGTTATGAGGAATCCCTCACCCTTGCCCTCACCTACGGCAGTCTCGCCGACCAGGTCACCACCCAGGCAAATCTCGCCGGGCTTCTCCTGATGTCGGAAGATACCCATGACCTCACCTCAGGTCTGGATATGTACCAGGAATGCCTCTTCACCTTCCGCCGGCTCGGCGACCGCCGGAACGAGGCCAATGCACTGATCGGGATCGGCATCGGCCACCACCGACTCGGCCGGTACACGGACGCTGCCGGACACCACACCCGAGCGCTGGAGCTGGCCCGCGACATCGGCGCGGCCCACGAAGAGGCCCATGCCCTGCACCGACTCGGCACCGCGGAGGCGGCCCTGGGGAACCTGGGCGAAGCCGCCGGCCACCTCGAAATGTCCCTCGCGCTCGCGGACCGCATCCAGGAACCGGAGCAGCAGGCCCGTTCATTGGACGCGCTCGCCGACGTACGACTGCAGGAAGGGCGCCGCGAAACGGCCCAAGAGTTGTGGCAAAATGCCTTTGGCATATTCCAAACACTCGATGCCTCGGAAGCCGCCCGGATCGGCCGCAAGCTGGCCTCGCTCACCGAAACGGAACCGCACCCCAAGCGCCGTCACCTCAGCCCCTGAGGTGGATTGCTACGTATCTGCACTTTGCGAAACTTACTGCCTGATCTCGTTTGCGCTGTGCGCTTCCTTCATGGTCAACTCCTCTCGCCCATCGCTTTGAACAGAGTTATCCAGGGACGAAGTTGAGAAATTATCTGAAGCGTGCCGGGACGAGTGCCGCAGTAATCACCGCCGGCACGATGGCGGCAACGCTGGGCCTCCAGGCCCTCGGCGCCCAGCCCGCCGCGGCGGCCCAGCCCGCCCCCGCCGAACGACCGATAGCCGCCGCTGCCACGAGCAGCGCCTCGGACACGATCTGCATCCCGACGTTCCACCGCGGCGGCTGACACCCGCAGCCGACGGGCGGCCACCCCGCACCACGACCGCCCGTCACCCGCCGCGCGGGCTCACCCCGGCGCGCCGGTCACGACCGCCGCCTCACCCCCTGACCAGGCACGACACGCCGTTCGACGGTAATGACAACGGTCACCGGTGCAGCCTTTGGATCTTTTGCCGAAGTGCTGTTTGCTTCGCAAGGAGGGGACCGGAGGAAGGAGCGCCATGAGCGGCGACGCGCACAGCCACGGGCAGGGCCACGGGCACAGCCATGCGCACGGTCACAGCCATGCGCACGGGGTGGCGCCGGACGCCGACCGGCGGTGGTTGCGGGCCGCGCTCGGGCTGCTCACCGCGTACATGGCGGTCGAGGTCGTCATCGGTGTGCTGGCCGGGTCGCTCGCGCTGATCTCGGACGCCGCCCACATGCTCACCGACGCGGTCTCGATCCTGCTGGCGCTGATCGCGATGCGGCTGGCGGCGCGGCCGGCGCGCGGCGGGTACACGTACGGCCTCAAGCGCGCCGAGATCCTGTCCGCGCAGGCCAACGGCATCACCCTGCTCCTGCTGTCGGTCTGGCTGGCGTACGAGGCGGTGCAGCGGCTGATCTCACCGCCCGCGGTGGGCGGGGCGATGGTCCTGTGGACCGCGCTGTCCGGGATCGTGGTGAACCTGATCTGCACCTGGCTGCTGTCCAGGGCCAACCGCTCCAGCCTGAACGTCGAGGGCGCCTACCAGCACATCCTCACCGACCTGTTCGGCTTCGTGGCCACCGCGCTCTCCGGTCTCGTCGTCATGACCACGGGCTTCGAGCGGGCCGACGCGATCGCCACGCTCGTCGTCGTCGCGCTGATGCTGCGGGCCGGTACGGGGCTGGTGCGCGAGTCCGGGCGGATCTTCATGGAGGCCGCGCCGGCCGGGCTGGACCCGGACGCGCTGGGCGACCGGCTGGTCGCCCAGGACGAGGTCGTCGAGGTGCACGACCTGCACATCTGGCAGATCACCTCCGGGCAGCCGGCGCTCTCCGCGCACATCCTGGTGGCCCCCGGCGGAGACTGCCACAAGGTGCGCCGCGGCCTGCAGGAGCTGCTGAGCGGCGAGTACCGCATCACGCACGCCACGCTCCAGGTCGATCACGTCGGGGAGCAGGCCGAGGCCGGCGAGGTGCTGACGCTCGGCCCGCGGCCCGGCACCGGGGCACGGGCCGAGCCGCCCGCCGCCCCCGACCACTGCGAGGACGCACACGGGCCGGTGCACCGGCCCGGGCCGCACCGGCACTAGGGTCCGGGCCCCGCGGTCACCGCTGCGCCCTCACTCGGGTGAACCCGGAGCGGTGGCGGGCCGCATGACACCGGTCGCGGACGGCGCGATGCTGCGATGGCGGGATGAGAACCGGCATGAGGACCGCCGTCGTCGGCGCGCTGCTGTGCGCCGCCCCGCTCCCCGGCCCGTCCGCCCTCGCGTACGCCCCGCAGGCACCACAGGTCCCGCAGGTCCCGCAGGTCGCGCAGGCGCCGCAGGCGCCGCCGGCCGTCTCCGTGACGGTCGCGGTGACGGACGGGACCGACGACGCCGAGGCGGGGCGGCGGCTCGACTACCGCGTGACCGTGCACAACCTGGGCGCCGCCGACGTGCACGGGGTCCGGGTCGAGCAGCGGATGCCCGCGACCACGACCTCCGTGACCGCTCCCGACGGCGTCGTCGAGGGCCGCGGGACGGAGGAGCGGAAGGTCACCTGGCGGGCCGATCTGCCGGCGCACGACATCCGGGTGTTCACCGCCGAGGCCGTGCTCGGTGACCGTCCCGCCGGCGCCGCCACCGCCGCGCCCGGGACCCTGCGGGCCGCCGCCACCGCCTGTGTGTACCTGGGCGGTTCCTACGCGCCGTTGGCCTGCTCGGGCGATGTGGACGACCTGCCGGCATCCCGGGCCGAGGACGCGGACGGCGGTGGCTGGGCGTGGTGGGCGATGGCCGCCGCGGCCGCGGCGCTGCTCGGGCCGGGGGCGGTCCGGGCGGTGCGCCGCCGGCGGGCGGCCGGCCCGGGCGCCACCGGCTGAGCCCCCCGCCGACGGCCGTGCGCACCGTGAAGAGCTGAGCTCACCCATTGGCACCGGTCCCGGTCGCGGGCGCCGGGCGTTCGCACTTGCCTGGAAGGTGGTCGCCGTGATCGCCGTGCAGGAAAGGACAGGACGCAATGCCAGCGAGCGCACCCGTACGCCTGGGCGGGCGGGTGACGGAGGGGGACAGGCCGCCGGCCGGACCGCGGTGGCCGGGGCGCGCGCTGGCCGGCGGGGTGCTGCTGGTCGTGGGGGCGCTGCTGCTGCCGCTGAGCCTGGCCGCCACCTGGGCGCGGTACCGACTGACCGAGACGGACGGCTATGTGGCGGCGGTGGCGCCGCTGGCCGGGAATGCCGCCGTGCAGCAGGCCGTGGTCGACGACGTGACGGACTCGGTGATGGCGCACGTCCGGATCGACGGGCTGCTGAAGGCCGTCAGCCCCGCCCGTCGGCCCGCGGTGCGCCGCCATTTCACCCGCGGCATCCGGGAGTTCGTGGCCAAACAGGTGCGGCAGGTGGTCACCGGGCGCGGCTTCCCGGCGATGTGGAAGGGCGTGCACCGGTCCGCGCACCGGACGCTGGACGGCAGCCTCGCCGCGTCCGGCGACCCCCGTGCCCCGGTCACGCTCGATCTGACCCCCGTCGTCGAACGGGTCCGCCGCGAGGTGGCGCACCACGGCATGGGGCTGGACCTGCTCCGCCGGGTGCCGCGGTCCGGGGTGGAGATCGTGCTGCTCAGGGCCCGCGAGGTCCCGCGGATCCGGGCCGGTTACGAGGTCGTCCGCAGGGGGGCGCTGCTGCTGCCGCCGGCCGCCGCGCTGTGTCTGGGCGGCGGGCTGCTGCTGGTGCGGCGCCGGCGGCGGGCGCTGGTCTGTGCCGGTACGGGCTGCGCGGCGGCCGCCGCCCTGCTGGCCGTGGCGCTGGCGCTGGTGCGCGGCCGCACGCTGGCGGCACTGCCCACGATGGTTTCCCGGCCCGCCGCCGGGGCGTACGCCGATGCGCTCACCGGACCGCTGCGTACCGGGGTCTGGCTGCTGGTCGGCGCGGGGGCGCTCACCGCGGTGCTGGCCGCGGCGGGGCCGCCGGCGGTCCGGGCCTGGCGGAACCGGAGCTGACGCCGGGTCGGGTCGCTCAGACCGTCAGGACGGTCTTGCCCTGGGCGCGGCCGGTGCGGCTGGCCTGCAGGGCTTCGGGGGCCTCTTCGAGGGGGACCTCGCGGCCGACGAGGACCGTCAGCCGGCCCGCGTCCACGTGCCCGGCCAGGATCTCCAGGAGCTGCGGCGAGGGGCGGTTGACGAAGTTGAAACCGCGCAGGTTCTGTTCGGTCAGCTCGTCCGCGTCCGCCGAGCCGATCAGCGAGACGGCGGTGCCCCCGTCGCGTACGGTCCGGGTCAGCTCGGCGAACTCGGCGGGGCCGCCGGTCATGTCGATCAGCACGTCGACACCGTCCGGGTGGGCCGCGAGGACCTGGTCGGCGACCGGGCCCGCGGTGTGGTCGACGGTCTCCGCGGCACCCAGCGTGCGCATCAGCTCCGCCTTGGCCGGGCGTGCGGTGGCGATCACCTCCGCGCCGCGGCCGGCCGCCAGCTGGGTGGCGAAGGTGCCGACGCCACCGGTCGCACCGACGATCAGGACCCGCTTGCCCTCACCGATCCGGGTCTCCTCGACGAGGTTGTACGCGGTCATGCCGGCCGTCGGCAGCGCCGCGGAGGTCGCGTAGGTGACGGTGCGGGCGGCGTGCGCGATGCGGTTCTCGTCGGCGAGGGCCAGTTCGCAGTACGAGCCGCCGCCCCGCTCCGGCCGCTGGAACTGGCCGAACACCGCGTCGCCGACGGTGAACCGCCGGACCCCGGTGCCGATCGCGAGCACCTCGCCGGCGCCGTCCGTGCCCAGCACCAGGGGAAAGGCCACCGGAACGGCGTCGCCGAACATGCCGTCGGCGATCTTCCAGTCGACGGGGTTGAGTCCGGCGGCGGACAGCCTCACCAGGACCTCGCCCGGCCCTGGTTCGGGCTGCGGCAGATCCATGAGCTGCGGCTGTTCACCGAATGCGCTGACTGCTACGGCTCTCATCGTGGCGTTCCCTTCCACCCTGTCGACCGGTGGCCGGAGTGGATCGTAAGCACGCCGGTGCGGCCGGACGCGGCAGGAGGAGAGGCGGTGCGGCGGAAGCAACTCGTACGGCCCCCGGGCCATGCGCCCAGCCGGGCCGGGGCATGCCGCCAGCCGGGGACCGCCGCGCCGCCCTACCCGCAGGACGCCCGGCCGGGGCGGCCCGGTGGCGGTCCCGCGGTGGGGGCCCGCCCTCCAGCGCGGTGAATTCCCTGGTCCGCGGCGTCGCGGCGCACGACGTTCGCCCCGGAGGAAGGTGCCCCTCGGGTACACATGACGCCATGCGCGTTCTGGTGGTGGCGGACGAGGAATTCCTCGCGGAGATGATCGCGGCCGGACTGCGCCGCGACGCGATCGCCGTGGACATCGCCCACGACGGCCGGGAGGCGCTGGCCAAGATGCGGCTCGACGCGTACGACGTACTCGTCCTGGACCGCGATCTGCCCGGCCTGTACGACGACGAGATCTGCCGGCACGTCGTGGAACGGGGCCTGCTGACCCGGATGCTGATGCTCACCGCGTCCGGCACGGTCCCCGACCGGGTGGAGGGTCGGGTGGCGGGTCTGGGCAGGGGCCCGGGCCTGGGCGCCGACGACTACCTCAGCAAACCCTTCGCGTACGAGGAGTTGCTCGCCCGGGTGCTGGCGCTGGGCCGGCGGACCCGGCCCGCGCTGCCGCTGGTCATCGGGCGGGCCGGCGTCACCGTCGACACCGCCCGCCGGCTCGCGCTGCGCGACGGACGGCCGCTGCCGCTGTCCCGCCAGGAGTTCGGGGTGCTGGAGGTGCTGCTGCGCGCCCAGGGCGCGGTGGTCAGCGGGGACGAGCTGATCGAGGAGGTGTGGGAGGAGCACACCTGCTACCGCACCAACGCCGTCCAGGTCACGCTCAGCACGCTGCGCGCCAAGCTCGGCGACCCCCCGGTGATCGAAACCGTGCCGGGCGCCGGCTACCGACTGTGCGACCGGCCGGGGCCCGCACCGGGCGCCGCGCCGGCTCCCACGCCGGGGCCGGACCACCGGCCGGGCGGCGGCCGGTGAGACTGCCCGGCTGCCCGGCTGCCCGGCTGCCCGGAGAGTCCGGGGCATGACCCGATTGCCCGCATGACGCGAAGGGACGTGAGCAGCGGGATTCAATGAGGCAATGATCCGGTTTGAGTCCGTCACCAAGCAGTACCCGGACGGCACCACCGCCGTGGACGACCTGTCCTTCGAGGTCGAGGAGGGCGAGCTGGTGACCCTCGTGGGACCGTCCGGCTGCGGCAAGACCACGACCATGATGATGGTCAACCGGCTCATCGATCCCACCCGCGGACGGATCTTCGTCGACGGTGCGGACATCGCCGGCGTCGACCCCGTCCGATTGCGCCGCCGGATCGGCTATGTCATCCAGCAGACCGGGCTCTTCCCGCACCGGACCGTCCTCGACAACACCGCCACCGTGCCCTTCCTGACCGGCTGGAAGAAGACCACGGCACGGGCCCGGGCCGCCGAACTCCTGGACCTGGTGGGGCTCGACCCGGACGTCTACGGCCCGCGCTACCCCGACCAGCTCTCCGGCGGCCAGCGCCAGCGCGTCGGGGTTGCCCGGGCCCTCGCCGCCGATCCGCCCGTCCTGCTGATGGACGAGCCGTTCGGGGCGGTCGATCCGGTCGTCCGCGAACGCCTCCAGAAGGAGTTCCTGCGGCTGCAGGCCACCATGCACAAGACGGTGCTGCTGGTCACCCACGACATCGAGGAGGCCATCCGGCTCGGCGACCGGATCGCGGTCTACGGGTCCGGCCGGATCGAGCAGTACGACACCCCCGCCAGCGTCCTGGGCGCCCCCGCCACCCCCTACGTCGCCGAATTCGTCGGCACTGACCGGGCGTTGAAGCAGCTGTCGGTCACCGGGATCGACCGCGGCGACCTCGAACGCCCGCCGTTCGCCCGCCTCGGTGAACCGGCGTCCGAGGCGGCGCGACGGCTACGGGCCGAGGGCGCCCGGTGGGCGGTGGTGCTGGACGAGGACGGCGCACTGCACGGCTGGGTGGGCGCCGACGAACTGGCCGGCGCCGGGGGCACGGTCGCCGGGCACGCCCGCCGGATGGAGGCGTGGGTGCCGGTCACCGGCACGTTGAAGGCCGCGTTCAGCGAGATGCTCAAGCACGACGCCGGCTGGATCGCGGTCCTGGACGGCCACCGCTTCCTCGGCGTCCTCACCCCGACCAAGCTGCACGAAGCGCTGCGCCGCACCATCGACTCGGACGAGCGAGGGGTGCCGCGGGACCGGGCGCGGGTGGACTCGGTACCGACGCAGTGAGGCGCTCTCCCGCGCGTTCACGGCCGGCTGTTTCACGTGAAACGCCGTGGTGAGGAACAGGGGGCCGGTTTCACGTGAAACCTGCGGCCGTCGCAGTCCGCCGCCTGCCGCCCGCCCCCGCCTCAGCCCTTCGGCAACAGCCCCTTCTCCCGCAGGTAGTGACGCGCCACATCCGCCGGCAACCGTCGCCAGCTGTCCACCTGCTCGTTGAGATGTGCCAGGTCAGCCGTGGTCAGGACCGTGTTGAGGCGGTTGAGCGCGGCGGCCGGCCGGGCGCTGCCCGCGCGGGCCCGGTTGACGACGGGCAGCACGTCATCGGCGTTCTGCAGCTTCTTGTCGTCGGCGAGCAGCACCAGCCCGAACTGGTCCAGGGTCGCATCGGTGCTGGTGGTCAGCACCATCTGGTCCTGCCCGTTCTGCACGGCCTGCTTGGCGGGGGTGGTGCCGACGCCCTTGGGGTCGATGGCGGTGAGGTGGATCCCGTACGTCTTCCGCAAACCCGGGGCGCAGAAAGGCCGTTGTACGCATTCCTCGCCCGCCGCGAGGCGCACCGGCAGTTTGGCGCGGCCCAGGTCGCTGAGGGTCTTGAGGTGGTGCGTGCGGGCGTACGCGGCGCTCACCGCGAACGCGTTCTGGTCCACGGCCCGGCCGGGCGGGAGCACGGTCAGCCCGCGGGGCCCGGCCAGCCGGCGCAGTGCGCGCAGCGTCACAGCGAGGTCGGGAGAGGCGACGGGGGGCGCCGTGGAGCCGTGCTCCTTGGCGTTGAGCCAGTCCGCGAAGGTGGCCGCGTACTCCGGCACGACGTCGACCTGCCCGGCCTCCAGCGCCGGTTCGTACAGTTCCCGGTTGCCGACGGTGAGGACGTGGGTGCGGTATCCGGCGTGGTCGAGCAGGGCCGCGTACATCTGGGCGAGCAGCTCGCTCTCGGTGAAGCCGGCCGAGCCGATCGCCAGGTCGCGGCTGTCCCCCGGCGGGGCGGTGATCCGGGAACGGGTCTCCAGGGAGGGGCCGGTGGCGCAGCCGGCGAGCACCGGCAGCGCGAGCAGGCCCAGCGCGGCGACGGCGGCGGCCCCGGCCCTCACCGGCCCCGCCCCCGCGCCCAGCCGCCCGGCGCATACCGTTCGACCAGCTCGAACCCGGCCTCCATCAGCAGGGCGAACACCGCGACCAACACCGCACCGGCGACCACCTGCGGGGTGCTGGCGAGGCTGAACCCCGCGGTGATGATCCGGCCGAGCCCGCCGCCGCCGACCAGCGCGGCGAGCGTGGCGGTCGCGACGAGCTGGACCGCGGCGATCCGCACGCCGGTCAGGACGAGCGGGAAGGCGAGCGGCACCTCGACCCGCCACACCAGCTGCGCCCCGGTCATCCCCATGCCCCGCGCGGCCCGCACCACGTCCCGGTCCACGTCGCGCATCCCGACGTACGCATTGGTCAGCAGCGGCGGAACGGCGAACAGCACCAGCGCGATGATCGTCGGCCACTGCCCGTGCCGGCCGACGGGGGTGAGCAGCAGCAGGACCAGCACGGCGAAGGTCGGGACGGCGCGGCCGACGTTGGCGAGATTGACGGCCAGCGCCCCGCCGCGCCCGAGATGACCGAGGGTCAGCGCGACCGGCAGCGCGATCAGCGCGCTGATGACCAGGCAGGAGACGGTGAGGACGAGATGCTGGACGAGACGGTGCCACACGCCGTTCTCCCCCGCCCAGTTGGCGCCGGTGCTCAGCCAGTCCCAGACCGCCGAGAGGGTGTTCACGCCCGCCTCCCCGATGCCGCCGTGACCGGCTGTCCGCGCCCGGCGGCGGTGCGGCCCCGCCACCGTGCCCGGCGTCCCCGCGCCGTACGGCTCGCCCGCCGCCAGGGTGTGAGCAGCCGTTCCGCGCCGAGCAGCAGCAGGTCGAAGACGATCGCGATCAGGACGCACAGCACGGACGCGGTGAGCACCTGGGCCTTGAAGAACGAGTTCATCCCGGCGTAGATGAGGTTGCCCAGCCCGCCGTAGCCGACGATCGCGCCGACGGTGGTGAGCGCCACCGCCGAGACCGTCGCGATCCGCAGTCCGGCCATCGCGGCGGGTACGGCCAGCGGCAGTTCGACGGTGAGCAGTTGGCGCAGCGGGCCGTAGCCCATGCCGCGGGCGGCGTCCGTGGCCTCGGCCGGTACGCCGTTCAGCCCGGCCAGGAGGTTCCGTACGAGCAGGGTGAGCGAGTACAGGGCCAGCCCGACCACGACGAGCGTAGCGGACAGCCCGTAGACCGGCAGGAGCAGCGAGAACATCGCCAGCGACGGGATCGTGTAGAGGACGGTGGTCACCCCGAGGACCGGCCCGACCGTCCACCGCCGGCGTCGGGCCAGCAGCGCCAGGGGCACCGCGAGCAGCAGCCCGAGTGCCACCGAGACGACCGTCAACTGGACGTGCTGGAGGACCGCGTCGAGCAGGATCTGCCGGCGGGTGGACAGGTAGTCGCCGCAGATCCACTCGTTGCGGGCCAGACAGTCGTCCGGCGGCGGTGCGGTCACGGTAGAAGTCCACCCCGGCGGGGTCGGGGTGTCGCGGCGGACGCGTCCGATCGTGCCCCGGGGGTCGCGCCCATAGCTCTCTCCACCCCATGTATACATCGAGTGTGTACTGCGTGTGTATAGTCCGGGAGGTGCGGCAGCCCCCCCGCAATCGGGCCGTCCCGTACCCCACCGTCCGCAGCACGAGCACCCGAGAGAGCCCCGTATGCCGAAGCACTTCCGCACCACCGGCCGCAGGCGCCGCAGCTCCATAGCCGGGCTGCTGACGGCGGTCTCCCTGGCCCTCGCCGTCAGCGGCTGCGCCTCGTACGACGTGACCGCACCGGCCGACGCCCGCGCCGACGCGACGGGCAGCGCGACCGGAGCGAAGAACGGCAAGGGTGGGGGTGCGGGCGGCGGTCAGGACGTCGACTGCCGCAAGGCCAAGTGCGTCGCGCTCACCTTCGACGCGGGCCCCAGCGAGAACACCGACCGCCTGCTGGACATCCTGAAGAAGGAGAAGGTGCACGCGACCTTCTTCATGCTCGGCAAGAACCACATCGCGAAGCGCCCCGCCGAGGTACGGCGGATCGACGCCGAGGGCCACGAACTGGCCAACCACACCTGGTCGCACCAGATCCTCACCGAGATCGAGCCCGCCGAGGCCAAGCGCGAGCTCTCCCGGGTCCAGGACGCGGTCCGCAAGATCACCGGAAAGACGCCCACGCTGATGCGCCCGCCGCAGGGCCGCACCGACCAAACGGTCTCCGAGGTCAGCAAGGAACTCGGACTGGCCCAGGTCCTCTGGAGCGTGACCGCCAAGGACTACGAGACCAACGACTCGGCGCTGATCACCAAGCGGGTGCTGGAACAGACCGAGCGCGACGGCATCATCCTGCTGCACGACATCTACCCGGGCACGGTCCCGGCCGTCCCGGGCATCCTCAAGGAGCTGAAGAAGCGCGGCTACACGATCGTCACGGTCTCCCGGCTGCTCTCCCCGGCGAAGCCGGAGCCGGGGATGGTGTACCGGCCGTAGCAGCGAAGGCCGTTACCGGCGCGGGGACGCCGGCCCGCCCGGGAATGCCGTGAGCCCGGCCCCACGAAGGGGCCGGGCTCACGGCTATGACTACCAGTGCGTTCCGGCGGGTTCGGGCTCGCTCAGCCCTGCGGCCGCTCGGCCTCCACCCGCCGACGGCCCTTGTCATCGGCCGTCCCGGGGGCCTTGGCCGGCCCGGTCGGCTTCGCCGGGGCGCCGCCCTGGCCCACCTTGGCCCCCGGCTTGCGCTGCGCCGGCAGCGGCACGGTGTCCTGCGGGAACGTCAGCTGCTGGCTCTGCCACTCAAGGGCCGGCACGACCTCGCGCCGCCAGGTCGTGAACTGGTGGCTGCCCTGCGGCAGGATGATCGAGTCCACCGTCATCGGCGCCTTGACCGCGTGGATGAACTGCATGGTGGCGCCGTAATCGGCCTCGCCCTTACGGCTGCTGGCGACCAGCGTGGAGACCTGCGGCGCGGGCAGGTGCTTCAGCCGCCACAGCAGGTCGTGCTCGCGCTCACGCTGGGCACCTTCCGGCCCGGCGCCGAACAGGCTGCCGGTGGTCAGGTCGTCCTTGATCGCGTAGTCGCCCGAGAGCGAGACCGCCGAGGTGTACACCTTCGGGTTGCGCATCGCCAGCTGCAGCGAGCACGTACCACCCGACGAGTACCCGAACGCGCCCCAGGCGCTGGGGTCGTGACCCACCCGGTACGTCGCCTTCATCGCGTCCGGCAGGTCCTTGGTGAAGAACGTCTCCGCCTGCGGCCCGCCCGGCACGTCCACGCACTCGGTGTCGCGCGGCGGTGCGATCGTCGGCCGCACCATCACGATCACGGTCGGCTGCATCCGCCCCTGGGAGATCAGCCGGCCGGCGTTCTGCGGTACCTGCAGATGCTGCGCGAGGTTCATGATCCCGCCCGGGTAGCCGCTGATGACGACCATGACGGGGAACCGCTGCCGGCGGTACTGCTGCTGGAAGTACTGCGGCGGCAGGTAGACGAACCCGGGGTTGATGGCCCGCGTCCGGCGCCCGATGATCCGTACGGACTCGGTCTTGCCGACCCGATTGGCGGGCCCCTTGGGCAGGCCGGTCACCCGGTCCAGCCCCTGGGGGCCGGCCGGCTGGATCAGCCCGCCCTTCATGTTCCCGACGGACGCGTACTGCCCGCCGCCCTGGCTCACGGCCACCGGCGGCGCCTTCTCGTTGTTGCCCAGCAACTCGTCCCAGTTGCCGTAGAACTCGAAGTTCGTATTCACGGCGAGCGCGAGCGCGCACACGATGGACACCTGGGTGACCACGATGGCGCCCAGCCGGCCCAGGACGGGTCCGATCCCGCGCCGCGACAGCCGGGGCCACAGCCACACCGTGGCGGCCACGCAGGCAACCGCCAGCACGATCACCGTGTATTCGAGCGACTGACTGGTCAGCCCCATGCGCCCACATCTCCCGTCACCCTCGGAAGGGTTCTTGCCTTCTTACGGCCGCCTAAGGCACAACGGGCGGCTCCGGACAATGGTCACCGGAGAAGACGGGCACACCTGCGCATCGGATACCTGAACGACTCAGTTCTTACTTACCTCTTGCCACATCGTTTCCGCGGCGTGATGTGCGAGCACCCCGGAAGGCTCCCCGGAACCCCTCGCACCGGCACAGGTCCGGACCAACTCCCCCTCCGCCGCGGCCTCCACGCTCCGCCCCCGGGGTCCTGCCGTCATGGATGTGATATCCCGGCGCCGTGCCACAGCGATGTCGCGACGACCCCGGCCGAAACCCGACCCGACACCGGATCGCCCTAAATGGCCCCCGAACAGCCCACGGATGGCCCACCACACGAGCCGCAGGGTCCCACGATGAGGCCGCTCCCGGCCGCTACGCTTACGTATCCGTCCTGGTCAGGGACATGTCCGTGCTTCACGGACATACGCCGCACCGCACCCACCACACGCAAGAGAGGTTCGCCGATGGGCATTCGGAGTCTGCTGCGCAACGCTTTCGGTCGCTCCAAGGCGACCCGTGAAGAATCCGGCGCGGCACAGAACAGCGCCGCCCCGGAATCCGCGACCATCCCCGAGGCCCGCGAGGAGTCCACCCCGGCCGCGCCCGCCACGTCCCCCAAGCCGTCCGACAAGCCTGCCGAGGCCGAGGTCCCGGCCGCCCGCACGGCACCCGCGGAGCACCCGAGCCCCGAGCCGGCCCCGACGCCCACGACGGCCACCCTGCCTGCCCAGGGCTCCCCGGTGGACGAGGAGCCGCCCGTACGGGAGAACGCGGCAGAGCCCCGGGCCAAGGACGACGACAAGGCCGAGGCCCCCACCCCCGAGGCGGACACCGCCGCGCCCGACACCGCCGCCTCCGACCTCGTGAGCCAGGCGTTCGACAACCCGGCCCCGACCACCAAGCCGGAGCCGCCCACCGCCCCCGAACCGCAGGCCACCCCTGAGGCGGAGGCGACTTCTGAGGCAGAGGCCACCACTGAGGCAGAGGCCACGCCCGAGGTAGAGGCCACCCCTGAGGTAGAGGCCACCCCCGAGGTAGAGGCCACCCCCGAGGCGGAGGCGATCGCCGAACCGGCGGCCACGACGGACGCCGGAACCGTGGCGCCGGAGGCGGAGGCCGACGAGCAGGTGGAGGCTGAGGCCGAGGTTGAGGCCGAGGTTGAGGCCGAGCCGGAGCCGGTGAAGGACGCGACGCCGGAGCCGGCAGCCGAAACCCCGGCAGCCGAGCCCGAGGTCGAGGTCGAGGTCGAGCCCGAGGCCGAGTCCACCCCGAAGGCGGAGGACGCGACGAAGGCGGAGGACGCGACGGACCTCGAGCCGGCCCCGGAGGCCGAAGCGGCACCGAAGGCCGAGGACGCCCCGAAGGCCGAAGCGGCACCGGAGCCGGAGGCCGCGACCGTCCCGAAGGCGAAGGGAGTTCCCGCCGGCCTCCGCCCCCTCCACACCTCTGCCGGCGCCACCCTGGAGAAGCACGGCCTCACCGCCCAGCGTGCCGTCGTCTACCTCGTCCTCGACCGCTCCGGCTCGATGCGCAACTACTACAAGGACGGCACGGTCCAGAACCTCGCCGAGCAGGCCCTCGCCCTCTCCGCGCACTTCGACGACGAGCCCACCGTGCCCGTCGTCTTCTTCTCGACCGACGTGGACGGCACCGCCGATCTGGACCTCACCAACTACGAGGGCCGCATCGAGGAACTGCACGCCGGCCTCGGCCACATGGGGCGTACGAACTACCACTGGGCCGTCAACGCCGTCGTCGACCACTACAAGAAGTCCGGCACCACCGCCCCGGCCTTCGTCATCTTCCAGACCGACGGCGCCCCGACCTCCAAGCCGGCCGCCGAAAAGGCACTCTGCGAGGCGGCGAAGCTGCCCATCTTCTGGCAGTTCATCGGCTTCGGCGACCCGGAGGCCAAGGGCTTCGACTTCCTCCGCAAGCTCGACGACCTGACCGTTCCGGAAAAGCGCGCGGTCGACAACGCCGGCTTCTTCCACGCCGGCCGCGACCCCCGCAGCCTCTCCCACGACGAGCTCTACCAGCAGCTGATGGTCGAATTCCCCGAGTGGCTCACCGAGGCCCGCACCGCCAAGGTCCTCAAGGACGACTGACCCGCCCTGGTCCCCCTTACCCCCTCCGGCCGCGGCCGGGCCCCACGGCCCGGCCGCGGCCGCGTGGCTGTCCGGGGAGGGGCCGGCTGCGGCAGCCCGCGCCCCTGCCAGAAGGGCGAGCCCCCCGCCGTCGAGCCGCCGCGGACGCTGTCCGCACTGCAAAACAACCGCGCGGGCACCCCCACCCCGTCCAGTACGATATTGACGTTCCGTAAAGCAAATCCTCACTCACCGTAGCGACTTGGGAGCAGCCGGCAATGGCTCGACACCTCATCACCAGCGCCCTTCCGTATATCAACGGGATCAAGCACCTGGGCAACATGGTGGGGTCCATGCTCCCGGCCGACGTGTATTCCCGGTATCTGCGGCAGCGGGGGCACGACGTGCTCTACATCTGTGCGACGGACGAGCACGGGACCCCGGCCGAGCTCGCGGCGAAGGAGGCCGGGCAGTCGGTCGACGCGTTCTGCGGTGAGCAGCACGAGAAGCAGAAGGCGATCTACGAGGGCTTCGGGCTGCGGTTCGACTACTTCGGGCGGAGCTCCTCGCCGGAGAACGTCGAGCTCACGCAGCACTTCGCGCGGAAGCTGCAGGAGAACGGCTTCATCGAGGAGCGGGCCATCCGCCAGGTCTTCTCGGTCGCCGACGACCGCTTCCTGCCCGACCGCTACATCGTCGGCACCTGTCCGCACTGCGGCTACGACAAGGCGCGCGGCGACCAGTGCGAGAACTGCACCCGGGTGCTGGACCCGACCGACCTGATCGACGCCCGGTCGGCGATCAGCGGCAGCGGTGACCTGGAGGTGCGGGAGACCAAGCACCTGTTCCTGCTCCAGTCGAAGCTGCAGCACGAGGTCGAGGGCTGGCTGGAGGGCAACGGCAGCAAGGAGTGGCCGACCCTCGCCTCCTCGATCGCGCACAAGTGGCTGACCGAGGGCCTGCAGGACCGGGCGATCACCCGTGACCTGGACTGGGGCGTCCCGGTGCCGGCGGACGTGTGGCCGGAGCTGGCGGCCGAGGGCAAGGTCTTCTACGTCTGGTTCGACGCGCCGATCGAGTACATCGGCGCGACGAAGGAGTGGGCCGACGTCGACCCGGAGAACCGCGACTGGAAGTCGTGGTGGTACGAGGCCGAGGACGTCCGCTACACGGAATTCATGGCCAAGGACAACGTGCCGTTCCACAGCGTGATGTTCCCGGCGACGCAGCTGGGGACCCGCGAGCCGTGGAAGAAGGTCGACTTCCTCAAGGCCTTCAACTGGCTGAACTACTACGGCGGGAAGTTCTCCACCTCGCAGCGCCGGGGCGTCTTCACGGACGCGGCGCTGGAGCTGCTGCCGGCCGACTACTGGCGCTACTTCCTGATGGCCCACGCGCCGGAGTCGGACGACACCTCCTTCACCTGGGAGCTGTTCTCGTCGTCGGTGAACAAGGACCTCGCGGACACGCTCGGCAACTTCGTCAACCGGGTGCTGTCGTTCTCCCGCAAGCGGTTCGGCGACGAGGTTCCGGCGGGTGCCGAGGCCGGTGCCGCGGAGCAGAAGCTGGGCGAGGAGATCGCCGGGCTGCTGGCGGAGTACGAGGGCCACATGGAGGCGCTGCAGTTCCGCAAGGCGTCGGCCTCGCTGCGCGCCCTGTGGAGCGCGGGCAACTCCTACCTGGAGGAGAAGGCCCCCTGGCTGGAGATCAAGACGGACAAGGACGCGGCGGCGCTGACGCTGCGCACCGCGATGAACCTGATCCACCTGTACGCGGTGGTCTCCGAGCCGTTCATCCCGGCGTCGGCGAAGGCGATGCGGAGCGCGTTCGCGCTGGCGGACGACACTGCCGTGTGGGTCTCGCAGGACGAGGCGAAGGCGCTGGCGTCGGTGCCGGCGGGGACGCCGTTCACAGTGCCGCCGGTGCTCTTCGCGAAGATCACCGAGGAGGACCTGGACGCGTACCGCGAGCGTTTCGGTGGTGCGGAGGGCTGACCCTCCTGGTCACCTGCCTGTATGCGCCCGTCCCGCCCTTGAGGGTGGGGCGGGCGCAGGTGCTTTGTGGGGTCGGCTGCGGGCGGGCGGCGCTCAGGGCTTGGTGCCCGGTGAGACGTAGGCGGTCAGCCGCTTCAGGCCGGGGGTCGGCGGAAGGGGGACCTTGCGCCAGCCGCGGGCGTAGTGCGGGGGCCGGTGGCCGGCCGTGAGGAGGACGGCGGCGGGGCGGCGGGCGCCGAGCCGGGTCAGGGCGGCCGGGGTGATGCTGGCGTCGTGGCCGGCGGGCTGGCGGGACGCGCAGCCGGCCTGGTACGCCACGCGGACCGCCTCCTCGCCGCTGACGGCGCACGGCGGCCGGAGACCGGCGGTGCGCAGGGTCCGGGCGATCCGGCCGATGTCGGTCTGGGCGCGTACCGTGCCGCGCTGCATCTTGTGCAGGATCGCCAGCTGGACCGCCTCGTGGCCGAGCAGTACGAGGGCCAGCAGGGCCACCGCCGCGGCGTGCCGCCGGCGGGGGAGGAGTGCCAGCCGGCACAGGAACCAGGCGGCGGGCATCATCAGCAGGGCGTACGCGGGCAGCAGGAAGCGCGGGGCGGCGTAGTCGATCGCCAGGAGGTAGGGGGCGGCGAGGCAGAGGCCGACCAGGGACGGGAGCACGACGGGTGCCGCGCCGTAACGGTGCAGCGAGCCGTCGGGGTCGTGGAGGCGGAGGGTCGGCCAGCTCTGCCCGTCCCGCTGGCCCGCGCCGCCGGTGCCGAGGCGGTTGGCTCGGGCCGCGTCCAGGACGAGGCTGCCCAGCCGTACGGGGTCGAGCCGGAGGGCGTCGCGCCGGCCGGGGTGCGGTCCGTGGCCGGGCGGCCACACCGGTCCGTAGCGGTGCGGCGCGCCGCCGGGTTCGCGGGCGCGTACCGCGGCCCAGACCGCGCCGAACACCGCCAGCGGGAGCACGCACCACCATGCCGCCGCCACCGGATGTTCCCAGGCCAGGTGGCAGGGGCGGCACAGGGTCTTTCCCTGGAGCGCCCGGGCGTGGTCGGCGAAGGACGGGTGCCAGCCGAGGCCGCCCTGGATCTCCGCGGCCTGCCGCAGCCGGGCGGGGAAGCCGCCGTACGAGACGTACGCCTCGATGATCCACTCGGCGCATCCGAGGACGAGACCGGCCGGCAGGGCGAGCAGGACGGTGGACCGGCGCCAGGTCGGTACGACGAAGCCGGCCAGGAAGAGCGGAACGGCCAGCCATACGGCGTCGGTGGGGCGCATCAGCGCGACCAGTGCCACCGCGGCGGCGAGGCCGGTGGCGGCGCCCCGACCGGCCCCCGGGGCCAGCTGTACGGGCGGCTGGCGCACCGCGAGCAGGAAGCAGCCGGTGGCGATGAGCGCGGCGTAGCCGACCCACAGGTTGGGCATGGCCTGCGGCCCGTAGAAGAGGGTGACCCACAGCCCGGCGAACAGCGCGCCGCCGAGCGCCGGGACGGGCGGCGGCAGCAGGCGCCGCCAGATGCAGAGGGTGAGCAGGAGAGCGGCGCCGGAGAGCAGCGCGAGGTAGCAGTGCAGCGCGGGCGCCGAGGTCGTGAGGGCGACGACCGGGGCGAGGAGGAGGGTGACACCGCGGGCCCGCGGGGCGCTGAAGTACGCGGCCGGGGTGTGCGGGTCGACCTGGCTGACATAGACCGTCTCGTCCCATCCCAAGCCGGGGGTGGAGACGGCGAAATAGAGCTGCCCGGCGGTGAAGACGGCGGCCACGGTGATCAGCCATCGCAGATCACTGCCCGGTGCGGGGCGCGTCGGACGGTCCCACGGGCCCAGGCCGGTCGTGCCGGGGAGGAGGCTGGCTTGCTGCATGGGCACCACCCTGCGGGGGCGGCGCCCACCCGGCCACATGTGTGGTGCGGTTGGAGCACAGGGGCCGCGCGGTGCACGCCCGAGGCACCGGGCCGTAAGAGGGCGAGGGGCGGTGTTTCACGTGAAACGAACGACGTGAAACACCGCCCCTGCGGCCTGGCGGGAGCCGGTCCGGCCCCTGCCGGTGACGGCTACTTCACCTGCGGCTTGCGGACGTTGAGGTGGAGCTCCTTGAGCCGGGCCTCTTCCAGCTCGGTCGGCGCGCCCATCATCAGGTCCTGCGCGTTGCCGTTCAGCGGGAACGCGATGGTCTCGCGGATGTTCGGCTCGTCCGCGAGCAGCATGACGATGCGGTCGACGCCGGGGGCGATACCGCCGTGCGGCGGGGCGCCGAAGCGGAAGGCGCGCAGCATGCCCGCGAACTTCTCCTCGACGGTCTCACGGTCGTAGCCCGCGATCTCGAAGGCCTTGATCATGATGTCCGGCTCGTGGTTCCGGATCGCGCCGGAGGACAGCTCGACGCCGTTGCAGACGATGTCGTACTGCCAGCCCAGGATGTCCAGCGGGTCCTTCTCCTCCAGGTCCTTCATGCCGCCCTGCGGCATCGAGAAGGGGTTGTGGGAGAAGTCGATCTTGCCGGTCTCCTCGTCCCGCTCGTACATCGGGAAGTCGACGATCCAGCAGAAGCGGAAGACGTTCTCCTCGAAGTGGCCGGCGCGCTTGGCGGCCTCGACGCGGACCGCGCCCATGATCTTCGAGACCTCGTCGAACCCGCCCGCGCCGAAGAAGACCGCGTGGCCGGCCTCCAGCCCGAGGCGCTCGGTGAGGACCTTGACGTTCTCCTCGGTGAGGAACTTGGCGATCGGGCCGGTCAGCGAGCCGTCCTCGCCGACGCGCACCCACGCCAGGCCCTTGGCGCCCTGCTGGACCGCGTAGTCGCCGAGCTGGTCGAAGAACTTGCGCGGCTGGTCCTGGACGGCCGGCACCGGCAGCGCGCGGACGTGCTTGCCCGCGAACGCCTTGAACTCCGAGCCCTCGAAGACGTCGGTGATGTCGACCAGTTCGAGCTGGGCGCGCAGATCCGGCTTGTCTGAGCCGTACTTCAGCATCGCCTCGCGGAACGGGATGCGCGGGAACGGCGAGGTGACGTGCCGGCCGCCGCCGAATTCCTCGAACAGCTCGGTCATCAGCTTCTCGACCGGCTGGAAGACGTCCTCCTGCTCGACGAAGGACATCTCGACGTCGAGCTGGTAGAACTCGCCCGGCGAACGGTCCGCGCGGGCGTCCTCGTCGCGGAAGCACGGCGCGATCTGGAAGTACCGGTCGAAGCCCGAGATCATCAGCAGCTGCTTGAACTGCTGCGGGGCCTGCGGCAGCGCGTAGAACTTGCCCGGGTGGAGACGGGACGGCACGACGAAGTCGCGGGCGCCCTCCGGGGAGGTGGCGCTGAGGATCGGCGTCGCCATCTCGTTGAAGCCGAGGGCGACCATCTTCTGACGGATGGCCGCGATGACCGCCGAGCGCAGCATGATGTTGCGGTGCATGCGCTCGCGGCGCAGGTCGAGGAAGCGGTACTCCAGGCGCCGCTCCTCGTTGACGCCGTCGTCCGCGTTGATCGTGAAGGGGATCTGCTGGGCCGCGCCCAGGACCTCGACCTCGGTGACCTCGATCTCGATCTCGCCGGTGGGCAGCTCCGGGTTGACGTTCTCGGCGCCGCGCGAGACGACCTTGCCGTCGACGCGGACGACCGTCTCCTTCGTCAGCTTGTCCAGCGCCTCGGCGCCGGGGGTGCCGGGACGGGCCACGAGCTGGACGAGACCGTAGTGGTCGCGCAGATCGATGAAGAGGATGCCGCCCAGGTCACGACGATTGTGCAGCCAGCCGCTGAGGCGGACGTCGGTGTCGACGTCCGCGGCTCGGAGCTCGCCGCAGTTATGGGACCGGTACCGGTGCATCGCTCATCCAAGTCGTCGCGAGTGTCGAGGTGAGGAGTTGTCGGGAGGGGGGCGGGGGTCGGGGTCCGGTGCTTCACGCCCGGCCGCTCTCCCCGTGGATCACCCGAAAGGCCACCCCAGGATTGACATAACCGCTCCAGGTTACCGCCCCGGCCCCCGCCACTTCGTTGACATATACGCATCAGCGATTCCCGGAGCGCTCCCGGCGCGATTCCGGCGCGATTCCGGCGCGATTCCGGCGCGATCACCGGGTACGCCGGGGGCGGCGACTGCGACGAGGGTCACGTTCCGTTCTCTGGTCGGCCTCCGGCAAACACTCCTAAAGTGAGGCAATGCGCACCAAGGACCTCCTGGCTGCCCTCGCGACCGGCCTCTGGCGTTGGGACAACGCCACGGGACGGGTGAGCCTCGACGCCGAAGCGGCCCGGCTGCTCGGGTTGCCGGCCGAGCCGGTGGAGCTGACCGAGGCGGCGGTGCGTTCCCGTTTTCATCCCGTCGACTTCGCCGAGGTCAACGGGATCGTGCAGCTCGCGGCCGCCGAGGAGACGCTGGCCGAGGCCCGGCTGCGGGTCGTCGACGAGCGGGGGCAGGTGCTGCGGCTGGTCCGCTCCCGGTCCCGGCCCCGCATGGTCGACGGTGATTTCGAGCTGGTCGGCACCCTCCAGGAGGTGCCCGGGCCACTTCCCGGTACCTCCGCCGCGCACACCACGATCACCGGCGACCGGCGCCGCTCGCGCGAGGCGTTCCTGCTGGACGCGGGGCGGGCGCTGGCCGAGGCCCGGTCCACCGCCGAGGTACTGCGGGTGGCGGCGGGGCTGTCGATGCCCGGTTTCATGCCGGAGGGACTCGCGGTCTTCGGGATCGAGGGCGACCGGGTGTCGGTCATCGGCCACCACGGCCACCGGCCCGGCGACGAGCAGCCGTTCCTCGACATGCCGCTGGAGACGGAGTACCCGGCCGCGGAGGTGATCCGCACCGGCCGGGCCGTCTATCTGCCCACGCCCGAGGAGTACCGCGGCCGCTACCCGGCCACCTGGCCGCTGGCCGCCCGCTTCCGCCGGACGTCCTGGGCGTTCCTGCCGCTGGTCAACGCGGGCCGGACGATCGGTGCCTGGATGGCGGGGTTCGCCGAGCCGGTCGCCTTCACGCCCGACGAGCGCTCGGTGCTGACCACCGTCGCCCGGATGCTGGCGCAGGCGCTGGCCAGGGCCGGGATGCAGGAGGAACAGCAGGAGCTGGCGCTCGGGCTGCAGCGCAGCATGCGGCCGACGGTGCAGCCGGACATCCCGGGGATGACGGTCGCGGCGCGCTACGTCCCGACCGGCGGCGGGCTGGAGGTGGGCGGCGACTGGTACGACATGATCCCGCTGCCGTCGGGCCGGATCGCGCTGGTCATCGGGGATGTGCAGGGTCATGACGTACGGGCCGCGGGCCTGATGGGGCAGCTGCGGATCGCGCTGCGGGCCTATGCGTCCGAGGGGCACCACCCGGACGCGGTGCTCTCGCGGGCATCCCGGTTCCTGGCCGGGATCAACGCGACGGAGTTCCGCGGCCACGGCGAGGACCAGCGGTTCGCCACGTGTCTGTACATCGAGGTGGACCCGTCGACGGGGCTGCTGGACATCGCACGGGCCGGCCACCCCGAACCGGCGATCCGGCTGTGCGACGGGACGATGCTGATCCGTCCGACCGCGGGCGGGCTGCCGCTGGGCATCGTCCCGGACGCCGACTACCCCACCACCCGCCTCGTCCTGGAGCCCGGCGAAACGATGATGGTCTGCACCGACGGGCTGATCGAGACCGGCGGGCACGACCTGGAGACCGGATGGTCGCGACTGCGCGGCATCATCGAGTCGCACGAGGTCGGCGCGGACGCGGGGGACCTGGAACGGCTCGCCGACGCCCTGGTCCAGGCCGTGCACGGGCCGCCCTCGCACCACACCACCGGGCCGCTGGTGGACCGCCGCGAGGACGACATCGCCCTTCTGCTGCTGTGCCGTGAGGGCGGCAGCTGCGGCGTCGGCACCGGGGGACTGCTGGCGCAGCAGCCCGTACGGCGCACCGCGCTCTCCGTGGCCCAGGCCGAACCGCACCGGATAGCCGAGGCGCGCCGGCAGGTCCGCGAGGTGCTGCACGACTGGGCCGACCCGGACCAGGTCGACTCGGCGGTGCTGATGGTCTCCGAAATGGTCACCAACGTCCTGCTGCACACCGACGGGGACGCGCTGCTGGTCGCCGAGATCTCCGGGGAGCGGGGCGCCCGCCGGGTCCGGGTCGACGTCTCCGACAGCAGCGACGAGCTGCCGCACCGGCGCAGCCCCGGCGAACTGGCCTCCTCGGGCCGGGGGTTGGTGCTGCTGGAGCTGCTGGCCGGGAGGTGGGGCGTGGATCCGCGCGGGGACGGCAAGTCGACGTGGTTCGAGCTCTACGAGGACGTGGGGGACGCGCTGGGCCCGGTGTCGCCGGAGCCGGAGTCCGAGGCGGAGTCCGAGTCCGCCGCGTAGTGCTTGCGCAGTTCGTGCAGGACGCCGGAGACCGCGGCGGTCAGCGGGACGGACAGCAGCATGCCGAGGATGCCGGCCACGCTCGCGCCGGCCGTGATCGCCAGCATCACCGTCGCCGGATGCATCTGGACCGTGCGGCTCTGGATCATCGGCTGCAGGACGTGGCCCTCCAGCACCTGGACGGCGAGGACGACACCGAGCGCCCACAGCGCGATCACGAAGCCCCGGTCGGCGAACGCGACCAGGATCGCCACCGCGCCGGAGATGAACGCGCCGAGGTAGGGGATGTACGCGCCGACGAAGACCAGTGCGCCCAGGCCCGGTGCGCCCGGCACCTGGAGGATCAGCAGGCCGACGGTGATGCACAGGGCGTCGATCAGCGCGATGAAGGTGGTGCCGCGCATGAAGCCTTGTATGGCCTGGAAGCCGCGGCGGGCCATCCGTTCGAGCTGGGGCCCCGAATTGCCGGGCGCCCAGTCGTGCAGCGCGCGGACGGCCTTGTCCGCGTCGCGGAGGAAGAAGAACGTCAGCAGCAGGGCGAGGACCGCGGCGGCGATGAACTGGCCGACGACGCTGACCCCGGCCAGCAGCCCGGAGGCGGCCTCGCCGCCGAACCTGGTGACCAGGCTCTTGGCGTTGGAGGCCAGATCGCCGAGCGACGCACCGGCCGTGCCGAAGTTCTTGGAGAGGCCCTGGCCGGCATCCTTGAGCGAGGCGATGATCTGGTCCCCGGTGTCCACCAGCGCACTGACGACGACGTATCCGGCGCCGCCGACCACCACCAGCAGGACGGCGCAGGTCAATCCGGCCGCCAGTGAGCGGTTGAGCCGCATCGCCACCAGCCGCCGGTAGAGCGGCCCGAGCAGCGCACTGCCGAGCAGCGCCAGCAGCACCGGCGTGACCGCCGCGCTCAGGAAGACGCACAGCCATACGCCGACGGCCAGCACGGACGCGACCAGCAGCGCCACCACGCACCAGGCCGCCGCACGGCGGGCCTCGACCGGCAGCAACGGCTTCTCCGTCAGCGGCCGTTCGGGGCCGGAGCCGCTCCGGTCATGATCCGCATCGTTTCGCACCCGGACAGTCCACCATGGCGCACGCTCCGGAAACGGGCGGGGGAACGCGCCGGGGCGGTGTTTCACGTGAAACGAGGCGTTTCACGTGAAACACCGCCCCTCGTCACGAGGTCCGACGCCGGGTCAGTGCTCCCCGGCGGGGATCGTGCCGAGTCGGCCGGCCTGGAAGTCCTCGAAGGCCTGGGCCAGTTCGGCATGGGTGTTCATCACGAACGGGCCGTAGTGCATCATCGGCTCGCGGATCGGCAGCCCACCCAGCAGCACCACCTCGAGGTTGGGGCTGCGCGACTCCTGGGTCTCGTCCGCCCGGATCGTGAGCGAGTCGCCGGCTCCGAACACCACCGTCTGGCCCATGCGGAACGGGCGTCCCTCCGCGCCGGCGGTGCCGCGGCCGGCCAGGGCGTAGGCGAGGGCGTTGAAATCCTTGCGCCACGGGAGGGTCAGCTCGGCGCCGGGGTTCACCGACACATGCATCATCGTGATCGGCGTGTGCGTGATGCCCGGGCCGTGGTGGCCGTCGATGTCGCCGGCGATCAGGCGCAGCAGCGCCCCGCCGTCGGCGGAGGTCAGCAGCTTGACCTGGCCGCCGCCGATGTCCTGGTAGCGGGGGGCCATCATCTTGTCGCTCTTCGGCAGGTTCACCCACAGCTGGAGGCCGTGGAAGAGACCGCCGGACATGACCAGCGACTCCGGCGGCGCCTCGATGTGCAGCAGGCCGGAGCCCGCCGTCATCCACTGTGTGTCACCACCGTTGATGACCCCGCCGCCGCCGTGCGAGTCACGGTGCACGAACGTGCCGTCGATCAGGTACGTGACGGTCTCGAAGCCGCGGTGCGGGTGCCAGGGCGTGCCCTTGGGCTCTCCGGGCGCGTACTCCACCTCGCCCATCTGATCCATCATGATGAACGGGTCGAGGTGCTTGTAGTCGATGCCGGCGAAGGCCCGGCGCACCGGGAAGCCCTCGCCCTCGAATCCGCTCGGCGCGGTGGCGACGCCCAGCACGGGACGGGTCTGCGCCGCGGCGGGTGCCGCCACGCGGGGCAGGGTCAGCGGGTTCTCTACGGTCACAGCGGGCATGACGGCCTCCTCGGTCGCTCACCAAACTTAGTTGAATGCTGAACAACCTGCAAGGCGTCGGCATTCCCCCGGGCGTTTCCGCAGGTCACCGGACCAAAGCAGACGGCCGGCCGAACAATGTCGGCCGGCCGTTGAAGAACGCCGGGGTCTCCGCGGGGCGCTCAGCCGCCTGCGGGGCAAGGGTGCCTAGCCGTACATCCGCCGCATCGCGAAGTCGACCATCTGCTCCACGGCCTTGGCGTCGAAGACCATCCGGTGGTCGCCCTCCATGTCGAGGACGAAGCCGTAGCCGGTCGGCAGCAGGTCGAGCACCTCCGCACCGGTGATCACGAAGTACTTGGACTCCTTGCCCGCGTACCGCCGCAGCTCCTTGAGCGAGGTGAACATCGGGATCACCGGCTGCTGGGTGTTGTGCAGCGCCAGGAAGCCGGGGTTGTCACCGCGCGGGCAGTACACCTTGGACGTCGAGAAGATGCCCTGGAAGTCCTCGGCCGACATCGAGCCGGTGGTGAAGGCGCGCACCGCGTCGGCGAGCGAGGGCGGGGACGGCTCGGGGTAGAGCGGCTGTTCGCCGTAGCCCCCGGGGGCCGGCTGCTGCGGCGGTGGCGGAGGCGCGCCGTACTGCTGCCCGGCACCCGCGTTCTGGTCGTAGCCGTACATGCGCCCCAGAGTACTGAGTCGGCGCATCACCGGGGGACGCTCGTCACAGATGGGCGGAAGGGGTTGATTCTTATTACCCGTGGGTAGCATCATGCTAGCTACTAGCCGGTATTGCGTCTGAGGTCCCACCCTTGGGGTCCTCTCCCGAACCCTTACGGAGCCGTACCCATGGGCCACTACAAGTCGAATCTCCGCGACATCGAGTTCAACCTCTTCGAGGTGCTGGGCCGTGACCGCGTGTACGGCACCGGACCGTTCGCGGAGATGGACGTCGACACCGCCAAGAGCGTGCTGTCCGAGATCGCCCGGCTGTCCGAGAACGAGCTCGCCGAGTCGTTCGCCGACACCGACCGCAACCCCCCGGTCTTCGACCCGGACACCAACACCGCGCCGGTCCCCGACTCGTTCAAGAAGAGCTACCAGGCGTTCATGGACGCCGAGTGGTGGCGGCTGGGCATCCCGGAGGAGATCGGCGGCACCACCGCGCCGCGCTCCCTGCTGTGGGCCTTCGCCGAGAGCATCCTGGGCGCCAACCCGGCCGTGTGGATGTACGCCTCCGGCCCCGCCTTCGCCGGCGTCCTCCACGAGGAGGGCACCGAGGAGCAGCACCGCATAGCCCAGCTGATGGTCGAGAAGCAGTGGGGCTCGACCATGGTGCTGACCGAGCCGGACGCCGGTTCGGACGTCGGTGCCGGCCGCACCAAGGCCACCCAGCAGGAGGACGGCTCCTGGCACATCGAGGGCGTCAAGCGCTTCATCACGTCCGGTGAGCACGACATGTCCGAGAACATCGTGCACTTCGTCCTCGCCCGCCCCGAGGGCCACGGCCCGGGCACCAAGGGCCTGTCGCTGTTCATCGTGCCGAAGTACGACTTCGACTGGGAGACCGGCGAGCTGGGCGAGCGCAACGGCGTCTACGCCACGAACGTCGAGCACAAGATGGGCCTGAAGGCCTCCAACACCTGCGAGATGACGTTCGGCGCCAACCACCCCGCCAAGGGCTGGCTGCTCGGCGAGAAGCACGACGGCATCCGCCAGATGTTCAAGATCATCGAGTTCGCCCGGATGATGGTCGGCACGAAGGCCATCGCCACCCTCTCCACCGGCTACCTCAACGCCCTGGAGTACGCCAAGGAGCGCGTGCAGGGTCCGGACCTGGCGGCCTTCACCGACAAGACCGCGCCGCGCGTCACCATCACCCACCACCCCGACGTGCGCCGCTCCCTGATGACGCAGAAGGCGTACGCCGAGGGCATGCGCGCCCTGGTGCTCTACACCGCCACGGTCCAGGACGAGATCATCGCCAAGGAGGCCGCGGGCGAGGACGCCAGCGCCGCGAACCGCCTCAACGACCTGCTGCTGCCGATCGTCAAGGGCTACGGCTCGGAGCGGTCCTACGAGCAGCTGGCGCAGTCGCTGCAGATCTTCGGTGGCTCCGGGTACCTCCAGGAGTACCCGATCGAGCAGTACATCCGCGACGCCAAGATCGACACCCTCTACGAGGGCACCACCGCGATCCAGGGCCAGGACTTCTTCTTCCGGAAGATCGTCCGGGACCAGGGCCAGGCGCTGACCGTGCTGTCCGAGGAGATCAAGAAGTTCCTCGCCGACAACACCGGCGGTGAGGAGCTGGCGCAGGCCCGCGGCGAGCTGGCCAAGGCCGCCGCCGACCTGGAGGCGATCGTCGGCGCCATGCTGACCGACCTCGCCGCGACCGAGCAGGACGTCAAGTCCATCTACAAGGTCGGCCTCAACACCACCCGCCTGCTGATGGCCTCCGGCGACGTCGTCGTCGGCTACCTCCTCCTCAAGGGCGCGGCGGTGGCCGCGGAGAAGCTGGCCGGCGCCTCGGCGAAGGACAAGCCGTTCTACACCGGCAAGATCGCCGCGGCGAAGTTCTTCGCGCACAACATCCTGCCGGGCGTCTCCGTCCAGCGCTCCCTCGCCGAGTCCGTCGACCAGTCCCTGATGGAGCTCGACGAGGCCGCGTTCTAAAGAACGCGCAGGGAACGGCAGGTCCGCGTTCCGGGGCAGGGTCCGCTGCCCCGGCGCGCGGCCTTCCTGAGGGCCGCTGTCCCGGCGTTCTTAGAGCTCTCTCATAGAGGCAGTCCAGACTGACGGTGCCCGCCTCCCTTCCCCCGGGGAGGCGGGCTTCGTCATTCTTGGTCCGACCCACCCGCCCACCAGAGCGGAATCGTTCGTTCCAGTGGGGTTCTCGCTCTGGAATGCAGACATCGTGGCCGGAAGGGAGCGGAGTCACTCCGCACGCGCACGGGGAATGCGGGGCCCGGCTCCTTATGCTGAATCCATGACCAACTCCGCCCGCTTCGATCGCGGCCACACCGACGACCTGATGTCCTTCCTCGCCGCCAGTCCGTCGCCGTACCACGCGGTCGCCAATGCGGCGGAACGGCTGGAAAAGGCAGGTTTCCGGCAGGTCGCGGAGACCGACGCCTGGGACGGCGAGAGCGGCGGACGGTACGTGCTGCGCGGCGGCGCGATCATCGCCTGGTACGTCCCCGAGGGCGCGAACGCGGCGAGTCCGTACCGAATTGTCGGGGCTCACACCGACTCTCCCAATCTGCGGGTCAAACCGATTCCGGACACCGGCGCCCGCGGCTGGCGGCAGGTCGCCGTGGAGATCTACGGCGGCACCCTGCTCAACACCTGGCTCGACCGCGATCTCGGCCTGAGCGGACGGGTGACGCTCGACGGCGGGGAGCACCGGCTCGTGCACGTGGACCGGGCGCTGCTGCGGGTGCCGCAGCTCGCCGTGCACCTCGACCGTTCGGTCAACGCCGAGGGCCTCAAGCTCGACAAGCAGCGGCACATGACGCCCATCTGGGGCCTGGGCGAGGTGGCCGAGGGCGATCTGATCGCCTTCGTCGCCGAGGAGATCGGCGTCCCGGCCGGGGACATCAAGGGCTGGGACCTGATGGTGCACAGCATCGAGCCACCGGCATATCTGGGCCGCGACCGCGAACTGGTCGCCGGGCCGCGGATGGACAACCTGCTGTCCGTGCACGCCGGTACGGCCGCGCTCACCGCGGCCGCCGCCCAGGGCTCCGCGCTGACCAGCATCCCGGTGCTGGCCGCCTTCGACCACGAGGAGAACGGCAGCCAGTCCGACACCGGCGCCGACGGTCCGCTGCTCGGCACGGTCCTGGAGCGCTCGGTGTTCGCCCGCGGCGGCTCGTACGAGGACCGGGCGCGGGCCTTCGCCGGCACCATCTGCCTGTCGTCCGACACCGGGCACGCCGTCCACCCCAACTACAGCGAGCGGCACGAGCCGGGACACCAGCCGATGCCCAACGGCGGTCCGATCCTCAAGGTGAACGTCAACCAGCGCTACGCCACGGACGGCAGCGGGCGGGCCGTCTTCGCGGCGGCCTGCGAGCGCGCCGGAGTACCCTGGCAGAGCTTCGTCTCCAACAACTCGATGCCGTGCGGGACCACCATCGGGCCGATCACCGCGGCCCGGCACGGCATCGCGACCGTCGACATCGGCGTGGCGATCCTGTCCATGCACTCGGCCCGCGAACTGTGCGGCGCCGAGGACCCTTACCTGCTCGCGAACGCCCTGACGGCCTTCCTGGAGGGCTGAGTTGGACTTCTCGCTGCTCGGCCCGATCGCCGTGACGGCCGGCTCCCGGGAGCTGCCGCTCGGCCCCGCAAAACGGCGCAGTGTGCTGGCGCTGCTGTTGCTGCAGCCCAACACCACTGTTCCGCTGGAGCAGTTGATCGACTCCCTGTGGGAGGACGAGCCGCCCGAGCATGCGCGCACGGTCGTCCAGGGGCACGTCTCCCGGCTGCGCGCCACGCTCGCCGAGGGCGGCGCCGATGCGTACGGCATCGAGCTGGCCACCCACGGCTCGGCCTATCTGCTGCGGCTGCCGGAGGAGCTGATCGACGCCCACCGGTTCAGCGAGCTGGTGACGCTGGCCCGTCCCGAGGCGGCCCCGGCCGACGCGGTGGCGCTGCTGCGCGAGGCGCTGGGCCTGTGGCGCGGGCCGGCGCTGACCGGCACGGTCACCAGCCCGCCGTTCGCGGCCGCGGCGCATGCGCTGGAGGAGCGCCGGCTGGCGGCCGTGGAGGCGCTGGGCCGGGCACACGGCGCACTCGGCGAGCACGACCAGGCGGTGGCGATCCTCTACTCCGCGGCCGCCAACCACCCGTTGCGGGAAGGGCTGATCGCCGGGCTGATGCGGGCGCTGTTCCGCACCGGGCGGCAGTCCGATGCGCTGGAGTGGTTCCACCGCACCCGCCGGCTGCTCAACGAGGAACTGGGCGTCGACCCCGGCGAGCGGCTGCGCAGCGCGTACGAGGAGATCCTGCGCGCCGAGGCGGCGGACAGCGGGCGCGGGAGCGCGACGAAGCCGGCGACGGACGGCGACCGGGAGGCGGCGCAGCTCACGAACGGCGGCCGGGGACCCGTTCCGGGGAGCCCAGCGGGTTCGGGGGCCGACGGCCCGGGACCCCAGGGTGTGCTTTCCGCCGCTCCGCCCTTCGGTCCCGTATCGGGCGGTACGGGTGCCGGGGCCGAGCGGACCGGTGCCGCGCCGCGGCTGCTGCCCCGGCCGCCGGCCCGCTTCCTGGGCCGGGAGCCCCAACTCGCGGCCCTGACCGACGCGTTGATGGACCGTACGACCGGTGAGAGCCCGCTCGCGGTGGTCGCCGGACCGGTCGGCGTCGGCAAGACCGCCTGTGCCGTGCAGTGGGCACATCTGCACGCCGACGCCTTTCCCGACGGCCAGCTCTTCGCCGACCTCCGCGGTTTCGGCGAGGGCGACGAGGCGGCGCCGGCCGAGATCCTGCGCGACTTCCTGCTCGCGCTCGGCACCCCTCAGGAGCAGGTCCCCGGCTCGGCGCAGGCCGCCTCCGCACTGTTCCGTTCGCTGGTCGCCGAGCGCCGGCTGCTGGTCGTCCTCGACAACGCCCGCAGTTCGGCACAGGTACGGCCGCTGCTGCCCGGCGGGCCGCACTGCGCCACGGTCGTCACCAGCCGCAGCCGGCTCGACGGCCTGGTCGCCACCGACTGCGCCCGGCCGGTGGGTCTCCAGGCGCTCGGCCACGAAGAGGGCGCGGCGCTGCTCGGCGCCATGCTCGGGCCGGAGCGGGTGGCCGAGGACCCGGCCGCCGCGCGCGAACTGGTCGACCTGTGCGACGGGCTGCCGCTGGCGCTGCGGGCCGCGGCCGCCCAGCTGACCGCCCGGCCGCGCTGGCGGCTGGCCCGGCTCGCGGCCGCCCTGCGCGACGAACAGCGGCGGCTGGCGCTGCTGTCGGCGGAGGACACCGGGATCGCGGCGGCGCTGCGGATGTCCGTCGCCCGGCTGTCCGCGGACGACGCCCGGCTGCTGTCGGCGCTGGCGACCAGTGCGGACGGGCACCTCAACGCGGCGGTGGCGGCGGCGCTGGCCGGTTACGACCCGGAGCGCACCCAGGACGGCCTGGACCGGCTCGCCGAAATGCATCTGGTGGACGAGGAGGCCACCGATGTCTACACGATCAGCACGCTGACGCAGTTGTTCGCCCGGGACGAGCGCGGCGAGGGCGGGGGAAGCGGCGCGGGCGGGGCGTAGCGGCGCGGGGGACGGCGAGGACGTGAGGCGTCGAAAGCGTCGGCGGGCACGGACGTTAGGCGCGCGTTAGTGGCACGGCAGCGGCGGGCGGCAACCTGAGGGCATCGACCGACCGACCCGGGGGAGACCGCAATGCCGCAGCGTCAGGACCGCACCAGCAGCCCTCGCACCGCCCGTACCGCCCGTCGCGGCACGCTGCGGATCGCCGCCGCCGGTCTGACCGCGGCGGCCGCGCTCACCCTCACCGCCTGCGGCGGCCAGGACAACCCGCTCCAGACCAGCGCGGCCAAGCCGTTCCACCCCGCGGCGCCGGGCGTCCAGGACCCGGCGGCCCGGGCGGCCCGCAAGCTGCCGGAGAAGCAGGCCGGTGCGGCGGGGAGCGGGGCCCGGCCCGACGGCGGCGCGGCGGAGCAGGCCTCCGCACGGCGCGCCGTACCCGGCGCGGCCGGCGGCACCGACGCTCGTCCTGCCGGCGGGACCGCCGGGCACGGCACCCCGGGCGTCCGGCACTCCGCCTGTGACGCCGCAGCGATCCGGATCGTCGCCAAGCCGCTGCAGCGGCCGGTCAACCACCTGCTGCTGGTGGCCACCAACACCTCCGGCGCCACCTGCGACCTCTACTACGCTCCCAAACTGCGCTTCGACGACGCCCAGTCGCCGCTCGCCGACCTGCCGGAGAGCAGGCCGCAGGCGGTGGTCACCCTCGCGCCCGGGGAGTCGGGTTACGCCGGTGTGCTGACCTCCGCGGCCGACGGTTCCGGCCGCAACGGCGGCCGGCGGACCGCGCTGTCCGTCAGCCTGCCGGGCCGTGACGGCAAGGGCAGCGTCGGCGGCTCGGCGAAGGTGGTGCTGCCGGGCGGCGCGGTGTACGTCGACGACAGCGCGTGGGTGACGTACTGGCAGTCGGACGCGGGCGACGCCACTGCCTGGTAAGGCACCACGCCACCGCCCCCCTTGAACGAGGGCGCCCGCATCCCCCAGCGGGCGCCCTTCTCTTTGTCCCGTCGTGTCTCACGCAGGGGCCCGTCACGTCCCATCCGGCCGGCATCTCCGCAGGTCACCCCCGTGCACGCGGCGGAGATGTCTCAGGGGACACCGAACACCGGGTCGGCCCCCTTCCGCCGTCCCACGATGTTCACCGTCGCCGCGGCGGGACCACCCGGCGGCTCACCGACCGGCGCCGGCCATCCGGCCGACCGGCCGCCTACGGAGGGGAATCGGCATGGAGGAGCACGCACGCAGCGGTGGCAGGGCCGAGCTGCGGAAGGTGCTGCCCGCGGTGGTCGCCGCGGGAATCGGCGTCGCCGGACTCGCGGTGCCGGCCCACGGCAGCGAGCCCGGCCCTGCGGCCGCCAGCGGCATACGGCAGGCGGCGGCCGACGGCCGGCAGGCGACGGCCGCCGTGGACTTTCCCACCTGGGGGACGCGATGGGTGGTGCACGCCGGCCCCGACATCAATTCCGCCGCCGTCGGCATGATCAACAAGACCGCCGCGGGCCAGGACCGGATCACCGCCGACCACCAGGTCGACACCGGGCACCGGGTGTGCCAGGGCAGCGCCTGCTCGACGTACATGGCCCACCTCACGGGACCGGTCAGCGGCTTCCTCACGGTGGTCGCGGTGGACGTTCCGCAGGACCGGCTGCCGGGCGTGCCGGTCCACGGCGATGGCGGCCGGCCGCAGCCCGGCGGCTCCCGCCAGGAGATGCTGAACCGGGCCGCCATCTGGCTCACCGCCGACAACGGCGCCCAGGTCCCGTACAGCCAGGCCCAGGTCTGGAAGGACGGCTACCGCCAGGACTGCTCGGGCTATGCGTCCATGGCGCTCGGGCTGCCGACGCCGGGCACCAACACCGTGGGGCTGGCCACCAACCGCGGTATCACCCGGCCGATTTCGCTCGGCGAACTCAAGCCCGGTGACCTGCTCATCGATGCGTCCGGGGACAACGACAACCGGCACGTCGTGATCTTCGAGAAGTGGAACAACGACGCACACTCCTCGTACACGGCCTACGAGCAGCGCGGCGGCCACGGCACCGACCACCGGACGCTGACCTATGGCCTGCCGGGCGGGGACGCGGAGTTCACGCCCTACCGTCCGGTGATGTTCGGCGACTGACGCACCGTACGACCTCGCGTCGCTGTTTCACGTGAAACGAGGGGGCTGGTGCGAGGCGCTGACGCTCGGTCCGTTTCACGTGAAACGTCACCAGCTGATCCGGGTCCGATCCGGATCGTGTAACGAGGGGCACTTCCGTCACAGGGGAGCGGAAGTGCCCCTCGCGCGCGCATGTCCCCTGTGCTGGAATGCGGGATGTGCCTGGCAATGAGAACCACGCCGCTCATCCCCGACGTAAGCCACTGGCCCCTCTTCCCGACGATCTCTCCGGCCCCGCCCGTGAGTTCGCCACCGCTCTACGCCGTATGCATCGTGAACTCGGCTACAGCCTCAAAGAGGTGGAGGGCCGGTTACCGGCGAGCCGCTCGTCCCTCTCACGCTATTTGCGGGGCCAGGGGCTGCCCGATGAACGGCTGCTGGTGCAGTGGTGCAAGCTCTCCTTCACCGCCGAGGACCGGCTGCCCGCGCTCGTCGATCTGCTGCACCGGGCCCAGGAGGCAGCGCACTCAGGCCCTGACCTCGCACAGGAAGCGGGCGGGACGGACAAGCCGGTGGAGCAGGGGACGGAGCAGGAGGCAGGACGGCGTCGGCTGCCGCTGGTGCTCGCCGCGCTCGGGACGGCCGCGGTGCTGGCCGGTGCCGCGGTGGCCCTTCCGGCGCTGACCGGCCCGGACCGGACGTCGGACGGCTCCTCGCCCGACCGCGTGGATGCAGGCGGAGTGCAGGGATCCGAGACCTCGGCCAAGGGCAGCGGGTCCGCCCGGATCACCGTCAACAACGTCGAACGGGCCTGCCAGCGCCCCCGCACCGACAACTGTGCGCTCGGGCTGGCCCGTGACCCCTACCGGGTCTACCAGCGCTCCAACATCGCGGCCCACGTCTGGCACGGCGACGTGCTGCGTGCGGTGTGCCGGATCGCCAACGGTGTGACGGTCACCGACGAGGCGGGCGGGCACAGCAGCATCTGGTTCCGGGTCGATCACGACGGCGCACGGATGTGGGTGCCCGGGATCCGCATCCGCCCGGAACAGCTCGACAACACCACCTTGCCGACCTGTCCGGAGGGCTCCTGACCCTGCCTTTCCGGACTGCGACTCCGCCGGGCCCCGCTGACCTGCGGTGACGCCGCTCCGGCCGGAGCGGCCGCGAACCCGCACTGGAAGATCGAACCGCAATCGATATCGTGGCCATGCCATGACAGACGCACCTCGCTGACCGTAGCGACCCACTGGGGGACTCCACCCATGACCGCACCCCGCTCCCGCCGCCGCTCCGCCGCGTACGCCGCGCTGGCCCTCGGGCTCGCCGGTTCGCTCGCGCTGACCGGCTGCAACAGCCACTCCTCGAAGAAGTCGAAGAAGACCTCCTCCTCGTCCTCCAAGAGCAAGAAGCGGAAGATCATCGGCGGTGGTGCGGCCGCGGCAGGCGCGGGAGCCGGAGCGGCGTCGCGCCGGGTGTCCCCCTGCTGGCCCAGCACCTACCGGGTCACGTTCTCCCAGCAGACCGGCCCGGACAGTCATGTGACGGTGAAGTTCAAGAACACCACCAGCAGCACCTGCCGGCTGTACAACGGCCCGCAGCTGCGCTTCAACAACGCCAAGGCGCCGCTGCCGCTGAGGACGGGCGACCCCGGTGTCCTGGGCGGCGCGACCATCGACGTGCCCGCCAAGGGCTATGCGTACGCGGTCATCCCGACCAACACGCCGGCCAGCAAGGGCACCGAGCAGAAGTCGGTGACCATCGACTTCATGGGTTCCTCCGCGAGCTCCACCACCCGCGGCCCGGTCACCCTGAACTTCGCGGAGAAGCGGCTGCACATCTCCGTCGGCCGGAGCAAGGTCACCAACTGGTCGCGCAGCATCCACGGGGCCGAAGTGGTCGCCGGCGTCGGGAACTGATCCGGCACCACCTCCGCCGCCCCACCGGCACGGCCCGGGCCCCGTCAACGGGCCCGAGCGCCGCCGGCTATGCGGCGTCCAGTCCCGCCAGCACCAGCCCGAGCCGGGCCACGCCGTCCTCGGTGACGGTCACCGGAACGCCCCAGTCCTGCTGGTGGACATGGCAGGCGGGGTACTCGATGTCCGGGGCGTCGTCGCAGGACGCGGCCATCGCCGAGACGTGCAGCACGCCCTCGGTCACCCCGTCCGCGAGCACCAGCTCCCGGCTGAGGTCCGTGCCGGCGCCCGCACCGTCGGCGAGCAGTTCCGGCGGGGTCGCGCTGACCAGCAGCCGGGTCGACGGGCCGTAGCGGGTGTCGAGCTTCTGGCCCGCCGGGGCCTGGAAGACCACATCGAGCCGGAGCGCGCCCGGCGCCACCTCGGTGGCCGCACGCTGGGTGCGGTGCGCCACCGCCTCCACCCGGACCGCCTCCTCGGGCAGCCGCAGCCGGGTCAGCCGGTGCCGTGCGGACTCGACGACCACGATGTCGTCGTCGACCAGCACCGCGTCGGACGGCTCACGCAGATCGGTCGCCAGCGTCGTCACCTCGCCACTCGCCGGGTCGTAGCGGCGCAGGGCGTGGTTGTAGGTGTCCGCGATCGCGACCGAGCCGTCGGGCAGCGCGGTGACGCCCAGCGGGTGCTGGAGCAGCGCCTGCCCGGCGGCGCCGTCGCGGTGGCCGAAGTCGAAGAGGCCGGTGCCGACGGCCGTGCGGATGACGTATCCGTCCTCCGCGGGCTCGACCCAGCGGACCGCGCTGGTCTCCGAGTCCGCGATCCACAGCCGGTCGGCGGCCGCCGCGAGCCCGGACGGCTGGGCGAACCAGGCCTCGGCGGCCGGGCCGTCCACCAAGCCCTCGTTCGTCGTGCCGGCGGCCACCTCGACCGTGCCGGTGGCCGGGTCGTACGTCCACAGCTGGTGCACACCGGCCATCGCGATCCACAGCCGGTCCTGCCACCAGGCGATGTCCCACGGGGAGGAGAGCGCCACCTCGCGCGCCGGTCCGGACGTCGGGGAGCCCTGCCACCACTGCTTGCCGGTGCCGGCCACCGTCTCCAGCGTGCCGCTGACGGGGTCGAAGACGCGCAGGGCGTGGTTGACGGTGTCCGCGACGGCGACCTTGCCGTCGGGCAGCAGGGCCAGGCCCTGTGGTTCGTTGAAGGTGTCCGGGGTCAGGCCGCGCTCACCGCTGCCGACCCGGCGCAGCACCCGCTCGCCGTCCTCGGCCAGCTCGACGAGCTGGTGGCGGGTGGTGTCGGAGACCAGGAAGCTGCCGCCCGGCAGCCGGACCGCCTTGCCGGGGAAGCGCAGGTCGGTGGCGACCGGCTCCGGCGGTACGTACGGGCCGTCGCCGCGCCGCAGGGTGCCCTTCGCCTCGTGCTCCGCCTCCAGCTCCTCGACGAGCGTGGCGATGGCGTGCGCATGGCCCTCGCCGGCGTGCTGGGCGACGACGTACCCCTCGGGGTCGATCACCACCAGCGTCGGCCAGGCGCGGACCGCGTACTGCTTCCACGTGGCGAGCTCGGGGTCGTCGAGGACCGGGTGCTCGACGCCGTACCGCTCGACGGCGTCCACCACCGCCTGGTGCTCGGCCTCGTGCACGAACTTCGGGGAGTGCACACCGATGATCACGACCGTGTCGCGGTGCTTCTCCTCCAGCTCCCGCAGCTCGTCCAGGACGTGCAGGCAGTTCACACAGCAGAACGTCCAGAAATCCAGGACGACGATGCGTCCTCGCAGGTCGGAGAGGGTCAGATCCTTGTTGCCGGTGTTCAGCCAGCCGCCCTTGCCGGTCAGCTCGGGGGCCCGGACGCGCGCACGTGAAGCCATGTGGACATTCAACGTCACTCAGGTGCGTGCGCATTCCGCAGGGGCGTCGGGGAACAGGTCAGCCATGCAGCCCTCACCCGCGGCGCAGCCGCCGCGCTCCGGCACCTTCCTCGTCCGCGACCGGATCTTCGGCATCGGCGACGACTACTGGATCGACGACGAGCACGGCCGCCACGCCTTCCTCGTGGACGGCAAGGCGCTCCGGATGCGGGAGACCTTCGAGCTGAAGGACGCCGAAGGCCGGGTGCTGATCACCATCCGGAAGAAGATGCTGGCCCTGCGCGACACGATGACGATCGAGCGGGACGACGCGCCGCTGGCCACCATCCGCCGCAAGCGCCTCTCGCTGCTGCGCAACCACTACCGCGTGGAGCTGGCGGACGGCACCGTGCTGGACGTCAGCGGCAAGATCCTGGACCGGGAGTTCGCCGTCGAGTACGAGGGCGAACTGCTCGCCGACATCTCGCGGCGCTGGCTGACCGTGCGCGACACCTATGCCGTCAAGGTCGTACGGGACGACGCGGATCCGGCGCTGCTGATCGCCGTCGCGGTGTGCGTGATCCGGCTGGCCGAGCGGGAGCGCGGCGGGGACTGAGCCGCGGGCGCCCGGAACCCTGCGCCGGAACCCGCTGCGGCCGCGGGACATCGTCCTACGATGGTCCCCCGAAAGCACTGCCGGGGTGCCCGTGCGCAGCGGTAACTTAACTGCACAGACAGCAGCCCGCGTACGAACCGTCCGAGGGGTCCCGTGACCGTCCATCCCAGCCTTCAGTCCTCCATCGATGCCTGGACGCACTCCATAGAAGCGATAACCGAGCTGGTGACTCCGCTCGTCGAAGGCGAGTGGAACCGGGCGACGTGCCTGCCAGGATGGTCGGTTCGCGATGTGGTCTCCCACATCATCGGCCTGGAATGCGAAATGCTGGGCGACCCACGGCCGATCCACACGCTGCCGCGCGACCTCTACCACGTCCGCAGTGAGTCGGCGCGCCGCATGGAGGTGCAGGTCGACGTCCGCCGGCACCACACCGCGCCGGAAATGCTCAGCGAGCTCGAATACACCGTCATCCGCCGTTCCCGGCAGCTGCGCAACGAGTCCCGCGAGCCCGACGCGGTGGTGCGCAGCCCGCTCGATGAGGACCGGACGCTGGAATTCGTGCTGCAGCAGCGGGCGTTCGACGTCTGGGTACATGAGCAGGACCTGCGCCGGGCGCTCGGTAAGCCCGGCAATCTCGACTCCCCCGGCGCGCAGGTGACGCGCGATCTGCTGGTCAAGGTACTGCCCGGCATCGTCTCCAAGAGGGCCCAGGCGCCCGCCGGTTCGGTGGTGGTCTTCGACGTCAGCGGCCCGGTGGAGTTCCTGCGTACGGTCCGGATCGACAACGAGGGCAACGCCACCATCGACGGCAGCGTCTCGCTGGGCCCGACGGTGACCCTCGCCCTGGACTGGGACATCTTCCACCAGCTGGCCTGCGGCCGCATCCGCCCGGCGGCGGTCGCCGAGCAGATCAAGATCGATGGTGACCAGGAGCTGGCCGAGGCGATCCTGGACAACTTCGCGGTCACGCCGTAGCGCACGCGGTCACGCCGTAGTGAACTCGGGCCGGCGGACCACTCCGCGTCGGCCGGCCCCCGTTTCACGTGAAACAGCGCCGCTCAGGCCGGAACGTGCACCGCCTCCACGCGGCTGACGACCAGACGTTCACGCTCGCGGCGGGCGGCACGGCGGCGCAGCCGCAGGATCTGTGAGACGCCGACCGCTTCGAGGACGAAGACCGAGGCGAAGGCGATCCGGTAGTTGTCGCCGGTCGCGTCCAGCAGGACGCCGATCGCGAGCAGCGTCGTCATCGACGCGGTGAAGCCGCCCATGTTGACGATGCCGGAGGCGGTGCCCTGGCGCTCGGGCGGATTGGCGGGCCGGGCGAAGTCGAAGCCGATCATCGACGCCGGACCGCAGGCGCCCAGCACGGCGCAGAGTGCGATCAACAGGCCCATGGGCGCATGGTCGGCCGGCCAGCTCAGCACGCTCGCCCACAGCAGGGCGGTGGCGCCGACCGTGCCCAGTGCCAGTGGCATACGGGCGGCGTGGTGGCGGGCGATGATCTGGCCGTAGACCAGCCCCACGGCCATGTTGGAGAGCACCACCAGGGTGAGCAGTTCGCCGGCGGTGCCGCGGGACAGACCTTGTGCCTCGACGAGGAACGGCAGGCCCCACAGCAGCAGGAAGACCATGGCCGGGAACTGGGTGGTGAAGTGCACCCACATGCCCAGCCGGGTGCCGGGCTCCCGCCAGGCGTCCGCGATCTGCCGGCGCACGAACCCGGTGCCGGTGTGCCCGGCCGGGGCCGGCGGCGGCTCGAAGCCCTCGGGGTGGTCCTTGAGGAAGGCCAGCAGCACGATCAGCACGACGATGCCACCGGCCGCACTGGCGGCGAAGGTCGGGGTCCAGCCGAAGGTGTGCAGGAAGCGGGCGAGGACGAGGGTGGAGATGAGGTTGCCGGCCATTCCGACCAGCGCGGCGATCTGGGCGATCATCGGGCCGCGCCGGGCCGGGAACCAGCGCGAACCCAGCCGCAGCACGCTGATGAAGGTCATCGCATCCCCGCAGCCCAGCAGCGCGCGCGAGCCGAGCGCCATGGGGTACGAAGCGGAGAGCGCGAAGCCGAACTGGCCGGCGGTGTAGAGGACGACGCCGAGGGTCAGCACCTTTTTGGCGCCGAGCCGATCGACCAGCAGGCCGACGGGGATCTGCATCCCCGCGTACACCAGCAGCTGGAGGATGGAGAAGGTCGACAGCGCCGAGGCGTTGATGTGGAAGCGTTCGGCGGCGTCCAGCCCGGCCACGCCCAGGCTCGTGCGGTAGGTGATCGCGACGAAGTAGACGGCGACGCCGATGCCCCAGACCGCCATGGCCCGGGGGCCGCCGGGCGGGTCGGCGGGCAGCAGCCGGGCGCCGCCGCCTGAGCCGGAGCGGGCGGAACCGCCGCCCACGGAGCCCGGACCCGGGCCGGAGCCGCCGTCTATGGAGCCGTCCGGTCCGCCGGTGCCACCGCTCATCGCGCGTCTCCCTGGGCCAGGTTGCGGACCCAGCTGACGTGCCGGTGCACGACGTCGGTGGCGGCGGCCGCGTCGCCGGCCCGCAGCGCGTCGAGGATCTCGGCGTGCTCGGCGATGTTCTTGGCGATCCGGTCGGGGTGGGCGTGCATCACCGCGACGCCCATCCGCAACTGGCGGTCGCGCAGCTGCTCGTAGAGCCGGATCAGGATCTGGTTGCCGGCACTGCGCACGATGGCGGCGTGGAAGGCGCGGTCGGTGACGGACACGGCGGCCAGGTCACCGGACGCGGCCTGCTCGCGCATGGTGTCCAGCAGTTCGGTCAGCTCGGTGAGCAGCGACTCGCTCGCGGACACCGCCTTGGCGGCGGCGTGCTTCTCGACCAGCAGCCGGGTCTCGACCACGTCGGCGATCTCCTGTGCGGAGACCGGCAGCACCATGGCGCCCTTCTTCGGGTAGAGCTTGAGCAGCCCCTCGACCTCCAGGCGCAGCAGCGCCTCGCGCACCGGCGTCCGTGACACGCCCACCGCGTCGGCCAGCTCGCCTTCGGTGAGCAGCATGCCGCCCTCGTAGCGGCGCTGCAGTACGGCGTCCTTGACATGTGCGTAGACCCGCTCGGCGGCGGGCGGTTGTTTGGCGGCGGATTCTCTGGCGGGGGCGGTGGGCGTGGACGCTGAGGGCATGCGCACAGGATAGATACAACAGGTATGCGTCCGACACGTGATTCCGTGATGCGGACGATCGGGGGGCGGACAGGCGGACGAGCGCGGACGATCGACGGACGGCTCGGGTCCGTACGTCAGCCCGGCATCCGCCCCTGGGCCACCAGGCGGTCCACGACCTGGGAATGCGCCGGGGCACAGCGCTCGCGCGCCTCCCGGCGGTCGAACCAGGCGTACTCGGCGATCTCCCGGCCCGGCACCGGCACGATGTCCTGCGGCCCGCCGGTGAAGCAGGTCATGTGCAGCCGGCGGCCGTTCTTGCCGTGCGCGACGTCATGGATGACGAACGCCTCCGTCAGGGTCCCGGCGGGGACGTCGAGGCCGAGTTCCTCGGACAGCTCCCGCGACAGCGCCTCGGGGGCGGATTCCCCGGGCTCGTACTTCCCGCCGGGGAGGTAGAACGTGTCGTTGCCGCGCGTGCGGACGCTCAGCAGGCGGCCCTCCCGCACGTGCAGCCAGCTCACCGACTTCAGCGGTGCCGCCCGCTCCAGCACGAGCAGCGGGTGGCCGGTCTCCTCGTCCACCCGCCGCCCCCGCTCGGTGAAGCCCAGGTGCGCGTAGAAGCGGCGGGCGCGGGCATTGCCCTCGAAGACCTCCAGGGTCAGCGCGCCGTACCGCGCCGCCGCGTGTTCCACCAACTGCCGCCCCACGCCGCCGCCTTGGGCCTCCGGCGCGACGAACAGCCCGCCGATCTCGCCGCCGGGGAGTAGGCCGAGCAGCCCGATGACCGCGCCCGCCCGTTCGGCGACCCAGTTCTCGGCCCGGACGAGATACACCTCGCGGAGGATCCGCGCGCGCTCGCCCTCGCCCTCCCCCTCGATGAACGGATGCGCCCGGCGCACGGCCCTCGACCAAAGATCGACGACAACGTCCTGGTCAGCGTCCCGGTACCGGCGGATGATCATGTCGCGGCTCATTCCGCCGACGGTAAGCGGCTCCGGACGGCGACGGCAAACCCTTTCCCGGCCCCGGTCGCAAGGGGGACCACAGGCGGACGGCGGGTCCACCTCAGGTCTGACCCGAGTCCGTACCTGGCGCGTACGGAGGGGCCCGGATTCCATGGGTGAATGGAGGCGTGGAGCCGGGGAGGCTCCGGGATTCCAAGGGGAGTTGACCATGCAGTCCAGGACGAACGCCGGCCGTCGTGCGCGGAACACCGTCGTACTGGCATTGATCGTCGCCGGTCTGTGGGCGGGGGTCGCGCTGACCCGCGGCGCCGCACACGCCGATGAGTCCGGCCCGACCGGGCCGGTGGCCCACTTCAGCCGGGCCGTGGAGCTCATCCGCGGCTGACCGGCCCTACGAACGGACCGGCTGCGGCGCGCCGCGGTAGGTGCCGAAGGACCAGCGGTTGCCCTCCGGGTCGCGGGCGCTGAAGCCCCGCGACCCGTAGTCGGTGTCGGCCGGTTCGTCGGTGATCTCCGCGCCGGCGGCCCGGGCGCGGGCACACAGCGCGTCGGGCCGGCCGGTGACCACGTAGGCGCCGAAGGCCCCCGGTTGCAGCCCGCAGGGGTCGTCGTCCGCCTCGTGGACGGAACCGAGCATGATGCCGCCGCCCTCGGGCCAGGAGAGCTCGGCGTGCGCGACCCGCTCCCCGTCGCCGTACACCGCGGACACTTCAAAGCCGAACGCCTCGGTCAGGAACCGGATCAGGGCGCGGGCGTCCCGGGCCCGGAGCATCGGCCACACCTGGGGCGCGGGTGCGGTCACGGAGTCGTGCGGGGATGCGGTGGTCCCAGGCGTGGTCTGCGGCATGAGCGCCGTTCCTCCTCGGTCGGTACGGCCCCGGGTGGGCCGCCGGCCTCAGCCTTTCGCGCGGCCGTCCGCCGGGGCTTGGACGTTTCGGAACTCCTCGGCGAGCCACCGGCTGGGCGGACAGCCGGCCAGCGAGCGGAACTCCCGGGCGAGGTGCGCCTGGTCGAAGTAGCCGCAGTCGGTGGCCAGTTCGGCGAGGAGCGGCGGCGAGCCGGTACGGGCCGCGGCGCCCAGCCGTCGTCGGGCACGGTCGAAACGGATGACGCGGGCGGCGGTCTTGGGCGTCAGGCCGGTTTCGTGTCGGAAGCGGGAGGTCAGATGGCGGGCGCTCCAGCCGGTGTCGGCGGCGAGCGACGCGACCGGTACGGCGCCCCGGGAGGCGGTCAGCAGCTGCCAGGCGCGGGCGACCTCGGGCGCCGGGGCGGGCCCCGCACCACCCGGCTTCCGGTCCAGCCACCGCAGCAGATGGGCGTCCAGCAGCGCGAACCGCTCCGGCCAGCCGGCGGCCGCCCGCAACCGCTCGGCGATGTCCCGGCCCCGCGGCCCGAGCACCGTCTCCGCGGGGAGATCGATACCGGCCAGCTCACCGGCCGGCAGGCCCAGCAGCGCCCGAGCGCCCAGCGGGTGCAGACCGAGCTGGATGCCGGACTGGCGGCCCTGATGGGTGATCAGCGCGGGACGGGTGTGCAATCCGCCGAGGAGGGTGGCGTAGCTGCCGGGAGCCTGGCCGGGGTCCGGGTGGCCGGCCAGGGTGAGCGGTTCGTCGAGGGTGAAGATCAGGGTCAGCCGGGGCGAGGGCAGCCCGCGGTGGAGGGCGGGCGGGACCCCGGCCTGGCGGTATGCGGCGTAGGAGCTGACGTACGGCCGGAGCGCGGGCGCGGGCCGGGCGGTCAACTGCTCGTCGACGGCACCGGACGGGACGGCAGCGGGCGCGCCCCGGGCATGAGGGCGGGCCGGCCCGGCGTGGGCATGGGGCGGTGTTTCACGTGAAACACCGCCCCCGGCCCCAGGCGTCGTTTCACGTGAAACGACGCCCTTGCCCGACCGGCCCCGCATCCCGGGTCAGCCCCAGGTGATCAGCCGCTTCGGCCGCTCCAGCACCGCCGCGATGTCCGCGAGCAGCTTGGAGCCCAGCTCACCGTCGACGAGACGGTGGTCGAAGGACAGCGCGAGGGTGGTGACCTGGCGCGCCTTCACCTTGCCCTTGTGCACCCAGGGCTGGAGCTTGATCGCACCGACGGCGAGGATCGCCGACTCCCCCGGGTTGAGGATCGGCGTACCGGAGTCGACGCCGAAGACACCGACGTTGGTGATGGTGACGGTGCCACCGCTCATGGCCGCCGGAGAGGTCTTGCCCTCGCGGGCGGTGGCGACCAATTCGCCCAGTTCCTCGGCGAGTTGCGGGAGCGTCTTGGACCCGGCGTCCTTGATGTTGGGGACGATCAGCCCGCGCGGGGTGGCCGCGGCGATGCCGAGGTTCACATAGTCCTTGTAGACGATCTCCTGGTTCGCCTCGTCCCAGGACGCGTTGACCTCCGGGTGCCGCTTGAGGGCGACCAGGAGGGCCTTGGCGACGATCAGCAGCGGGTTGACCCGCAGGCCGGCCATGTCCGGGTCCTGCTTCAGTTCCTGGACGAGCTTCATCGTGCGGGTCACGTCGACGGTGATGAACTCCGTGACGTGCGGCGCGGTGAAGGCGCTGGCCACCATGGCCTGCGCGGTGGCCTTGCGTACGCCCTTGACCGGCACCCGCCGCTCGCGGGCCGCGGCGTCCACGACACCGGTCACCGCGGGAGCGGCGGCCGGCGCGGCGGGAGCCTCCACGACCGGTGCCTGCGTCGCCGCCGGGGCGGCGGCCGCGTGCACGTCCTCACGGGTGATGATGCCGTCCGGCCCGGTCGGGGAGATGGTCGCCAGGTCGATGCCGAGGTCCTTGGCGAGCTTGCGCACCGGCGGCTTGGCCAGCGGCCGCCCGGCGGTTCCGGCGCTCACGGGCCGGGCGTCCGGCGTCACCGTGGCGCCCGGCTGCGGTACGGCGGGAGCGGCTGGCTGCGCCGCGGGGCGTCCGTTCAGCTCGGCCTGGAGCGCGGCCTTCACCGGCTCAGGCTGGGCCGGCACACCGGCCTGCGGCTTGCGCGCCCTGCGCTTGGTCGAGGACGGCGCGGCGCCGTAGCCGACCAGTACCGCCTGCCGGCCCTGCGGCTCGGCGTCCTCCTCGGCCGGTGCGGCCTCCTGCGGCGCGCTCGCGGTCGTGGGGGCCTCGGCCGGTCCCGCGCCCGGGTCGGTGTCCACCGCGATGATGGCGGTGCCGACGTCGACGGTGACGCCCTCGCCGAAGCGCAGCTCGTGCACCACCCCGGTGTAGGGGATGGGCAGTTCGACGGCGGCCTTGGCGGTTTCGACCTCGCACACGACCTGGCCGTCGGTGACGGTGTCACCGGGCTGGACGTACCACTTGAGGATCTCGGCCTCGGTGAGCCCCTCGCCCACGTCGGGCATCTTGAACTCGCGGAAGCGCTGGGCGTTGGCGGTGCCTGTAGTCATGGTTACGAACTCTCCTCAAACCCTCAGTACGCCAGCGCACGGTCGACGGCGTCGAGCACCCGGTCCAGACCCGGAAGGTACTCGTCCTCCAGCCGGGAGGGCGGGTACGGGGCGTGGAAGCCGCCGACGCGCAGGACCGGGGCCTCCAGGTGGTAGAAGCACCGTTCGGTGATCCGGGCGGCGATCTCCGCGCCCGCACCGAAGAACACCGGCGCCTCGTGGACGACGACCAGGCGCCCGGTCTTCTGCACCGACGACTGCAGGGTGTCGAAGTCGATCGGGGAGAGCGAGCGCAGGTCGACGACCTCGACCGACTTGCCCTCCTCGGCCGCGACCTTGGCAACGTCCAGGCAGACCTTCACCATCGGGCCGTAGGCAGCCAGCGTCAGGTCCGAGCCGCTCTGGGTGATCCGGGCCTTGTGCAGCGGGTCCGGGATCGACTCGGTGTCCAGCCGCGACTTGTCGTGGTAGCGCCGCTTGGGTTCGAAGTAGATGACCGGGTCGTCGCCCGCGATGGCCTGCTGGAGCATCCAGTAGGCGTCGGAGGAGTTCGAGGGAGTGACGATCTTGAGGCCCGCGACGTGCGCGAACAGCGCCTCGGGGGACTCGGAGTGGTGCTCGACCGCACCGATGCCGCCCGCGTACGGGATGCGGATGACGACCGGCACCTTGATCTTGCCCAGCGCGCGGGCGTGCATCTTGGCGAGCTGGGTGACGATCTGGTCGTAGGCGGGGAAGACGAAGCCGTCGAACTGGATCTCGACGACCGGGCGGTAGCCGCGCAGCGCCAGCCCGATCGCGGTGCCGACGATGCCCGACTCGGCGAGCGGGGTGTCGATCACCCGGTCCTCGCCGAAGTCCTTCTGCAGCCCGTCGGTGACCCGGAAGACGCCGCCGAGCTTGCCGACGTCCTCGCCCATGACGAGGACCTTGGGGTCGGCCTCCATGGAGGCGCGGAGCGAGGCGTTGATCGCCTTGGCGATGGTGATCTTCTCGTGGACGGCCATGGTCAGTTCCCCTCCGCCAGGACATCGGCATCGACGAACGACGCCTGGTACGCGGCGAACTGCGCGCGCTCCTCATCGACGAGCGCGTGCCCGTCGGCATAGACATTCTCGAAGATCGCCATGGTGTCCGGGTCCGGCATGGCGCGCACCGCGTCGCGGACCCGCTTGCCCAGGGCCTCGCTCTCCTCGTCGATGGTCGCGAGGTACGCGTCGTCGACCAGGCCCTCGGCCTCCAGGTACGCCCGCAGCCGCAGGATCGGGTCCTTGGCCTCCCAGGCCACCCGCTCCTCGTCCCCGCGGTAGCGCGTCGGGTCGTCGGAGGTGGTGTGCGCGCCCATCCGGTACGTGAACGCCTCGATCAGCATCGGGCCCTGGCCGGTGCGTGCCCGCTCCAGCGCCGCCTTGGTCACCGCGAGACAGGCCAGCACGTCGTTGCCGTCGACCCGTACGCCGGGGAATCCGAAACCGCGGGCGCGCTGGTAGAGCGGCACCCGGGTCTGCTTCTCGGTGGGTTCGGAAATGGCCCACTGATTGTTCTGGCAGAAGAACACGACGGGGGCGTTGTACACCGCGGAGAACGTGAAGGATTCCGCGACATCGCCCTGGCTGGAGGCACCGTCACCGAAATACGCGATGACCGCGGAATCCGTGCCGTCCTTCTGGACGCCCATCGCATAGCCGGTCGCGTGCAGCGTCTGCGAACCGATCACGATGGTGTAGAGGTGGAAGTTGTTGCTGTTCGGGTCCCAGCCGCCGTTGTTGACGCCGCGGAACATGCCCAGCAGATTCGTCGGGTCGACCCCGCGGCACCAGGCCACGCCGTGCTCGCGGTACGTCGGGAAGACGTAGTCGTCGTCACGCAGGGCACGGGCGGAGCCGATCTGGGCCGCCTCCTGGCCCAGCAGCGAGGCCCACAGGCCCAGCTCGCCCTGGCGCTGGAGGGTGGTCGCCTCGGCGTCGAACTTCCGCGTCAGCACCATGTCGCGGTAGAGGCCGCGCAGTTCTTCGGGGGAAAGGTCGATGGCGTAGTCCGGGTGCTCGACCCGCTTCCCTTCCGGGGTCAGCAGTTGTACGAGCTGATCCTGCTCCGCCTCGTCGGGCCGGCCGTTGGTACGGGCCTTCGCCGGGGACGCCTTCTTGGCCGGCGTCGCCTTTTTGGCGGTGGTGCGCTTGCTGCTGCCGCGGGTGTTTTTCCGCTGCGCAGTGCCTTCCACGGTCACGTGCTGCTCCTCCGTCTGTCCGGCCCCCGGGGTCCGCCGGTGGCCGTATTGCGGCTCACCCGGTATCCGATACGGCGCACGGGGTGTGTGCGAACGCGGCCGGATCCGGGTGGAACAAAGCTCCCGGACAGTGGCCTGCTCATTGCACGTTACCCATTGTCAAAGCCGAAGTGGAAACGGCGCTGACCTGCGATTTTGCTTGGATTTCCAAGTAAAATCACAAAGGCTGGAACAACTCCTGGTCACAGCGTTGCAGGCCGCCGGGACAACGGCACGTTATATCGGTGACCTGGAGCACGGGAAGACTTGATGTGTGAGACTGGGCCCGTGCCCGAAGACGGAAAAATCACGGTATTTCTGCTCGATGACCATGAAGTCGTCCGCCGTGGGGTCCACGAAATGCTCGCGGTCGAGGCCGACATCGAGGTGGTCGGCGAGGCCGGCACCGCCGCAGATGCCCTGGTCAGGATCCCTGCGACGCGTCCCGACGTGGCCGTGCTGGACGTCCGGCTGCCGGACGGCAGCGGGGTCGAGGTCTGCCGCGAGATCCGTTCACAGAATCCGGACATCAAGTGCCTGATGCTCACCTCGTTCGCGGACGACGAGGCGCTCTTCGATGCGATCATGGCCGGTGCGTCCGGTTATGTCCTCAAGGCCATCCGGGGGAACGAACTGCTCTCCGCCGTACGTGACGTGGCCGCCGGCAAGTCGCTGCTCGACCCCGTGGCCACCGCCCGCGTGCTGGAGCGGCTGCGCGACGGCAACGCCGCCAAGGGGGACGACCGGCTGGCGAGCCTGACCGAGCAGGAGCGCAAGATCCTCGACCTGATCGGCGAGGGCCTGACCAACCGCGCCATCGGGGAACGGCTCCACCTCGCCGAGAAGACCATCAAGAACTACGTCTCCAGCCTGCTCTCCAAGCTCGGCATGGAGCGCCGCTCCCAGGCCGCCGCCTATGTGGCGCGCCGGCAGGCGGAGCGCCGCTGACCGACGACTTACGGGGCGGCCACACCGCGGGCTCCTCCCACCGACCCCCACCGTGCCGTCGAGTCTTCCTGCACTTCCTGCGCATCGAGCCTTCCTGCGCTTCGAGCCGGAGTTCGTCACCCTGCACCACCTCACCGGGGTGCCGGCCCTCCATCTCGCTCACTCTGGGTGAGGCTTTCCGGTACCCCCACCCGCATAGGTGTAGTTGATCTAACATCTGGCGCGTGCTGCGCTCATCTGTAGTCCGGACGGCGGCGACGCCCGACAAAGACGCCCTCGGATCCCTGCTCCGCCACTACACCGGCGCCGGCGCGCCGCTGTCCTGTGAACCCGTCGCCGAGGGCCTGCTCAACCACGGCTACTTCCTCGCCACCACCCGCGGCCGCTACTTCCTCAAGCACCACCTGGACGGCGACCTGGCCGCGCTCACCCGCCAGCACCGGGCCACCCGGCGGCTCGCCGCGCTCGGCCTGCCGGTCGCCCCGCCCGTCGCCGACGCCGACGGCCGCACCGTCACCGTCCTCGACGGCCGCTGCTACGCCCTGCACCCCTGGGTCGAGGGGCGGCACCTGAGCGGTACCGCGCTGACCGCCGGCCAGTCCCGCCGGCTCGGCGCCCTGCTCGGGCTCGTGCACACCGCGCTGGCACAGGTCATGGCGAACGAACCGCATCCGCCCCGGCTGCCCTGCACGGACGCCGGCGCCGACCCCGAGCGGACCTTCGAGACCATCGACGAGCTGCTGGACCTGGCCCGCTGCGCCCGCCCGCGCACCAGCTTCGACGAGCTCGCCGAGCACCGGCTGCTGGAGCGCCGGGCCCTCCTGGAACGGCAGGTCCACCGGCGCCCCGCCCCCGGTGCGGAGCCCGCCGCCGGCTGGGTACACGGCGACTTCCACCCGCTGAACTTGCTCTACCGCGGCACCGAGCCGACCGCGATCGTCGACTGGGACCGGCTGGGCGTCCAGCCCCGCGCCGAGGAGGCGGTGCGCGCCGCCGCGATCTTCTTCGTACGCCCCTGCGGCACCCTGGACCTGGCCAAGGTCGCGGCATACGCCGGTGCCTACCGCAGCGCCTGCGGAGCCGGCGCCGACGAACTGGCCGCGGCCGTCCACCGGGTGTGGTGGGAGCGGCTGAACGACTTCTGGATGCTCACCTGGCGCTACCAGCTCGGCGACCGCCGCACCGATCCGCAGTTCCCGGCGGCAGCCGCCCTGGCGGTGTGGTGGACCCGCGAATACCGCGCCGTACACGACGCGTTCACCCGCTGACCCGTGACGGCGCGCGGCCGGTCAGCCGCCCGTCGTGCCCAGCGTGGTGCCGCTGTCCGCGCCCGAGGTCGCCCCGCTGTCCGTCCCGGCCGTCGCGCCGCCGTCGGCCGTCCCGCCGTCCGCGGTGCCGCCGTCGGCCGTCCCGCCGTCCGCCGTGCCGCCGTCGGCCGTGCCACCGGTGGTGTCGGTGGGCGGCTCGGTGGTCGGCTCCTCGGTCGTCGGCGGCTGCGAGGTCGGCGGCTCGGAGGTCGGCGGGGTGCTCGGCTGCGTCGTCGGCTCCCGGGTGTACGAACCGCCGTCGCCGCCGGTGCCCTCCGGCTGGGTCTCCGGAGTGGTCGGCTCCTCGGTCGTCGGCTCGGTGGTCTCCTTGTGCTTCTTCGGCGTCGGCGACTGCGTGGCCGGGGTCTCGTGCTTCTGGTTCTGGTCCTTGGTGTTCTGCAGCGCGAAGGCCACGCCGACCGCGATGGCGATCAGTGCGAGCGCCGCGATCAGCCAGACCTTGCCGCGGCCGCCCCTGGCCGGGCGGGGCCCGCCCTCGAAGCCGCCGTCGTCCTCCCGCATCCCGTGCGTGAGGATCGGCTGCGCCGTGGTCTGGCCGGCGTCGGGGTGCGGCAGCGCGGTGGTCGCGGCGGTCCCCATGGCAGGGGAGTGACCGCCCTCGTGCATGACCACCGGGCCGGTGTTCCAGGTGCCGGTGTGCCCGCCCTGCTCCTGCAGCATCTGCAGCGAGTACTGGACCAGCCCGCGCATCTCCTCGGCGGTCTGGAACCGGTCGTCGGGGTCCTTGGCCAGCGACCGCATGACCAGGCCGTCCAGCTCCGGCGGCACGCCCTCGGCGACCTCGGAGGCCGGCACCGGCATGTCCTGGACGTGCTGGTAGACGACCGAGAGGGGGGTCTCACCGGTGAACGGCGGCCGCAGCGTGAGCAGTTCGTAGAGCAGACAGCCGGTGGCGTAGAGGTCGGAACGGGTGTCGACGGTCTTGCCGAGCGCCTGCTCCGGGGAGAGGTACTGGGGCGTACCCATGACCATGCCGGTCTGGGTCATGGTGGACTGCGCGCCGTGCAGGGCGCGGGCGATGCCGAAGTCCATGACCTTCACGGCGCCGCTGTTCGTGATGATCACGTTCGCGGGCTTGATGTCACGGTGCACGATGCCGTGCTGGTGGCTGTAGGCCAGTGCCTCCAGCACGCCCGAGACGATGATCAGCGCCTGGTCCGGCGGCGGGGCGTCGGCGTTCAGCAGCAGATCGCGGATGGTCCGGCCCTCGACCAGCTCCATCACGATGTACGGCACGGTGTTGCCGCCGACGAGGTCCTCACCGGAGTCGTAGACCGCGACCACCGCGTGGTGGTTCAGCCCGGCCACGGACTGTGCCTCGCGGGTGAAGCGGGCCTTGGACACCGGGTCCTCGGCGAGGTCGGCACGCAGCAGCTTCACGGCCACGGTGCGGCCGAGGCGTACGTCCTCGGCGGCGAACACCTCCGCCATACCGCCGCGCCCGAGGCGCCCCGTGAGCCGGTACCGGCCGTCGCCGACCAGCCCGCCGTTGCCCCACATCTCCGGTGCCTCAGGGACATGGGAGCCGGTGGCCTCAGGATCGGACGGGCCCTGGGGGCTCTGCGTCGGTGCCATCGGTCCTCGCCGTCGAATCGATCCGCCCGAGAGCGGTAAGGTCATCGGTCTTCGCTAGAGCACGCTACAGGTTCCGCGGCACCCACCGGTCCGTCGTGGACCGGCCATCAAACCCGCCGTTCGCCTGACATCGCAAGTTCACCCCCGGTGATCCAGGGGCCGAACGTCTCAGGTCCGTGACCGGATCTTGCACATCTGGTCACGGAACGGGCACACAGCTTGACGTGTCCGGGCCCTGGGGCACACTTGGCTCCGGAATTCCAGATTTTGATCGCTATAACGTACGGGTAGTGCGCCGTGCGCCTAGGGGGAAGCGGAACGATGAGCCAGGACGGCGCTCAGGGCCAATTCGAGGGCCGTTCGGTCGGCGGAGGACGTTACCAGCTTCGTGATCTTCTCGGGGCCGGCGGAATGGCATCCGTGCACCTCGCACACGACACCGTGCTCGACCGCGACGTCGCGATCAAGACACTGCACACCGAGCTCGGCCGCGAGCAGGCCTTCCGCGAGCGCTTCCGCCGCGAGGCGCAGTCAGTGGCGAAGCTCACGCACACCAATATCGTCTCGGTCTTCGACTCGGGCGAGGACGAGCTCGACGGCGGCATGGTGCCGTACATCGTCATGGAGTACGTCGCGGGCCAGCCGCTGCGCTCCGACCTCGACGCCGACATCGCCCAGCACGGCGCGATGCCGACCGAGAAGGCCCTGAAGATCACCGCCGATGTGCTCGCGGCACTGGAAGTCAGCCACGAGATGGGCCTGGTCCACCGCGACATCAAGCCCGGCAACGTCATGCTGAACAAGCGCGGCGTCGTCAAGGTCATGGACTTCGGTATCGCCCGCGCCATGCAGTCCGGTGTGACGTCCATGACCCAGACCGGCATGGTGGTCGGCACTCCGCAGTACCTCTCCCCCGAGCAGGCGCTGGGCCGCGGGGTGGACGCCCGCTCCGACCTGTACTCCGTCGGCATCATGCTCTTCGAGCTGCTGACCGGCCAGCTGCCGTTCGACGCGGACTCCCCGCTCGCCATCGCCTACGCCCACGTCCAGGAAGAGCCGCCGGTCCCGTCGAGCATCAACCGCTCGCTGCCGCCGGCCGTGGACGCGCTGGTGGCCCGGGCGCTGAAGAAGAACCCCAACGAACGGTTCCCGACCGCCGAGGCGATGCGGGACGAGTGTCTGCGGATCGCCGGGTCCGGCCAGTCCGGTGCCACCCCGCTGATCATCGGTGAGGGCCCGCGGGCGCGCACCAGCGGCTCCTCGGTGTCCTCCGCGGTCTTCCCCACCGCGTCCGGAAACCCGCAGACGCCGGTCCCGCCGAACGTCCAGCAGCCCTATCAGCCGACGCAGGCGGTCGGCTTCGGCCCGCAGACGCCCCCGCCGCCGAACAACGCCTACCCGACGCCGGCCCCCGGCCCGATCCCGGGTCCGGCGCCGTTCAACACGGGCGGTTACCAGGCTCCGCCGGCGTACACCCCGCCCCCGCCGCCGGTCACCGCCTCGATGCCGTCGGCCGGCGGGCCCGGCGGGCGGAAGAACAACACCCCGGTGATCGTGGTCTCGGCGATCGTCGGTGTCGTCGTGGTCACCGCGATAGCGATCGGGATCGGTCTGAGCGCCGGTTCCACCGACGACACCGGCGGCGACGTCACACCGTCCAGCTACTCCGCCTCGCCCAGCGAGAGCGTCCGCCCCGAGGACAAGACGGCGACGATCCTGACGTCCGAGTGCACCAACCCGACCAAGAGCTACGCCGACAAGGGCAAGATCCTCTTCCCGTCGTTCCGGTTCAAGAACCTGGACTCGGTGAAGGAATGCATCAGGGCGGCCGGCTGGAAGTACAAGATCGTCAAGGAAGAGGACAGCGCGATCTGGGGCAAGAACACCGTCACGGATCAGTCCCCGGCCGCCATCAGCTGGTGGTACCCGACCAAGAACGCCACGATCGAGCTGACCATCTCCACGGGTCGCAGCGGCTGACGGTCGCACCGCATACAGAAGGGGCCGGCACGCATCTCGCGTGCCGGCCCCTCGTGCATACGGTCAGAGGTACGGGCCCGAGCGGGCGCCGCCGTGGCCGGGCTTGCCCTCGTCGCCCTCCGTGGGCAGGACACCGGGCGGCAGGGCCCGGCGCATCGACTCCAGTTGGGCGCGGGCAGCCATCTGCTGGGCGAACAGCGCGGTCTGAATACCGTGGAACAGCCCCTCCAGCCAGCCCACCAGCTGCGCCTGGGCGATCCGCAGCTCCGCCTCCGTCGGCACCGACTCATCGGTGAACGGCAGCGACAGCCGCTCCAGCTCCTCCACCAGCTCGGGCGCCAGCCCGTCCTCCAGCTCCTTCACCGAGCTGGCGTGGATCTCCTTGAGCCTGACCCGGCTGGCCTCGTCGAGAGGAGCGGCCTTCACCTCTTCCAGCAGCTGCTTGATCATGCTGCCGATGCGCATGACCTTCGCAGGCTGTTCGACCATGTCCGTCACCGGGACCTCGCGGGGCTCGTCGCCGTCGTCCCCGCCACCGGAGCCGGCGCTGCCGAGCGCCATGCCGTCCGGGCCGACAACCAGGACGTGCGGGTTCTCCTGCGACCGTTCGTTCATCGGCATATCCATGCCGCCATTCTCTCGTACGAGGGCTTCTCGACGGTGGTGCCCCCGGGAGAACGTGATCCACCTTTCCGGGGCACCTGATCCGCGGTGTTTCACGTGAAACCACCATTCGCGCTGTTTCCTGTGAAACCACGCCAACCGTTTCCACCGTTTCACGTGAAACAACCGGGACCGTTTCACGTGAAACGGTGTTCCGTTCCCCGTCTCCTCGTTTCACGTGGAACGGGGAGAGGGAACGGGAAGCCGCGGCCTCAGCGGCGGCGCAGCCGCAGACCCAGGAACGCCAGGCCGAGACCCGTCAGCGCCAGGCCCGCACCCATCGGCAGCACCCTCTCGACCGGGGCCGTCGGGGACTCCAGGGCGTACGGGCGGGCCGTGTCCCCGTCCCCGTCCGTGGTGCCGGTGGTCGCGTCGTCGGGGACGGTGGGCGACGGGAGCGGCGGCAGCATCTCGTACGAGCGGTGACTGCGCCGCTCCGCCGTCCTGACGCGGTGCGACGGCGTGGAGTGCGAGGGTGCGGCGTCGGATACGGCCTCCGCCGGGGCATGCCGCTTCACCGGAGCGCGACGGCCGGGCAGGTGGGCGCGGTCGGAGTCGGACGGATCGTCCGGCCCCGCCTTCCGGGAGTGGCCGCGGCCCGCGAACTCCGCACTGCCCGGGCCCGCCCCGTGGAAGCCCGGACCGAACGGGTGGGGGTGGTGGTGCCACCGGCCGTGCCAGCGGCCCGGGTGGTGGTACGGCACCCGGTGCGGAGAGCCCGCCATGTCGTACGGGAAGCCGGGGAAGCCGTCCGGGAGCTCGCGGAAGCGGGCCGGAACCCCCGGGTGGCCGGCGTGCCCCCGGCCCGGTGCGAACGGCTCGTCGACCTGTGGCAGATCGCTCCCGAACTCCTCGGGGGCGAGGGCCTCGGCCCCGAGCATCTCGGGCCGGAACTCCTCCGGCACGTCGTCGTCCGGCGAATCGCCCGGCCGGACGAGCTGCGGTGAGCGGTCCACCGGTGTGGCCTGCCGGTCCGCGGCCGCCGCGGGGGCGGCTCCCACCGGAACGGGCAGGACGACGGCGGCGACCAACAGACTGCTGGCAATGCGCGAACGGAAACCTGGAGCGACCACAGTGCCCCTCCCGTGCCGAGCCGTCGGGTGACCAGCCCAGCGTCACATGTGATCAGATGCACGGCATCTTGGGACTGTCCGCCGGGTTATCCACCGACGGCCCGGGAGGGGACTCCGGAAGGCCGGAGCGGTGGGTTCAGACGGTCAGCACGACCTTGCCGACGTGCACACTCGCGTCCACGACGCGATGCGCCTCCGCGGCCTCGGACATCGGGAGCGTCCGGTCCACGATCGCCCGGACCTGGCCGTTGCCGATCAGCGGCCAGACGTGCTCGCGTACGGCGGCGACGATGGCCGCCTTCTCACTCAGCGGGCGGGCGCGCAACCCGGCGCCGGTGATCGCGGCGCGCTTGGCCATCAGCGCGGCGAGGTTCAGTTCCGCCTTCACCCCGCCCTGCAGCCCGATGATCGCAAGTCGACCGCTGACGGCCAGCGCCTTCACGTTCCGCTGCAGGTACTTCGCGCCGATGATGTCGAGGATGACGTCCGCGCCCTTGCCGTCGGTGGCCTTGCGGAGCTCCTGGACGAAGTCCTGCTCGCGGTAGTCGATCAGGATGTCCGCGCCGAGCTCAGCGCAGCGGGCCAGCTTCTCGGGGCCGCCCGCGGTGACCGCGACCCGTGCCCCGACGGCCTTGGCGAGCTGGATCGCCATCGTGCCGATGCCGCTCGCGCCGCCGTGGACCAGCAGCGTCTCGCCGGGCCGCAGGTGGGCGATCATGAAGACGTTCGACCAGACCGTGCAGGTCACCTCGGGCAGCGCGGCAGCTGTGACCAGGTCCAGGCCGGGCGGCACCGGGAGCACCTGCCCGGCCGGCACCGCGACCTTCTCCGCGTAGCCGCCGCCCGCCAGCAGTGCGCACACCTCGTCGCCGACCGCCCAGCCGTGCACGCCCGGGCCGACCGCGCTGATCCGTCCCGAGCACTCCAGTCCCGGGTACGCCGAGGCTCCGGGTGGTGGGTCGTAGAAGCCCTGCCGCTGGAGCAGGTCGGCGCGGTTCACGGCGCTGGCCGCGACCTCGATCAGGACCTCGCCCTCGCCGGGCTGCGGGTCGGGCACATCCGTCCAGACAAGTGCTTCGGGGCCACCGGGCTCCGGGATAGTGATCGCTCGCATGGGCGCGAGGCTACTCGCCGTCCGCGGACGGAGCGATGGCACGGGGGCCGGTGACCACGGACGCGTCGTCACGCCATCGCATGTCGGAGGGGGTTAACGGGCCGTCATTCGTCGTCCAGCCGGCGCATCGGGGAGACGGTGGTGCCCGGGAGCGTCGGCCGCGCCGACTGCTTGGCGGGCAGGTCCGGCTCCTCCGACACGGCCGCCCGGACGATGGTGATCAGCCGGTCCGTGCTCTGCAGCGGGCTGGCCTCCGGGTCGTCGTAGCCGAGCAGCCGGTGGCCGCGCAGCACGGACACGACCAGATCGTCGGTCTCGCGTACGGACCTGCCCACCTCGGCCTTCACCACCGGGCGTTCGATCAGGTCCAGGCCGCTGCCCTGCTGGATCAGGTCCTCGATGACCGCGCCCGCGCTGGGGCTGTGCACGGAGAGGCCCAGCAGCCGGCCGGCCGCGCTGGCCGAGGTGATCACCGCGTCGGCGCCGGACTGCCGCAGCAGCGGGGCGTTCTCCTCCTCCCGCACCGCCGCGACGATATGGGCCCGCTTGTTGAGCTGGCGGGCGGTCAACGAGACGAGCACGGCGGTGTCGTCGCGCTGGGTGGCGATGACGACCTGCCGGGCGCGCTGGATCTCGGCGCGCAGCAGCACATCGCTGCGGGTCGCATCGCCGACGACCCCGGCGAACCCTTCGGCCACCGCCGCCTCGATCACCTTGGTGCTGGGGTCGACGAGGACGATGCGGTCACGGCCGACGCCGGTCGCCCGGAGGGTCTGCACGGCGGACCGCCCCTTGGTGCCGTAGCCGACGATGACGGTGTGGTCGCGCACGGCGTTTCTCCAGCGTTTGAGTTGCCACTGCTCACGGGTGCGTTCGGTCAGCACTTCCAGGGTCGTACCGACCAGGATGATCAGGAAGAGCACGCGGAGCGGCGTGATGAGCAGGATGTTCAGCAACCGCGCGCTGTCGCCGTACGGGACGATGTCGCCGTAGCCCGTCGTGGAGAGCGTGACGGTCGCGTAGTAGAAGCAGTCGAGCAGGTCGACCGCGCCGTCGGCGTTGTCGTGGTACTCGGCGCGGTCCATCCAGACGATGAAGACCGTCGCCAGCAGCACCAGCATCGCCATCATCAGCCGGCGGGCGACCTGCCGCAGCGGCGCCTTCGGCGCCCGGCGCGGCAGTATCAGGCGGTGGGAGCGGTCCTCGGGCACCTCGTGCGCCGTGCTGTCGTGGGAGGGGAGCTTCACGCGATGCCTCCGGCCGGCCCGAACGGGTCCCCAAGGGCGGCACGGTCCGCCGGCCCGCCCGCCGACCACCCCGCTGACCAGGGGAGTTCCAGGAGTTCGAGTTCGGTGCCGCGCTGGGCGCCGCCGGGCGGGACGACCGCCAGCGCATCGGCGGCGGCGATCCCGCGCAGCATGGCCGGGCCGTGGAAGTGCAGCGGCTCGGCCGTCAGGCCGTACCGCTCGTCATCGCGGTAGGCCACCGGGACGAGCCGGGTGTCGTGCGGATGCCCGTGCACCGGCGCGGTCAGCGGGGTACGGCACGGGGCGGGCGGCCGGCGGGCGGCAAGCGCCCGCAGCAGCGGCTCGGCCAGCGTGCAGAGCCCGGACACCGCGGCGAGGGGGTTGCCGGGCAGACCGACGAGGTGCCGGCGCGGGGCCAGCCGGGCCAGCAGCATCGGGTGCCCGGGGCGCACCGCCACGCCGTCCACCAGCACCTCGGCGCCGAGGCGGCGCAGGGTCGGATGCACATGGTCGACCGGGCCCGCGGCCGTGCCGCCGGTGGTGATCACCACGTCGGCGGTGGACTCCGCCAGCGCCGTGTACAGGGTGTCGGCGTCGTCGGCGAGGTGGCGCGGGGCGGCCGCCGTCACCCCGAGGGCCTGCAGCCAGGGGCCCAGCATCGGCCCGAGCGCGTCCCGGATCCGGCCCGCCTGCGGCAGCCCGTGGTCCAGCAACTCGTCGCCGAGGACGAACACTTCGGCCCGCGGTGGGGGGTAGGCGGTCAGCGCGTCGTAGCCGGCCGCGGCGGCCAGCCCGAGGACGGCGGGGGTCACCAGCGCGCCGGCGGGCAGGAGGTGGTCACCGCGGCGGCACTCCTGGCCGCGCGGGCGGATGTCCTGGCCCGGCGGTACCGCCCGCGGCGCGTGCAGCTGCCGGCCGCCGCCGGGCAGTTCGCGTACGTCGCCGTGCTCGCTGCGCAGTACGGCGGTGGCGCCGGACGGGAGACGAGCACCGGTCGCGATCGCGATGGCATGGCCGTCCTGGAGCGCCTCGGCAGGGGCCTGACCGGCGAGGATGCCCGCAGCGGCGGTGCCCGCGGGCCGGTCGACGCGCCAGGGGCCGGGGCCGGAGACCGCCCAGCCGTCCATGGCTGAGGTGTCGAACGACGGCAGGTCGGTGAGTGCGGTCAGCGGGACCGCGAGCGTCCGCCCGAGCGCCGCGGCGAGCGGGGTGGCCACCGGCGCGAGCGGCCCGGGGACGGCGTGCGCGGCGAGGTCGCGGGCGCGCTGCCAGGGCGTGGCGCGCGGCCTGCGGCGCGGGCCGGGGGACGGCGGCCGGCCGTCATCCGCGGGGCCGGAAGGTCCGGACGGTCGGCCGGCGGCGGTGTCCGGGTCGTGGCTGCCGCACGCGGTGGGGGCGGCAGCGGAGTCCGCCGTGGACGGGCCGCCCGCGGGCGGGGTGGCGGGGCCGGAATCCGGGCGCCGGGCCGGGCCGGTGGCCGCTGCGCGGGTGTGGTTGGCCAGTGCGAGCGCGTCCTCGAACGGGTCGCCGCCGCGCCGGTCGTCCCGGGCGGCGCCGTACGCCCCGCCGGTCTCGCCGTCGGTCATTCCGCGGGCTTCGTTCCGGTGCCGGGGGCGTTCCCGGGGCCGGCCGGCCCCTCGGCCTCCGCGGCCCAGCGGTTCGCCAGGGCGGCGGCCCGGTCGGTCAATTCCTTGACATCCCGGCCCTGTTGGCCTGCCGCGTACCCGATCAGGAAGGTGGTCAGCGGCGCGGCCGGGCGGGCCACGCCGTGCGCCGCGTCCCGCGCGAGGTCGAGAAGCGCCGCCACGTCGACATCGAGGTCGATGCCCAGTTCGGCCTTGACTGCGGTGATCCATTCGTCCAGCACGTGTCCATGCTCCCTGATCCGGGCGCGCGCCGCGCCGAGGTCTTCCCAGGTGTCGCAGTCGAAGGCGGCGGTGTCCGTGGGATCCGGGACCCGCACGAGCGTGAGCCCGGCCAGCAGGGCGCGCAGCGGCAGGCCGGCGGGTGTGCCGTGGGCGGACCGGATCCGTGCCAGCGCGCGGCGCAGCGGTTCCGCGCGGTAGGCCGCCACCAGCGGCTGGTCGCGGCCCGAGGCGTCCTGGAGCAGCGCCCCGTCCGCCGGGGCGGCGGCCGCCGCCAGCAGGCGGCGTACCGTCGCGGCGGTCAGGAACGGAAGGTCCGCGGAGAGGACGAGCACCGTGGGGGCGGTGCTGTGCCGCAGGCCGGCGTCCAGCGCCGCGAGCGGACCCCCGCCCGGCGGGTCCTCCCGGGCGTGCAGCACGGCGCGGGCCGTCGGGCGCGCGGGGCCGACGACCACGGCGCGGGCCGCATCGGGGCAGGCGGCGAGCACCCGGTCCAGGAGCGGGCGGCCGCCGACGGACAGGGCGGGCTTGTCCGCCCCGCCGAGCCGCCGGGCCGCGCCGCCGGCCAGGACGATCACGTCGTGGTCGGTGCGGTCGTTCACCTCTTGAGTATCACCGGCCCCGGCACGCTCACACAGGAATCCTGCGCGGTGCCCTCCGGGCCCGTCAGGGGGCGGCGAATCCCTTTCGGGGCGACGGATCTGGAAGGGGGCCCCTCCGGGCCCGTCAGGGGACGGGTCCGGAGGGGGCCGGGCTCACAGGCCCCGCAGCAGCAGTGCGGGCCGCTCGACGCAGTCGGCCACGAACCGCAGGAAGCCGCCCGCGGTGCCGCCGTCGCACACCCGGTGGTCGAAGGTGAGCGACAGCTGGACGACCTGCCGAACCGCCAACTCGCCCTCGTGCACCCAGGGTTTGGCGGCTATCCGGCCGACGCCGAGCATCGCCGCCTCCGGGTGGTTGATGATCGGCGTGGAGCCGTCGACACCGAAGACGCCGTAGTTGTTGAGGGTGAAGGTGCCGTGGGTCAGCTCGGCCAGGGACAGCCCGCCGGCCCGGGCGCTCTCCGTGAGCCGCGCCATCTCGGCGGAGAGGTCCTCGACCGTGCGGGCCTGGGCGTCACGGACCACCGGCACCACCAGGCCGCGGTCGGTCTGCGCGGCGAAGCCGAGATGGACCGCGGGCAGCCGGACGATCTCCTGGGTGCGGGTGTCGACGGTGGCGTTGAGCTGCGGGAAGCGCGCGAGCGCGGCCGTGGTGATCCGGGCCAGCAGCGCGAGCAGGGACACCTTGGGCGTGCCGGGGACGTTCATCGCCCGGCGGGCGGCGAGGAGTTCGGTGGCGTCCGCGTCCACCCAGCAGGTCGCCTCGGGGATCTCGCGGCGGCTGCGGCTGAACTTCTCGGCGGCCGCGCCGAGCATCCCGCGCAGCGGGATCCGCTCCTCGCCCGGGGTGGGGGCGAGGCCGGCGGCGGCACCGGGGGCGGCGGCCATGGCGGTCGCGCCTGCGGGGGCCGTCCCTTCGGCCGCGGCGGCTGCGGTGGCCGGCTGCGGCGCGCGCTCCCGGCGGGCGCGGAGCGCGGACTCGACGTCCGTACGGAGGATCAGGCCGTCCGGCCCGGTGCCCGTCACCTCCCGCAGGTCCAGGTCGTTCTCCCGCGCCATGCGGCGCACCAGCGGCGAGATGACGGCCACCGTACGGCTGTCGGCGTCCGCGGCGCGGGACGGGCGGTCCACACCGGCCTCCTCGGCCGGCGTGGCCGGCTCGGCGCCGGTCGGGGGCTGCGGGCCGCCCGCCTCGGGGCGCGCGCCGTCCGCGGGGCGGATCCGGCGCCGCCGCGCCGCGGCCGCGCTCGTGCCGTATCCGACCAGGACGTTGCCGGAGCCGTTCTCCGCCGCGTCGGCGGGCGGTGCCTCGGGGGCGGTCGCCGTCCCGGTGGCGGTGCCCGAACCGGCGCCCGCCGTGGGGGCCTGCTCCGCCAGATCGTCCGGTACCGCGCCGACCGCGACGGTCACCAGGGGGGTGCCCACCGGGACTTCGGCCCCCTCGTCGCCGTAGCGGGCGGTCACCACGCCGCCGTACGGGCACGGCACCTCGACCATCGCCTTGGCGGTCTCGACCTCGACCACCGGCTGGTCGACGGCGACGACCTCGCCCACCTCGACCAGCCACTGCACGATCGTCGCCTCGGTGAGGCCCTCCCCCAGGTCGGGCAGGGTGAATTCACGGACCACGGCCATCACGCACCACGTCCTTCGGTCCAGTCCGACTCCCACTGCAGGCGCGCGACGGTGTCCAGGATCCGGTCGACGCCCGGGAGGTGGTGCCGCTCCAGCATGGGCGGCGGGTAGGGGATGTCGAAGCCGGTCACCCGCAGCACGGGCGCCTCCAGGTGGTGGAAGCAGCGCTCGGTGATCCGGGCGGCGATCTCCCCGCCGGGCCCGCCGAAGCCGCCGGCCTCATGCACGACCACGGCCCGTCCGGTGCGCCGTACGGACGCGCAGACCGTGTCTTCGTCGAACGGCACCAGGGAGCGCAGGTCGACCACTTCCAGGTCCCAGCCCTCGGCCCGGCCGGCCTCGGCGGCCTCCATACAGGCGGGCAGCGAGGGGCCGTAGGTGATCAGGGTGGCGCTGCTGCCGCGGCGGCGTATCTCGGCCCGGCCCAGGGGCGCGACCGGGGTGGGCGTGTCCGGCGACCACTCGGCCTTCGACCAGTACAGCCGCTTGGGCTCCAGGAAGACGACCGGGTCGTCGGAGGCGATGGCGGCCCGCAGCAGGCCGTAGGCGTCCTCGACCGTGGCGGGGGTGACGACCTGCAGCCCCGGGGTGGCGAGGTAGTACGCCTCGGAGGAGTCGCTGTGGTGCTCGACGCCGCCGATGCCGCCGCCGTAGGGGATGCGGATGGTCAGCGGCATCGGGACCGCGCCGCGGGTGCGGTTGCGCATCCGGGCGACATGGCTGACCAGCTGCTCGAACGCCGGGTAGGCGAACGCGTCGAACTGCATCTCGACCACCGGCCGCAGCCCGTACATCGCCATGCCGACGGCGGTGCCCAGAATGCCGGCCTCGGCGAGCGCGGTGTCCGTGCAGCGGTCCTCGCCGAACTCCTTGGCCAGGCCGTCGGTGATGCGGAAGACGCCGCCCAGGGTGCCGACGTCCTCGCCCATCACATGGACGGCCGGGTCCTCGGCCATGGCGTCCCGCAGCGCACGGGTCAGCGCCTGCGCCATGGTGGCGGGCTTGCTGCGCGCGGTGGCCGGAGCGGTGGTCGTCATGGCCTGGCCTCCTCGGCGGGCGCGGTGCCCGCGGTGTCCTCGGTGTGTCCGGCGGCCTCTGCCTCCAGCTCCGCGCGCAACTGGGCCGCCTGGGCGCGCAGTTGGCCGGTCTGCTCGGCGAACACGTGGGTGAACAGGTCCATCGGGTTCAGCACCGGGTCGGCGTTCATCCGCTCGCGGAGGTCGGCGGCCAGCTGCTCGGCGCTCTCCCGGGTGGTGGCGACGAACTCGTCGGTCAGCAGCCCACGGCCGGCGAGCTCGTGCTCCAGCAGGGCTATCGGGTCGTGCGCCCGCCAGGTCTCGACCTCGGCGTCGGTGCGGTAGCGGGTGGCGTCGTCGGCGTTGGTGTGCGCCTCGATGCGGTACGTGACGGCCTCGACGAGGGTGGGGCCGCCGCCCCGGCGGGCGCGCTGGACGGCCTCGCCGAGCACCTCGTGCATCGCGGGCGCGTCATTGCCGTCGACCAGGCGGCCGGGCATGCCGTAGCCGACCGCCTTGTGGGCGAGGGAGGGCGCGGCGGTCTGCTTGGCGAGCGGCACGGAGATGGCGAAGCCGTTGTTCTGCACCAGGAAGACGACCGGGGCCTGCCAGAGCGCCGCGAAATTCAGCGCCTCGTGGAAGTCGCCCTCGCTCGTGCCGCCGTCGCCCACCATGGCCAGTGCCACCACCTCGTCGCCCTTGAGGCGGGCGGCGTGTGCCAGGCCGACGGCATGGGGGAGCTGGGTGGCGAGCGGGGTGCACAGGGGGGCGATGCGGTGTTCGTGCGGGTCGTATCCGCAGTGCCAGTCGCCGCGCAGCAGGGTCAGCGCCTGTACGGGGTCGAGGCCGCGGGCCACGGCGGCCAGGGTGTCGCGGTAGCTGGGAAAGAGCCAGTCCCGCTCCTCCAGCGCCAGCGCGGCGGCGACCTCGCAGGCCTCCTGGCCGGTGGAGGACGGATAGACCGCCAGCCGTCCCTGCCGGGTCAGGGCGGTGGCCTGGGCGTTGTACCGGCGGCCGCGCACGAGCTGGGCGTACAGCCGGGTCAGCAGTCCGGAGTCGAGCCGGGCGGCGGCGTCCGTACCGAGGATGCGGTACGGCTCCTCGTCGGGCAGGAGAGGCGCGGGATCGACGCGCGGGCGCCACGCGGGCGGCGGGCCGGCCAGGCTGCTCTTGTTCCTGCTGCTGCCGGGCTGCTCAAGGACCGTCATGTCGAGCACCTCCTCGGTTCGAAGGGGTGGCGCGATGGCGCCGCAGAAGGGTGGTGGGCGAACGGCGGATGGGCAGGATGAAACCGGTCGGGGCGGGTGAGCCCTTCCCTACCGATTGTTCGGTCGCTGATGCATTTTGGCTACAGGCGGGTTCAGCCTGTGGACAAACGGTTCTCCACAGCTTCAGATGAAGACAGGGCGTCCACAAAGGGGAGGCGGGACCATATGCCGGACGAACAGATGGCCAATAACAACGGTCAGCCAGCGACGCCCGAACCGCCCGCCACGGCCGCCCCGGTCGCCCGCCCGCTGGACACCATCGACCGGTCGATCCTGCGCATGCTGCAGACCGACGGCAGGGCCTCGATACGTTCCGTGGCCGAGCGGGTGCACGTTTCCCGCGCCAATGCCTACGCGCGCATCAACCGGCTGATGGACGACGGGGTGATCCGCGGTTTCAGCGCCCTCGTCGACCAGGAAAGGGCAGGTCAGGGCGCCTCCGCGTACATCACGCTGAAGATCGTGCAGAACTCCTGGCGGACCGTGCGCAAGCAGCTCACCGCGCTGCCGGGTGCCACCCACATCGCGCTGGTCAGCGGCGATTTCGACGTGCTGCTGCTGGTGCACACCAAGGACAACCGGGAGCTGCGGGAGCTGGTCCTCACCCGTATCCAGTCGATACCGGAGGTGCTCAGCACCCGCACCCTGCTGGTCTTCGAGGAGACCGATCTCGGTCCCGAGGGGGAGTGAAGCGCCCGGTGCCGCGGGGCGGGCCTGTGGCGCCCCGGTGCCGCGGGACGGGCCTGAGGCGCCCGGTGCCGCAGGACGGGCCGTCAGGGGCTCAAGGGCCCCTGTGGACCCCGCAGGGGCCCGTCAGAGCCGGCGCAGGCCCGTGAACGCCGTGCGCACCACGGCCTCGGCGACCTCCTCGCGGCGCGCCGCGCCGCCCCGCCCGGGCCGGTACCACTCCACGATCGAATTGATCATGCCGAAGAGCAGCCTCGTGGCGAGCCGGACGTCCACGTCGTCCCGCAGGTCGCCGTCGGCGGCGGCCTGCTTGAGGAGCGCGGCCACCTCGTGGTCGAACTCCCGGCGGCGCTCCATGGCCCACCGTTCGGTGTCCGTGTTACCGCGCACCCGCAACAGCAGCGTCACGTAGGGGAGTTCGTCCATCAGCACCTCGGTCACCCGGCGGGTGACGTGCTCCAGCCGTTCGACCGCCCGCCCCTGGAGGGCAGCCTCTTCCTCCAGCACGCCGAAGAGGCCGTCCAGGGCCCGGCTTATGGCACGGTGCAGCAGCTCTTCCTTGCTGCGCACGTGGTGGTAGATCGAAGACTTGGAGATGCCGGCCGCCTTGGAGAGGTGCTCCATGGAGGTGCCGTCGTAGCCGCGCTCGATGAACACCTCGACGGCGACGGCGAGCAGCGAATCGGGCGTGTAGGTGTCGCGCTTGGCCATGGTCATGATGAGAGCACCTGTTCGTCGAGGTCCGCACGGCGCCGCAGCGCCCAGGACGGTACGTAGCGTCCCTGGGCATTCTGGTGGTGCATCGAGTCCAGCAGGTCCCACACCCAGTGGGCGCCGAGCCGTTCAACCCATTCCATGGGGCCCCCGGGGTAGTTGACGCCCAGCCGCATGGCCGTGTCGATGTCCTCAGGGATGGCCACCCCGCGGGCGGCGGCGTCCACGGCGAAGTCGACGATCATCGCGACCGTCCGGGCGACGATCATGCCCGGGACGTCGCCGATGACGCTGACCTCCTTGCCCAGCGCCTGGAACAGCCCGACGGCCTCCGCGAGGTCCGACTCGGAGCAGGTCTCCGAGGGTGCCAGCGCAATCCGGGTGGCGGCCCGGTAGTCGAGCGAGAGGTCGAAGCGGATGTACTTGTCGTAGACGACGCTCGTCGCCGGGTAGCCGTTGGTCAGCGCCAGGCAGGCCCCGCCGGGCAGCCGGAGGAAGCCCTCCGACTCGGCGGGCGTGCGGTCTCGGGTGACCTTGATACCGGCCTCCTCGATCAGCTCGCGGAGCACCGCGGCGGGGCCGGGCAGCTTCGCGTGCAGGGCGACGGCGTCCGGAGCCGGGCAGGGCGCCGCGGTGTGCGGCGCGGGCCGCTGCGCGCCCTCGGAGTAGTCGTACCAGCCGCGCCCCGTCTTGCGGCCGTGCAGCCCGGCCTCCACCAGCCGGCGCTGCGCCAGGGAGGGGGTGAACTTGGGGTCCTGGAAGAAGGACTGCCACACGGAGTGGGTGACAGCCTCGTTCACGTCCTGCCCGATGAGGTCGGTCAGCTCGAACGGCCCCATCTTGAAGCCCGCGCCGTCGCGCAGTACCGCATCGATGGTGGCGGGGTCGGCGACCCGCTCCTCGTAGGCGCGCAGGGCCTCGGCGTAGAAGGGGCGGGCGATGCGGTTGACGATGAAACCGGGGGTGTCGGCGCAGTGGACCGGCTTCTTCCCCCAGGCCGCGGCGGTGTCGTACGCCGTGGCGGCGGCCGCCTCGTCCGTGGCGAAGCCGCTGACCACCTCGACCAGCGGAAGCAGCGGCGCGGGGTTGAAGAAGTGCAGGCCCACGCAGCGGCCGGGGCGGCGCAGGCCGCCGGCGACCGCCGTCACGGACAGCGAGGACGTGTTGGTGGCCAGCAGGCAGTCGTCGCCGACGATGTCCTCCAGCGACCTGAACAGCTCCTGTTTGGGCTTCAGTTCCTCCAGGATCGCCTCGATGACCAACGCGGCGTCGACCAGCTCGGCCAGGGCCGTGGCGGGGGAGAGGCGGTCGCGGGCGGCGTCCCGCTCGGCCGCCGTGATCCGGCCCTTTTCCACCAGCCGGTCCAGCCGCCGCACGAGCGCGCCTGCGGCCTGGTCCGCGCGCCCGGGGGCGCTGTCGTAGAGCCGTACGCGATGGCCGGCGACCAGCGCCACCTGCGCGATTCCCTGTCCCATGGTGCCCGTACCCACCACTGCCACGGTGTTGCCGGTGCCGATTGCCGTCATGCCAGCTGATCCTCCCCGACCGACTTTTCCACAGGCTCGCCGGGCCCTCTTGCCCCGACCGATCGTTCGGTTACTCTAACTCCGTTGTCCTGTCCGCTCCCAGCCCTATCCGCTCTCCGCCCGGCTCGACGAGGAGTTGGTCATCGATGGCCGCCGAAATGACCGCAGCGCAGTTGATCGAGAAGCACCGCCCGACCCTCGACCAGGCGCTGGAGGCGATCCGTACCCGCGCCTACTGGTCCCCGCACCCCGAGCACCCCAAGGCGTACGGCGAGACCGCCGCGGCCGACGGTGCGGCCGCGTTCGAGGCGCTGCGCGGCAAGCGCTTCGAGCTCACCCAGCCCGGCACGGACGACTGGACGGGCCAGGAGGTCTCGCCCTACGGGCCGGAGCTGGGGATCAGCTACCCGCACCCGGACGTGGACGTCCTGCTGCCCGCGATGCGCGCCACGATCCCCGCCTGGCGGGACGCCGGCCCGGAGCTGCGCGCGGCGGTCTGCCTGGAGATCCTGGCCCGGATCAGCGCCCGCACCCATGAGTTCGCCCAGGCCGTGATGCACACCAGCGGCCAGGCGTTCATGATGGCGTTCCAGGCCGGCGGACCGCACGCTCAGGACCGCGGCCTGGAGGCGGTGGCGTACGCGTACGCCGAGCAGACCCGCACCCCGGGGCAGGCGGCCTGGTCCAAGCCGCAGGGCAAGCGTGACCCGCTGGAGCTGTCCAAGAGCTTCACGGCGGTGCCGCGCGGCGTGGCCCTGATGATCGGGTGCAACACCTTCCCGACCTGGAACGGCTACCCCGGCCTGTTCGCCTCCCTGGCCACCGGCAACCCGGTCCTGGTCAAGCCGCATCCGCGGGCCGTGCTGCCGCTGGCCATGACCGTCAAGGTGGCGCGCGAGGTCCTCGACGACGCCGGGTTCCCCGCCGACCTGGTGTGCCTGGCCGTGGACAAGCCGGACGAGGGCCTGGCCAAGACGCTGGCCGTCCGCCCCGAGGTGCGCATCATCGACTACACCGGCTCGACCGCGTTCGGCGACTGGCTGGAGACCCACGCCCGGCAGGCGGAGGTCCACACCGAGAAGGCCGGCGTGAACACCGTCGTCATCGACTCCACCGATGACTACAAGGGCATGCTCAGCAACCTCGCCTTCTCCCTGTCGCTCTACAGCGGCCAGATGTGCACCACCCCGCAGAACCTGCTGATCCCCCGCGACGGCATCACCACGGACGCCGGGCCCAAGTCGTACGACGAGGTGGTCAGCGACCTCGCGGGCGCGGTGAGCGGGCTGCTGGGCGACGACGCGCGGGCCAACGCGCTGCTGGGCGCGATCGTCAATCCGCAGGTCAAGGAGCGGATCGACGCCGCCGCCGGGCTCGGCGAGGTGGCCCTGGCCTCCCGTGAGGTGGCCAACCCCGACTTCCCCGGGGCGACGGTCCGCACCCCGGTGATCGTCAAGCTGGACGGCGCCAAGCCGGATTCCGAGGCGGCGTATCTGTCGGAGTGCTTCGGGCCGGTGTCGTTCGCGGTGGCCGTCGACTCCGCCGCCGGCGCCGTGGACCTGCTGCGGCGGACGGTCCGCGAGAAGGGCGCCATGACGGTCGGCGCGTACACCACGGACGCCGAGGTCGAGCGGCTGGTGGAGGACGCCTGCCTGGAGGAGTGCGCCCAGCTGTCGCTGAACCTCACCGGCGGGGTCTATGTGAACCAGACCGCGGCGTTCTCGGACTTCCACGGCTCCGGCGGTAACCCGGCGGCGAATGCGGTGCTCTGCGACGGCGCGTTCGTGGCCAACCGCTTCCGGATGGTGGAGGTGCGCCGACCCGCATGATGTGAGCGGGCCGGGCGCCGGCCCGCGTGACGTGGCCGGGGCCGGCGCCGGTCAGCCGGCGTCCGGCCCGTCGATCCGCGCGTGGCGGCCGATCCAGGCGTGCATCGCGATGGCGGCCGCCGCCCCCGCGTTGATCGAGCGGGTCGAGCCGAACTGCGCGATCGAGCAGACCAGCGAGGCGTGGCGGCGCGCCTCCTCGGTCAGCCCCGGGCCCTCCTGTCCGAAGAGGAGCACACAGCGCCGCGGCAGCTCCGTCGTCTCCAGCGGCACGGCCCCCGGGAGGTTGTCGATCCCGATGATCGGCAGTCCCTCGGCGGTGGCCCAGGCGGTGAGGTCCGCGGTGTCCGGGTGGTGGCGGACGTGCTGGTAGCGGTCGGTCACCATCGCCCCGCGCCGGTTCCAGCGCCGCTGGCCGACGATGTGGACCTCCTTGGCCAGGAACGCGTTCGCGGTGCGCACGACGGAGCCGATGTTGAAGTCGTGGCCCCAGTTCTCGACCGCCACATGGAAGTCGTGGCGGCGGGTGTCGAGGTCCGCGACGATCGCCTCCCGCGTCCAGTAGCGGTAGTGGTCGACGACGTTGCGGCGGTCGCCGTGCGCGAGCAGCTCCGGGTCGTAACGGTCGTCCTGCGGCCAGGGCGCCGGATGCGGGCCGACGCCGATCTGGGTCCCGTAGCCCTCGTCGTACTGGAGGGGCTCGGCGGGGGCGGTTTTCTCGCTGCTCACCCCACGAGCGTATGGCCACCGCCGCCGTGCTCCGTACGGGCCGGGGGCTCACCCCCTCCGGGGCCGCCGTCCGGGCCGGCCGGGAGGGTGCGCGGGAAGAGGCGTTCGCGCAGGCCGGAGACGCGGGCGGAGAGCCAGGTCAGGAAGTTCGTCGGCAGGAAGACCGCGTCCGCGGCGATCATGGCGAGCGAGAAGAACGGCAGCCCCAGCAGGAACGCGATCGAGAGGTGCTCGCAGATCATGATGACCAGGAGCACGTTCTTGAGCCGGCGGTTGAAGAGCGTGAAGGGGAAGGCCACCTGGACGATCACCGTGCCGTAGGTGATCAGCATGACCATCAGGCCGTTGCTGCCGAGCAGCTGGGAGAGCGCGGGCCAGGGCGAGAAGTAGTCCAGGTGCATCGGGTAGTAGACCGCGGTGCCGTCCTGCCAGCGGGAACCCTGGATCTTGTACCAGCCGGCGGTGGAGTAGACCAGGCAGACCTCGACCATGATCACCAGCAGTGCGCCGTTGTGGGCGAGCTTGGTGAGGGTGTCCAGGACGGTGCGCGGCTCCCCCGGCGCGTAGCGCTGGACCGCCCACCAGAGGGCGTGCGCGGCCCACAGGCCCCACAGGACCAGGCTCCAGCCGATGTGCGGGAACGGGCCGTTGTCGAACCACAGGAGGGCGTAGCTGCCGGTGAGCTGCGCGACCGCGAGGGCGAGGCCGAGCACGGCCCACAGGACGATGCCGGTCAGATCGCGTCCGCGGCCCGCACCCGGCGTGCGTGCGGCGGTCTGCGCCTCCTCGGGCGCCTCCCCGCCGGCTGCGGCCGCCTCTGCCGCGGACGCCTCCGCCGCTGCCCGGGCACGCTTGGCACGGCGGGCGTCCAGCGACCAGACCTGGCCGCACCGGGTGAGCACGAGATACATCGACATCAGGTGGATGACGTTGTCGCCGCCGTCCCCTATGAAGACGCTGCGGTTCTGCAGCGAGATCACGCCGAGCATGAAGAGCACCGACATGGTGCGGGTGCGCCAGCCGAGCAGCAGCGCCGCGCTGGACGCGACGGCCATCAGGTAGACGCACTCGAACCAGCCGCGGCCGTCGGACCACAGCAGCATGGAGAAGGCGTGATTGGCGTCCAGGAGGTGGCGCGCCATGTCCAGGTTCCAGGGGCTGTCGGGCCCGTAGAGCGTCAGGCGGTGCGGCCACTCGCGCAGCAGGAACAGCAGCCAGGTCGCCGAGAAGCCGATCCGGATCACGGCGGTCTGGTACGGGGCCAGCGCGCGGCCGGTGGCGCGGCCGAAGAGGCGGCCGACGGTGCGCTCGATCCGGGTCTCCTCGTAGGCGGCCGGGGTCGCGGCGGGGGCCTGGGGGTCGTGGGGTGCGTGCGCCTGCTGCGGCACGTCGGTGGGCTCCGTGGTGTGCGAGGGCTGCGAGGTGTTCTGGGGCTGCTGGGGCATCGGGGAGGTCACTGGCTGTTCGCCCCCTCGGGGAGGTCGGCCGTGGTGACCTGCCACCAGGGCTGCACGCGGTACACGGGCTTGTCGCTGATCTTCTCGGTGCTCCACGGCGGCGGGCTGACGGCGGACGTACGGGAGCGGACCTGGATGCGCTCGACCCGGCCGCCGGCCGCGGTCCACTCGCCCTGCATCCGGAACATCACGATCCGTCGGATGTAGCGCTCGGCCAGCTCGCCGCGGGTGCCGATCGGGCGGCCCTGGGCGTTGTGGCTGTTGAGGAAGAGCTCCCAGCCCCGGCGCAGCTGGTTCTGCTCGGTGTGGCTGGGCAGCGGGTTGTGGAGTATGGCCCGGCCGTCACGGGCGGTCAGGTCGGTCCAGCCGGTGGTGCGGCCGCTGCCGTCCTCGGCACGGACCTCCGCTCGGACCTGGACCGCGACGTTCTGCTGGAGGGGATTGGGCGCGAACAGCTTCCAGTTCTGTTCGTACTCGGGATAGACGTAGTCGCTGATCAGGGCGCCCTGCTGCTTGCTGAGCGTGTTCTGCGGCGCGACGTGGAGAAACATCATGGCGAGATGAATCGCGACGATGACGGCGACGGCGCAGGCCGCCACGCCTATGACGATCCGCGAGGGTAGCGACAGCGCGGCCAAAGGCCGCGGTTCGTCCCCGTATGACTGCATTCCCGCCCCGTTCCCGTAAATCCATGCGGTCAACTCCGCTGGGGAACCGTACCTACGCGGCCGCACCGGGCACACCCTCCCCCGACTTATCCACAGGCTTGACACCCGCTGCCCGCCCACTCACCATTGAACCGAACGATCGGTCGGTCGGGAGCGAGGGGGCACACATGACGACGATCGCGCCGGAGGAGGCGGCTCAGGAGGCCGCGTTCGACGCCACCGTGGCCGCGGAGGAGCGGATCGAGCCACGGGACTGGATGCCGGAGGCGTACCGCTCCACACTCGTGCGGCAGATAGCGCAGCACGCCCACTCCGAGATCATCGGCATGCAGCCGGAGGCCAACTGGATCACCCGCGCGCCCTCCCTGCGCCGCAAGGCGATCCTGATGGCCAAGGTGCAGGACGAGGCCGGCCACGGCCTGTACCTCTACAGCGCCGCCGAAACCCTCGGCACAAGCCGCGACGAGCTCCTCGACAAGCTCCACTCCGGCCGCCAGAAGTACTCCTCGATCTTCAACTACCCCACCCTGACCTGGGCGGACGTCGGAGCCATCGGCTGGCTGGTGGACGGCGCGGCGATCACCAACCAGGTACCGCTGTGCCGGTGCTCCTACGGCCCCTACGCCCGCGCGATGGTCCGCATCTGCAAGGAGGAGTCCTTCCACCAGCGCCAGGGCTACGAGCTCCTGCTGACCCTCAGCCGCGGCACGGAAGCCCAGCACGCGATGGCGCAGGACGCGGTCAACCGCTGGTGGTGGCCCTCCCTGATGATGTTCGGCCCGCCGGACGACGAGTCCTCGCACTCCGCCCAGTCCATGGCCTGGAAGATCAAGCGGCACTCCAACGACGAGCTCCGCCAGCGCTTCGTCGACATCTGCGTCCCCCAGGCCGAGGCCCTCGGCCTCACCCTCCCCGACCCCGACCTGGTGTGGAACGAGGACCGCGGGCACCACGACTTCGGCTCCATCGACTGGACCGAGTTCCGCGAGGTCCTCAAGGGCAACGGGCCCTGCAACGAACAGCGGATCAACCGCCGCCGACAGGCCCACGAAGAAGGCGCCTGGGTGCGCGAGGCAGCCGCCGCACACGCGGCCAAGCACGGGAAGGCCGGACGATGACGACGACACCCCGCCCCGCGGAGACCCCCGCCTCCGGCGCCCCCGCCGAAGCGGCGGACGCCCGCCCCACCGACTGGCCCCTGTGGGAGGTCTTCGTCCGCAGCCGCCGCGGTCTGTCGCACACCCACGCCGGCAGCCTCCACGCCCCGGACGCCGAGATGGCACTGCGCAACGCCCGCGACCTCTACACCCGGCGCTCCGAAGGCGTCTCCCTCTGGGTGGTGCCCTCCGCCCAGATCACCGCCTCCTCCCCGGACGAGAAGGACGCCTTCTTCGAACCGGCCGGCGACAAGCCCTACCGCCACCCGACCTTCTACGAGATCCCGGAGGGGGTGCACCACCTGTGAGGGACACCGTGACCACCCCGGCCCTGCCCCTGGGGGACGATGCGCTGATCCTCTCCCACCGCCTGGGCGAGTGGGCCGGCCGGGCCCCGGTCCTGGAGGAGGAGGTGGCGCTGGCCAACATCGCGCTGGACCTGCTCGGTCAGGCCCGGGTGCTGCTCTCCCTGGCCGGCGACGAGGACGAGCTGGCGTATCTGCGCGAGGAGCGGGAGTTCCGCAACCTCCAGCTCGTCGAGCAGCCCAACGGCGACTTCGCCCACACCATCGCCCGCCAGCTCTACTTCTCCACCTTCCAGGAGCTGCTCTTCGAGCAACTGGCGAGCGGAGACACCGAGTTGGCGCCCCTGGCCGGCAAGGCCGTCAAGGAGGTCGCCTACCACCGCGACCACGCCGTCCAGTGGACCCTCCGGCTGGGCGACGGCACCGACGAGAGCCACACCCGGATGCAGCGCGCCCTGGACGCCCTCTGGCGCTTCACGGGCGAGATGTTCGAGCCGGTGGCCGGGCTGGAAACGCTGCCCTGGGCCACGTTCCACGACGCGTGGACCACCCGCATCACCGCCACCGTCGAGCAGGCCACCCTCCGCCTCCCCGAAGGACCGCAGCGCGGCGCCTGGACCGCCGGCGCGGGCCGCCAGGGCCTGCACACCGAACCGTTCGGACGGCTGCTCGCCGAGATGCAGCACCTCCACCGCAGCCACCCGGGGGCGACATGGTGACCACCGGAGACACCACGACCACCAGGCCCGGCATGCCCCCTACGGTCGGCAGGGCCGGCACGGTCGGCACGGCCACCCCGCCCACCGCCCAGGCCACGGCCACGGCCCTCGAAGCGGAACTGCTGGCACTGGCCGGCTCCGTTCCCGACCCCGAGCTGCCCGTCCTCACCCTCGCCGAACTCGGCGTCATGCGCGGTCTGCGGCTGACCGCCCCCGACCGCGTCGAGGTCGAGCTCACCCCCACCTACACCGGCTGCCCCGCCATCGAGGCCATGTCCGCCGACATCGAGCGGATACTCCACGACCACGGCATACCCGACGTCGAGGTCCGTACGGTCCTCAGCCCGCCGTGGACCACGGACGCCATCACCGCCGAGGGCCGCCGCAAGCTGGCCGACTTCGGCATCGCCCCACCGCGCCCGGCCGGCCCGTCCGGCGGACCGGTCTCCGTCGCCCTCACGATCCGCTGCCCGCACTGCGGATCAACCGACACCACCCTGCTGAGCCGGTTCTCCTCCACGGCCTGCAAGGCGCTGCGCCGCTGCGAGTCCTGCCGCGAACCCTTCGACCACTTCAAGGAGTTGTGATGTTCCACCCGCTCCGGGTCCAGGAGGTCGAGCGGCTCACGGACGACGCGGTGGCCGTCACCTTCACCGTCCCGCCCGAACTCCGCAGCACCTTCCGGCACACCCCCGGGCAGCACATCGCCCTGCGCAGGACGGTCGACGGCCAGGAGATCCGCCGTACGTACTCCGTCTGTGCCCCGGCCACCGACGAGCCCGTCCTGCGCGTCGGCATCCGGCACGTCGAGGACGGCGCCTTCTCGACCTACGCGCTCAAGGAACTGGCGGTCGGCGACACGGTGGAGGTGATGGCCCCGGCCGGCCGGTTCGTCCTCGCGCCGCGCCCCGGTCACTTCGTGGGGATCGTCGGCGGCAGCGGCATCACCCCCGTACTCTCCATCGCCACCACCCTCCTCGCCCAGCAGCCCGACGCCCGTTTCTGCCTGATCCGCAGCGACCGCACCGCGGCCTCGACGATGTTCCTGGAGGAGGTCGCCGATCTGAAGGACCGCTATCCCGACCGCTTCCAGCTGATCCACACCCTCTCCCGCGAGGAACAGCAGGCCGGCCTGCCCTCCGGCCGCCTGGACGAGGACCGGCTCCGCGCCCTGCTGCCCGCCCTGCTGAAGACCGACGCCATCGACGGCTGGTACCTCTGCGGCCCGTACGGCCTGGTCCAGGGCGCCGAACGCGCCCTGCGCGCCCTCGGTGTCCCCCGCAACCGCATCCACGAAGAGATCTTCCACGTCGACAACGGCACCCCGACCGCACCCGCGGCCAAGGCCCCCGCGCACAGCACGGTGACCGCCACCCTCGACGGCCGCTCGGGCACCTGGCCCGTCCACGACGGCGAATCACTCCTCGAAGCCGTCCTCCGCAACCGCGCCGACGCCCCCTACGCCTGCAAGGGCGGCGTCTGCGGCACCTGCCGGGCCTTCCTGGTCTCCGGCGAGATACGCATGGACCGCAACTTCGCCCTCGAATCCGACGAGGTCGACGCCGGCTACGTCCTCGCCTGCCAGTCCCACCCGGTCACGGAGAAGGTGGAGCTGGACTTCGACCGGTAGGGGGGTGGGGTGGGCTCGGGTGGAGGGGCCGTGCTTTCGAGCGACTCAAGCCCTTCAAGCCGCACTCGACTCGCCGCGGCCGAAGCTCAACCCTTGCCTGTTCCGGGCCGAAGTCCGCCCACGGCTCCCGCCCCTCGCCCTTCCCTGGCCTGCACTGCCCTGTCCTCCCCGCCTCTTCGCCACCACCGCCATTCCCAATTCCTGGAACATGTTCTACCTTGGCGCCTGACTTGACGGATCGTCAGGTCGTGGTGTTGTGCGGAAGGAAGGACAGGCAGTGGACTTCACCTTCACCGAGGAACAACAGGCCGCCGTCGAAGCGGCGCGGGCCGTCTTCTCGGGGACCGCTCCAGACGACGTACCCAGCCCGGCACTCACCACCGGAGCGGTCGCCGACGACTTCGACCGTGCACTGTGGCGCAAGCTCGCCGACGCGGATCTGCTGGGCCTGCTCATCGCGCCGGAGCACGGCGGCGCCGGCCTCGACCCGATAGCCCTCTGTCTCGTACTGCGCGAATCGGCGAAGGTGCTGGCCCGTGTGCCTCTACTGGAGTCCGGCGCGGCCGCGCTCACCCTCCAGCGGTACGCCGATGCCGCGCTCCGTACGGACGTACTGCCGCAGATCGCCACCGGCGACCTCGTCATCACCGTCGCCGCAGCCGGCCGTACGGGCCATGAACCGGCCGAACTCGCCGTACGCGCCACCCACGAGGGCACCGACTGGATCCTCGACGGCACGCAGACCGCCGTTCCCTGGGCCGCGACCGCCGACCGGATCCTGCTGCCCGCCCACACCGCCGAGGGCCACGCCGTCCTCACCCTCGTCCCCCGTGCCCACCCCGGCGTCACGCTCGCCGACCAGATCTCGACCAGCGGCGAGCGCCAGGCCGAGGTACGGCTCGACTCCGTTCGTATCAGCGCCGCCGAAACGCTCACGGACCCGGCCGCCTGGGAATCCCTCCGCCATCTCCTGACCATCGGCACCTGTGCCCTGGCCCTGGGGCTCGGCGAGCGGGTACTCGCCATGACCAGCGAGTACACCGGCAAGCGCGAACAGTTCGGGTTCCCGCTGGCCACCTTCCAGGCCGTGGCGGTCCAGGCCGCCGACCGCTTCATCGACCTGCGTGCCATGGAGGCCACCCTCTGGCAGGCCGCCTGGCGCCTCGCCTCCGAGGCACCCGGCCCGCTGCCACCGGCCGGGGACATCGCGGTCGCCAAGATCTGGGCCTCCGAGGGCGTACGCCGCGTCGTCCAGACCGCCCAGCACCTGCACGGCGGTTTCGGTGCCGACACCGACTACCCGCTGCACCGCTACCACGCCTGGGCCAAGCAGCTCGAACTCTCCCTCGGCCCCGCCGCCGCCCACGAAGAGGCCCTCAGCGACCTGCTCGCGGCGCATCCGCTGGGGTGAGCTTCGGTGGGGTGAGCTTCGGTGGGGAGGGCGCGCGGACTCACCGGGTTGTCGGGCGCTCAGCGGGCTGGTGCCCGCTCGCCTGTCCAGGGTGCGCCGCCCTTGGCTCGCGGGGGGGGGGAGAGAGCGCAGGGGGTAGGGCGTGGCGACGGACATGTGCAGCGGGCAGCGGGCAGCGGCCCAGTGGGGCGACCAACCCCAATCAGCTAGGCAATGGCCGGGTAGGCATTGGTCGCGTACTCACCAGCCGCGTAGGCAGCCGGCTAGATAACCGTCCCCGTTCCGCCCTTACCGTCCGAAACAGGACGACCCGCAGCCTCCCACGCCTGCATGCCACCCGCGACGTTCACGGCGTCGATGCCCTGCTGAACCAGGTACTGCGCCACCTGGGCCGAACGGCCACCGACGCGGCACAGAACGTAGACCTTGTCGCCCTCGGGCGCCTTCTCGGTCAGCTCCCCGTAGCGGGCGACGAACTCGCTCATCGGGATGTGCAGGGCACCTTCGGCGTGCCCCGCCTCCCACTCGTCGTCCTCCCGGACGTCCAGGAGGAAGGCCTCGGCCGAGAGCGCATCGACACCGACGGTGGGTACAGAACCAAATTGCATGGTCCGACGCTACCCGACCAGTTGCGTGAGGTACGCCTCACGTTCTGCGACGTCGGCGAGCAGCTTCTCGGCGATCTCGTCCAGCAACCGGTCCGGGTCCTCCGGCGCCATCTTGATCATCGCGCCGATCGCGCTCTCCTCCAGCTCGGCGGCAACGGCCGCCAGCAGTTCCTTGCGCGTGGCCAGCCACTCCAGACGGGCGTACAGCTCCTCACTCTCGCTGAGCCGCTCCTCGGCCGGCGCCGGACCGGCCTCCCACTCCCGTGCCAGCTCCTGCAGCGCCGCCTCGTCGCCCCGGCCGTACGCCGCATTGACCCGCGCGATGAACGCATCCCGCCGCGCCCGCTCCGCATCGTCCCGCGCCAGGTCCGGGTGGGCCTTGCGGACCAGCTCGCGGTAGGCCTTACGAGCCTCCTCACTGGGCCGAACCTTCTGCGGCGGCTGCACCGGCTGCTCGGTGAGCATCGCCTGCGCCTCCGGGAACAGCCCGTCCGAGCCCATCCAGCCGTGGAACAGCTCTTCCACCTCCGGCATCGGCAGCACCGACGCCCGCGCCTCGCGGGCCTTACGGATGTCTTCGGGGTCGCCGGTACGCGCTGCCACGGCCTCGGCGATCTGCGCGTCCAGCTCGTCCAGCCGCGCGTACATGGGGCCGAGCCGCTGATGGTGCAGCCGGGAGAAGTTCTCCACCTCCACCCGGAACGTCTCCACCGCGATCTCGAACTCGATCAACGCCCGCTCCGCCGCCAACACGGCCTTGGCCAACCGCCGCGTCCCCTCATCGGCCGCGTCTTGAGCGTGAGGGGCCTGTTGACCACGAGAGTCCTGATCACGGGAGTCCTGGGCACTGGAGTCCTGGCCGGAGGATGGGTCCGGATCAAGAGACGGGGCCTGGTCGGCGGACGGGTCCTGGCCGACGGAGGGGCCTTGGCCAGCAGAGTCGGCCTGACCGGCGGTCGGGTCCGGGCCGGTGACATTGCCGGGTTCGCGCGACGGGGAGGCGTCGCCGGACGAGCCGGAACCGTCGAACGGGGCCGGCTGTCCTTCCGTGCCGGCGGTTGGGGCGCCCTGACCGCCGCCACGAGCATCCGACGCCTGCGGTTCCCCCAGGGCATCCGCCGTGCCCGGTCCGTCCGCTCGGTGCTGGCCGTCCTGTGTGTTCTCCGCGTGCGAGTTCGTCACCCGGTCAGCGTACGGCCCGAGCCGACCCCCGCCCTGCCTCGCCACCGCCTGAAGGCTTCCGTGACCCGAACCTCGGCCACGGTCCGCGATGGAGGGTGACGCTTCGCCTTTCCCTGCTGCCTTCCCCCTGGGCCCCTCCCCCCCCCCGCCCCTCACCCACCCCCCACCACGCACCACCTACCGCCTCACCCACCACCCCACTCCCCGCTCACCGCCTACCACCTACCACCTACCGCCACCACCACCCGCCACCGCTCATCACCCACCACCTATCCCGCCCCCACCGAGGCCGCCCCCACCGAGGCCGCCCCCGGCCAGCGCCACCATCAGCACCACGACCAGCGCAATGGCCACCGCGAGAATCAACGCGACGATCAACGGTCGGCACTCATCGATCGACACAGGCCCTCGAGCGTCGACAGAGGCCACAGGCCACCGTCAATCGGCATAGGCCACCCTCGATCGGTGAGGCCATCGTCGGTCGCCACAGGCAAGCCCCAAAGAGGCAGCCTGGCGGTCACCGGCAGATGTGATCTGCTGCGGCGCGGCCGGGCTCGGCCGAGCTCATACCCCCATTTCTGCCGCTATGCGGCCGTTCTTCACTGCTGTGGTCAGTGCCGTGTGGTCCGCTTCCGTGCGGTCTGCGTAAGCGACGGCGAACTTCGCTATGGCCTCGTCCAGTTCCTCACTCTTGCCGCAGTAGCCGGCCACCAGGCGTGGGTCGGCGCTGTGGGCGTGGGCCCGGGCGAGGAGGGCGCCGGTCATCCGGGCGTAGTCGTCCAGTTGGTCGCCGGTCAGCTGGGCCGGGTCGACGCTGCCCTTACGGTTTCTGAACTGGCGGACCTGGAAGGGAAGTCCGGCACCCAAATCGCCCGTCCCCTGGTCGGGCGCCGTGGAGCGGGTGCCTCCTCCGGCGGCCGGGGGTATGTCCTGCACGGTCGTCCAGCCGAGCAGGATGTCGCTGACGACCTGCATCCTCCGCTGGCCGAGCACCACCCGACGGCCTTCATGCGTCACCGCCGGGGCCGGGAAGCCGGCCTTCTCCACATACCGTGCCAGCGCCGAGCTGCGGGCCTCCTTCACCTGCAGAACCAGCGGCTCGCCCCGGTGATCCAGCAGCAGCACCACGTACGACCGCAACCCCACACTGCCCGTGCCGACCACTCGGAAGGCCACGTCGTGCACCGCGTACCGGGCCAGCAGGGGCAGCCGGTCCTCGGGGAGGGTGTCCAGGTAGCTGGTGAGGGAGGCGGCCACGGCTGCCGCTTCGGCGTCCGGCACCCGGCGCAGCACCGGCGGCGCGTCCACGAACCGACGGCCACCGTCCGTCGTCCGCTCGGTCGCCTTCGCCGCGAACCGGGCGCTGGTGTTCTTCCGCGCCTTGGCCGACACCCGCTCCAGCGTCCCCAGCAGGTCCCGGGCGTCGGTGTGCGAGACCAACTCCTCATCGGCGATCGCGTTCCACGCCTCGGTCACCGGCAGCTTCGCCAGCAGCCGCATCGTGCGTCGGTACGCGCCCGCCGCGTCCTGGGCAGCCTTGCGGCACTCATCCTCAGCCGCACCCGCTTCCCGTCCCGCCAGGACCATCGACGTGGCGAGCCGCTTCACATCCCACTCCCACGGCCCGTACAGGGTCTCGTCGAAGTCGTTGAGGTCGATGACGAGGCCGCCACGGGCATCGCCGTAGAGCCCGAAGTTGGCGGCGTGGGCATCCCCGCAGATCTGGGCGCCGATACCGGTCACCGGGTCGGCCGTCAGGTCGTACGCCATCAGGCCCGCGGAGCCGCGGAGGAAGGCGAACGGGCTCGCGGCCATCCGGCCGACCCGTATGGGCGTCAGGTCGGTAAGCCGTCCGGCGTTGGACTCCTCCACCGCCGCTACCGCGTCCGGGCGTTCGGCCCCGCTCGACAGTGCGGACTGCGCGGCACGGGGCAGCCGCTCGCGCAACGCCCGGCCGGCCGCCTTGGGTGACGGGCCCTGTGCATCGGCCTTGGCAAACCCCGGTACGTATGGCACACGCGTCATGCGGGCCACCTCCCCCTTCAGGACCTTTACGGCTGCGGCGACTTCGGCGACAACCACCAGGTCGGTGGGGTCGGCGAATTCTCTGTCATTGGGCACTACTTACCGGCCGCCGGACGGGACTGCGCCCGGCCTGCCGACGTGCAATGACGTTACCGACGTCGCATCATCGCGCGCAGCGCCTGTGGATAACTCCGCGACTCTGCGTATCCGCTGGTCGTTGAGGGGGAGGAAGGGGAAGGGGGAAGGGGAGGTCAGGCGGCCAGGTGGTCAGGCGGTCAGGCGGTCAGGCGGTCAGGCGGTCAGGCCAAGCCGCCAACCCTCCAAACCGTCAAGCCCCCCAACCACCAAGCCGCCGACCTCCCACACTGCCAAGCCGCCCAGCCCTCACCGTCAGCCGCAACCCGCCAGGCCCACAGCAGCGGCTGCCCTCGAAGTGGTGAGTCATCGGTCCGCTAGACGACCACCGCCGCCTCCTCCATTTCTTCCTCGGTGGCCTCGTCCGCCGAGCCGGTGCCGGGTGCCGCCGCCCCCACCGACCGCCGCGGCCTGGGCTCCGGCACCGTTGCCGCCACCGCGGCCGCCGCCACCGCCGCCGCATTGGCCGCCGCCTCCGCCTCCGCGGCCCGTCGGCGTCGCTCGGCCAGCCCCGCCAGACCGACCATCAGCACACCGACGAGCAGCCAGCCCACCAGCGTCCAAACGTGCCCGGACAGGCCGTAACCGTCGAAGTAGACGTGACTGCGGAGGCCCTCCACGAAGCCGGCACCGTTCCAGAAGGAGTGCAGCGCGGCGAAGAAGCCGTTCTGCATCTCGGGCCGGAAAATCCCGCCGGACGAGGTGAAGTTGAGCATCACGAAGAGGGCCATCACACCGAGCGTCGTCCACCGCTTGAGGAAGGTGTGCAGGCCGGTACCGATCAGCAGAACACCGGCGGAGTACAGCCACGCCATACCCCACAGGCCCCACAGGCCGTGGTCGACGAGGTGGAACACCGGGCCCGCGAACGCCGTGCCGATGAGGCTGACCACGACGGATGTAACCATCGCCAAGGCAGCCCGCAACCGGAGCGGCAGCACGGCGCCTGCACCGCCGATCACCGCGACCGAGGCGTACGAGCCGATGCTGATCGCGACCAGCAGGAAGAAGATGCCCTGCCCGGTCGGATCGTCCTCGGCGGGCGGTGCGACGTCCGTGACCTTCAGCGGGGCGCCTTGGCGGGCGGCGACGGGAGTGAAGATCTTCTGCACGACGGAGGCGCTGGTGTCGGATCCGGCGCTCGCGACGAGCAGTTCGGGGGCCTCCGGCCCGCGCGCCTGTCCCTGCGGCTGTCCCTGCGTCTGTCCGCGCGCCTGCCCCTGCGTGCGCTCCTGCGGCTGGTTCTGCGCCGTCGCGTTCATCACGTACGCACCGAAGATGTCCTGGTGCTTCAGCTGCTCGATCGCGGTCGAGCGATGGGGGACCGTACGCGCCTCAAGGTCACCGCCCGACTTGTCGTTGATCGACTGGGCGAGCAGCTGGGCACTACGGCTCGATCCGACGACCGCGACCGGCAAGTGGTGGGGTGCGGGATGCGCGAACGCGCCCAGGTAGGCGAGCCCCATGCCGATGCACATCAGCATCGGCGTGACCAGATGCACCAGGACATGGCGGAGCCCGGCTGCGTGGGTGGCGGGGCGGCCGGCGGCGGGGCTGGCGGCGGAGCCGGCCCGGTGGCCGCCTTGGGTCTTGGGCGCACTGTGGTGGTGGTCGGGACGTCGGACCGTACTCATGGGGCGAGCCTTCTCACGCTGAGGGAAGTTCTGTCGCTGGCCCGCGGCGGACTGCGAGCGGGCAGCCGGCAATGGTTGGCAATGGTTGGCAAATACAACTCACGCTTACGTTGTACTATACAACTACATCTACGAAAGGCAACCCGTGCCCCACCGCGATGACTCCGTCGAGACCATCCAGCAGGAGATGACCGCTTTCGCCCGGCGGGCCCGCGCGACCGCCGCCCGGATGCATCCCGAGCTGTCACTGGTCTCCTACACCCTGCTTGCGCACCTCGATGACCAGCGCGGATGCCGCGCGACGGACCTCGCGGCGCACTACTTCCTGGACAAGTCCACGGTCAGCCGGCAGATCGCCGCACTGGAGAAGCTCGGTTTCGTCGAGCGCCGCGTCGACCCGGACGACCACCGCGTCCAGGTGCTCCACCCCACCGAGAAGGGCGCCCAGGTGCTCGCCAACGTCACCGCCAGCCGCCGGCAGGCCTTCCACGAGCGCCTGGCCGACTGGGACGAGACCGACCTCGACCGCTTCGCCACCTACCTACGGCGCTACAACGCGGCCCAGGAGCGACTGGGGTAACTGGGGTAACTGGGCTAACTCGGGCGGCTGAGGCACCCCACCCGAACAGAGCCCCAGACGGAGATCCAAGACAAAACCAGGGACGAAGACCCCTGACCCCTGCCCCCTGGGCCCTGCCCCTGCGCCCTGACCGCCTACCTCCGGAACCGCTGCGGGCACTGCCCGCCGTCCGCCAGATACGTCTCCGCCCAGCGCCCCAACTCCTTGAGGGCGGGGTCCATCGCGAGGCCGGCCTCCGTGAGCCGGTACGAGACACGCAGCGGAGGGCCCGCGTCCACTTCACGGACGATCAGGCCGACCCCCGCCAGCTCCATCAGACGGTCGGAAAGCATCCGCTCGCTGATACCGGGGATCGCCCGCCGCAGGTCGGCGAAGTGCACCGGGCCGGACATCAGGGTGGCGACGATCAGCCCCGTCCAGCGCTTCCCGAACAGCTCGAAGACGCGCGCCATGCCGTCATCGACCTGCTTACACGTCGCCTCGCTGTGGTCCGCCATCCACCCAGCGTACCGCCCTCTCGTTGGCTACTGCAGAAAAGTAAGCTCCTGTGCTATGAATAGTGACGTACGGAATTCAACCAGCTAGCCAAACGTTGGTCATCCCGTGCTCAGCCAGGGGCAGCACGAGTACCCGCTGATCCCTGGGGCGCCGACCCGAGGGCCGAGCCCCCGGTGAGGCCACTCGCAAGCCCCGCTGAACCTGAACGCGCCGAACCCACCGGACCCGCCCCACCTGCTGAAGCCCCGCTGTCCCCGCCCGGCCCCTACCGGACGGTCCCTACCGCCCGGCCCCTACCGGACGGCACCCACCAGACAGCACCAACCGGACAGCACCCACCGGACCACACCAACCGAAGGAACGATTCCCATGGCCACGCTTCTGCTCATCGACTCGTCCGTCTCCCCCGAGGGCGTCTCCGCCTCCCGCTCGGTCACCGCGATCTTCCGCAAGACCTGGGAGGAGCAGCACCCCGAGGGCACCGTCATCCACCGCGACCTGGCCGCCGACCCGCTGCCGCACCTCGACGGCGTCGCCGCCTCCGCCGCGTTCTCCGACCCGGCCTCCCACACCCCCGAGCAGCAGGCCGCGTTTGCCGTGCGGGTCAAGCTCGCCGAGGAGCTGGAGCAGGCCGACGCGGTCGTCATCGCCGCGCCGATGTACAACTTCACGATCCCCTCCACGCTCAAGGCGTGGCTCGACCAGGTGATCATCATGGGCCGTACCGCGGGCGAGGCGCCGTCCGCCAAGGGGACGCCCGTCACGGTCGTCGCCAGCCGTGGCGGCTCGTACGCGCCGGGCACGCCCCGTGAGGGCATGGAGTACGTGCAGAACTACCTGGAGGCCGTACTGGGCAGCGGCATGGGCCTGGACGTCGAGTTCATCGTCCCCGAGCTGACCATGGCACCCGTCAACCCGGCGATGGCCGACCTGGTGCCGCTGTACGAGACCTCCCGCGACAAGGCCCACGAGGACGCCGCGGCCAAGGCCAAGGCCCTCGTCGCGCGCCTCGCCGCCTGAGAACGGGAGCCGGGCACCGAAACCTCGGGCGCAAGCCCCAGAACTCCAGCACTCCGCCCCTGAACCCCTGAACCCCTGAACGGGACCATCCAGCCGCGGGCTCCGGGCAAGCCGCAGAGCCCGGAACCCGCGGCGGGGGCTCGCCAACGAAAGAGCCCCTCTACGGAGAGCCCCCCGCCCCTTCCCCACCCCATCCCCTTCTCCGGCCGCATCACCAATCACCGGCCCCATCCCCATCCCCATCCCCTTCCTGGCCCCTTCCCCACCCCGCCGTCACCAGCGCCCCCGCCGCCAGTGCGCCGCCCAGCCACATCACGCCAGCCGGCCCCCAACTGTCCGCGGCCCGGCCGCCCAGGAAGGCGCCCAGGGCGATGGCCCCGTTGAACACCGCCACGAACAGCGCGGAGGCGGCCTCCCGCGCACTCGGTGCGGCCGCCATCAGCCACGTCTGGGTGCTGACCGAGACACCCCCGTAAGACAGGCCCCATACGGCCAACAGGCCCCCCACGGCCATCAGGGCCCCCGGCCCGGCCACCCCGGTGCCCCGCCCCAGCAGCGGCACCAGCAGGACCGTTCCGGCGAGCACCCCGCAGATCACCACCAGCGTCGCGCGCGGGGCCCGCGCCGCCCCGGCCCCCGCCCCGAAGTTCCCGGCCAGACCGGCGAGGCCGAAGGCCAGCAACAGCGTGCTGATCTGCCCCGGCTGCACACCGGCCACGTCCTCCAGTACCGGCCGCACATACGTGTACGCCGCGAAATGGCCCGTCACCAGAAGCGTCACCAGCAGCAGTCCCGTCCGTACGGGCGCACCGCGCAGGAGCCCGAGTACCCCGGCGAGGCGGACCGCGGCGGGCTCCGGAAGCGGCGGCAGCAGGACGGTCAGCGCGAGCGCCACCACCGCGCACACCGCGGCCATCCCCATGAACGCCGCGCGCCAGCCGCTCCATTGGCCCAGGGACGTACCGGCCGGGACCCCCAGCACCGAGGCTGCCGCGACCCCGCTGAAGACCAGGGACGTGGCCGCCGCGACCCGGTGCGTGGGCACCAGCCGCACCGCAAGCCCCGCCGCAATCGCCCATACCCCGCCCATCCCCAGCCCCACCAGTACCCGGGCCACCAGCAGCACCGCGATGTTCGGGGCGTACGCGGCAAGCAGGTTCGCCGCCGTCAGCGTGGCCATCAGGGCGGCCAGCACTGCCCGCCGGTCCCGCCGCCCCACCAGCAGCGTCAGCACCGGCGCGGCCACCGCGGCCACCAGGCCGGTCACGGTCAGCGTCAGCCCCGCCGTCCCGTCCGAGACCCGCAGCTCCCGGCCGATCGGGGTCAGCAGCCCGACGGGCAGCATCTCGGACGTGACGACCGTGAAGGTCGCCGCCGCCAGCGTCGCCACCGCCGGCCAGCCCCCACCCCGCCCAGCTGTCCCTTGGGCGCCCAACTCCCCACCCCGGTCCCCGAGTTGCTGACCATCGCCCGTCGCCGTCACGGGCTGCTCCGCAGCCACCCCCACGTGCCCCATCGCCGGGCCCACCCCGGAGCTCTCCGGACTCATCCCCAGGCTCACCCCCGGACTCGTCACCGGCCCGTCCTCACTGTTCGTCATGCCCCCAGCCAAGGCGCACGGCGCCCGGGGAACAACGGCCAACTCCTCACCCTTCTATGAGCAGGACTCATCGATCCCCAACGCCCCCACCGATCCCCAACGAGCACCAACGCCCCCGCCGCTCCCCATCGCTCCCAGGAGTGGGTACACCTCATGACCGCTGCCCCCGGCCTCGAACTCCGCGAGCTGGAGTGCTTCCTCGTGCTGTCCGAGGAACTGCACTTCGGGCGCACCGGCGAGCGGCTGTACGTCTCGCAGAGCCGCGTCAGCCAGCTGCTGCGTTCCCTGGAGTCACGGATCGGCGCCCGCCTCGTCGACCGCACCAGCCGCCGGGTCCGGCTGACCCCGCTCGGCGAGGAGTTCCGTACGTCGCTGCGCCCCGCGTACGACGCCCTGCGCGCCACCGTGGAGCGTGCCCGCAGTGCCGCCCGGGGCGTCGAAGGGCGGCTGACGATCGGGTTCCAGGGGACCGCGGACGACCGGATCATGCGGGCCATCGACACCTTCCAGCGCCGCCACCCCGGTTGCGCCACCGAAATCGTCGAGATCCCCTTGTGCGACCCCTTCGGTGCGCTGCGCAGCGGAGCGGTCGACGTCGCCGTGACGCTGCTGCCCATGGCCGAGCCGGACCTCGCCCTCGGCCCGGTCTTCTCCGCCCAGCAGCAGACCCTCGCGGTGTCCGTACGGCATCCCCTGGCGTCCCGGACCGCGATCGGCGCCGAGGAGCTTGCCGGCGTCCCGCTGATCTCCCCGGACGATCCGGCTCCGCCCTACTGGCGCGCGGTCCACGCCCCGGCCACCACACCCCAGGGCTGCCCCGTACCTGCCGGGCCGCGGATCAGCACTCTCCAGGAGGGCCTCACCCTCACCGCGGCCGGACGCGGGGCGATGCTGCTGTGCCGGCCCACCGCGGACTACCACGGCCGGCGCGACCTCGCCTTCGTCCCCGTGACCGGACTCCCCGACTCGGTCCTCGGCCTGGTCCACCACCCCGCCCGCGAGACGGCCCGGATCCGCGCCTTCCGCACGGCCGTGACGGACTCACTACAGCAGCAGCCCTGACGAATCCCGCGAAGCCATATCCCTGCGGCCTCCCCGCGGGCTCCCTGCGCACGCCTCAACGGCGTCCCTGCAGACTCCCTGCGGACTCCTAACGGCGGGCCGTGACGCGACCGTGACGCAGCCCACACAAGCTGCCCCCAGTCCTCGCCGAGCCCCCACTCAGCCCCCCAGTCCCCACCCAGCACCCATCCCCAACCGAGAAGGTGACCGAGGCAACAATGTGAGGAAGGCAACGTGCCCAGGAACAACGAAAGACCCCCGGTCTCCGGATTTCTCCGGAGACCGGGGGTCTCATCTGTGCGCGAGGGGGGAGTTGAACCCCCACGCCCTTTCGGGCACTGGAACCTGAATCCAGCGCGTCTGCCTATTCCGCCACCCGCGCATGGGTGCTGCCGGTTGATTCTCTCACGCGATCCGGGTTGTTCTGTCCGGGTCTTGTGCGAGCGCCTGCCGACATCCAGAACATTAGCACGCTGGCTGGGGTGGGTTCACACGCCTTTCCCCCGGGCCCCTCCCCGCCCGGGTCCCCTGGGACCTGGACGGGGTCCCCGGCCCGTGCAGCGCCGTACAAGGACGTGAGTGCCGTAGGACGACAGACGGAACCATGAACGGAACCAGGAGGCGACAGACGGCACCGCAAGGTGATGTGCGGCACCGCGAGGTGACATGCGGCGAGCGGTGACGTGCGGCACCGCGAGATGCCGTCGAGGTGACATGCAGCACCGCCAAAGGGGACGTGCGGGGCGGTGTGGTGACGGACGGAACCACGAGGTGGCGTGCGGGGCCCCGTGGCGGGCAGGGTGTCCGGGGCCCGCACGACGGCGGGCCCGGCCGCCCGGAGTGGTCGGCGGTTGCGGGACACTGTCATCGGGGCACATCTACGATCGCAGTGCACGAGCAGCGGGCAAGGAGCGGACAGGCACCAGGCAACCCTGTGAGAGGCGACACTCGTCCTCAAGGCGGGAAAGGGGAACCAGCCGATTTCCCAAGGCGTGGATACGATCAGTAAGCAGTATCAGGACCACCCGATCAGGACGACACCGACGAAGACTGAGGAAGGAGGTGCCCCGTGGGAGTACTGAAGCGTTTCGAGCAGCGTCTCGAAGGTCTCGTCAACGGCACCTTCGCCAAGGTGTTCAAGTCCGAGGTGCAGCCCGTCGAGATCGCCGGTGCGCTGCAGCGCGAGTGCGACAACAACGCCACCATCTGGAACCGCGACCGCACGGTCGTCCCCAATGACTTCATCGTCGAACTGAGCGCCCCCGACTACGAGCGGCTGAGCCCGTACAGCGGGCAGCTCGGCGACGAGCTGTCGAGCATGGTCCGCGACTACGCGAAGCAGCAGCGCTACACCTTCATGGGGTCGATCAAGGTCCACCTGGAGAAGGCCGACGATCTCGACACCGGCCTGTACCGCGTGCGCAGCCGCACCCTCGCCTCCAGCACGTCCCAGGAGCACCCGGGCCAGGCGGCCGCCCAGCGCGCCTCGGCGATCCCGCAGGGCCCGCGGCCCGGCGCCGGCCACGTGAGCCCGCCCCCCATGCCTTCGTCCCCGCCCCCCGGCGGCGCACAGCCCGTACCCCGTACGGCACCGCCCGGTGCAGGGCCGCAGCCGCACGCGCAGACCCGGCGCTGGATCGAGATCAACGGCACCCGCCACCAGATCTCGCGCCCCACGCTCGTGCTGGGCCGCAGCACCGACGCTGACGTACGGATCGACGACCCGGGTGTCTCCCGGCGTCACTGTGAGATCCGGGTCGGAACGCCCCCCACGATCCAGGATCTGGGTTCTACCAACGGCATCGTGGTAGACGGGCAGCACACCACCCGCGCTAGTCTCCGCGACGGCTCGCGGATCGTCGTGGGCAGTACCACCATCGTTTACCGGCAAGCCGAAGGGTGAAGCGGGGGCAATGTCAGAGCTGACCCTCACGGTCATGCGGTTGGGTTTCCTCGCCGTACTGTGGCTGTTCGTCATCGTGGCCGTTCAGGTCATCCGCAGCGATCTGTTCGGCACCCGCGTGACGCAGCGCGGGGCCGCCCGGCGCGGCGGGCAGGAAGCCCGTACGCAGCGCCAGGCCGCGCCCCCGCAGCAGCAACAACAACAGCGCCGCCAGGAAGGCGGCCGCGGCGGCAACCGCCAGCGCCGCGGAGCGCCCACGAAGCTCGTGGTCTCCGAGGGGTCGCTGACCGGCACCACCGTCGCCCTCCAAGGCCAGACGATCTCCCTGGGCCGTGCGCACGACTCCACGATCGTGCTGGACGACGACTACGCGTCCAGCAGGCATGCCAGGATCTACCCGGACCGTGACGGCCAGTGGATCGTCGAGGACCTCGGTTCCACCAACGGCACGTACCTGGACCGGACCCGACTGACGACCCCGACACCGATTCCTCTGGGAGCCCCGATCCGCATCGGCAAGACCGTCATCGAGCTGCGGAAGTAGTACGACAATGAGCGAGCGGAGCGAGCGAGCCGCGGCGGTCCACTCGGCGGACCCTGGCGTGCTCCCGACCGGAGGGTGGGCAGTGTGGCCAGGCGAGACCGGCTGTACCCCGAGCCGACGGGTGAGGTGCACATGAGTCTGTCACTGCGCTTCGCCGCCGGATCGCACAAGGGCATGATCCGCGAGGGCAACGAGGACTCCGGCTACGCCGGGCCACGGCTGCTCGCCATCGCGGACGGCATGGGCGGCCAGGCCGCCGGTGAGGTCGCCTCCTCCGAGGTGATCTCCACGCTCGTCCAGCTCGACGACGACGTCCCCGGGTCGGACATCCTGACCTCGCTCGGCAGTGCCGTGCAGCGTGCCAACGAGCAGCTGCGGGTGATGGTCGAGGAGGACCCCCAGCTCGAAGGCATGGGGACGACGCTGACCGCGCTGCTGTGGACCGGCCAGCGGCTCGGCCTGGTGCATGTCGGCGACTCCCGTGCGTATCTGCTGCGGGACGGTGTGCTGACCCAGATCACGCAGGACCACACCTGGGTGCAGCGGCTGGTCGACGAGGGCCGGATCACCGAGGAGGAGGCCACCACCCATCCGCAGCGGTCGCTGCTGATGCGGGCGCTGGGCAGCGGTGATCACGTCGAGCCCGATCTGTCGATCCGCGAGGTGCGGGCCGGCGACCGCTATCTGATCTGCTCGGACGGGCTGTCCGGCGTCGTCAGCCACCAGACGCTGGAAGAGACGCTGGCCGGCTACCACGGGCCGCACGAGACGATCCAGGAGCTGATCCAGCTCGCGCTGCGCGGCGGCGGCCCGGACAACATCACCTGCATCGTCGCCGACGTCCTGGACGTGGACGGCAACGACGCGATGGCCGGGCAGCTCAACGACACCCCGGTGATCGTCGGTGCCGTCGCGGAGAACCAGAACCAGCTCAACGACCCCAGCACGCTCCAGACGCCGGCCGCCCGGGCGGCCGAGCTCGGCCGCCCGGGCGGGCAGCCGTCCGCGCCCGGTGGTGCCTTCGGACCGCCCGGAAGCGGCGACCCGGAGGTCGGCGGTCCGCCGCCGGGCTCCTTCGGCGCGTTCATGGACGAGGACTTCGTCAAGCCCAAGCGCGGGCGGTGGCTCAAGCGGTCGCTGTTCGGCGTGCTGGCGCTGGCCGTCGTCGGCGGCGGGCTCTACGCGGGCTACCGCTGGACGCAGACCCAGTACTTCGTCGGCGCCAAGGACGACCACGTCGCGCTGTACCGCGGCATCAGCCAGGACCTCGCCTGGTTCAAGCTCAATGCCGTGGACGAGGACCACCCCGAGATCGAACTCAAGTACCTGCCGCTGTACCAGCGCAACCAGGTCAAGCAGACGATCGCGGTCGACAGCCGCCTGCAGGGCGGCGACAAGGTCACCGAGCTGAGCAAGCAGGCGAACGCCTGCCGCAGCAAGGAGCAGCGGGAGGCCGCCGAGCGCGAAGCGGCGCGCAACAAGGGCAAGGGCCAGGCGGGCACGCCCGCCAAGCCCGGAACGAAGCCCGGCACGCCGACCAAGCCCGGTACGCCGACCACCAAGCCCGGCACCGGTACGGCGGGGGCGCTGTCGGCGCCCGCGTCCGCGACTCCCACACCCACTCCCAGCCAGGCCCCCTCCGAGGAGCAGCAGAAGCTGGAAAAGAATTGCAGCACCCAGCAGTAGGGCGTAGGGGGCCGTACATCTCATGAGCAGTACCACCAACACCACCACCATCGGCACGATCGGAGCCCCGAGCCGCCGCAACACCGAGCTGGCGATGCTCGTCTTCGCCGTGCTCATCCCGGTGTTCGCGTACATCAACGTCGGGCTGGCCAAGGAAGAGGCCGTGCCCGCCGGCGTGCTCGGCTACACACTGGGCCTCGGCCTGCTGGCCGGCGTCGCCCACCTCGTCGTACGCAAGTGGGCGCCGTACGCGGACCCGCTGATGCTGCCGATCGCCACGCTTCTCAACGGTCTGGGCCTGGTGTTCATCTGGCGCCTGGACCAGGAGCCGCAGATCAGCACCCCGCAGCTGGGCGGTGCGATGGCGCCGGGGCAGCTGATGTGGTCGACGCTGGGTGTCGCGCTCTTCCTCGGCGTGCTGATCTTCCTCAAGGACCACCGCGTCCTGCAGCGCTACACCTACATCTCGATGGTGGTCGCGCTGGTGCTGCTGATCGCGCCGATCTTCTTCCCGGCCCGTTTCGGCGCGCGCATCTGGATCACCATCCCCGGTGTCGGTTCGCTGCAGCCGGGTGAGTTCGCCAAGATCATCATCGCGATCTTCTTCGCGGGCTACCTCATGGTGAAGCGGGACGCGCTGGCGCTGGCCAGCCGCCGCTTCATGGGCCTGTACCTCCCGCGCGGCCGCGACCTCGGCCCGATCCTCGTCATCTGGGCGCTCAGCCTGATGATCCTGGTCTTCGAGACGGACCTGGGTACCTCGCTGCTGTTCTTCGGCCTCTTCGTGATCATGCTGTACGTCGCCACCGAGCGGACCAGCTGGATCGTCTTCGGTCTGCTGCTCAGCGCGGGCGGCGCGGTCGCCGTGGCCACGTTCGAGTCCCACGTCCAGGTGCGCGTCCACAACTGGCTGAACCCGCTGGAGCTGCTCAACGGCGGTGTCACCGAGACCGCGCAGGCGATGTACTCCTTCGGCTCCGGCGGCATCCTCGGCTCGGGCCTGGGCCAGGGCTACTCCCGGCTCATCGGCGGTATCGCCCCCAAGAGCGACTACATCCTCGCCACGGTCGGCGAGGAGATCGGCCTGGCCGGTCTGATGGCGATCCTGCTGCTGTACGGCCTGCTGATCGAGCGCGGTATCCGTACGGCACTGGCCGCCCGCGACCCCTTCGGCAAGCTGCTGTCGATCGGCCTGTCCGGCGCCTTCGCGCTGCAGGTCTTCGTCGTCGCCGGCGGTGTGACCGGCCTCATCCCGCTGACCGGTATGACGATGCCGTTCCTGGCCCAGGGTGGTTCCTCCGTCATCGCCAACTGGGCGCTGGTGGCCATCCTGCTGCGCATCAGCGACACCGCGCGCCGCCCGGCACCGACCCCCGCACCGTCCACCGACGCCGAGATGACCCAGGTGGTCCGCCCGTGAACAAGCCCCTGCGCCGGGTCGCGATCTTCTGCGGCCTGCTCGTCCTCGCCCTGCTGGTCCGCGTCAACTGGGTGCAGTTCGTCAAGGGCGACGAACTCAAGAACGACACGCACAACCGCCGGGTCGCGATCGAGCGCTACAGCACGCCGCGCGGCAACATCATCGTCGACGGCAAGGCGATCACCGGCTCGACGACCACCGACAGCGGTGACTTCAAGTACAAGCGCACGTACAAGAACGGCAAGATGTGGGCGCCGGTCACCGGCTACGCCTCGCAGGCGTTCGACGCCAACCAGCTGGAGAAGCTCAACGACGGCATCCTCAGCGGCACCGACGACCGGCTCTTCTTCAGCCGCACGGTGGACATGTTCACCGGCAGCAAGCAGAAGGGCGGCAACGTGGTGACCACGCTGGACGCCAAGGCCCAGAAGGCCGCCTTCGACGGGCTCGGCAAGAGCAAGGGCGCGGTCGCCGCGATCAACCCGGAGACCGGCGCGATCCTGGCGCTGGCCAGCACCCCGTCGTACGACCCGTCCACCTTCGCCGGGATGAGCGACAAGGACGCCGAGGCGTACAACGCGCTGCTGAAGAAGAACAACCCCGACGAGCCGATGCTCAACCGGGCGCTGCGCCAGACCTACCCGCCGGGCTCCACCTTCAAGGTCGTCACGGCCTCGGCGGCGCTGGAGAACGGGCTCTACACCGACGTCGATGCCGACACCCGCTCGCCACTTCCGTACACGCTGCCCGACACCTCGGGCATCGAGCTGAAGAACGAGGGCAGCATCCCGTGTGAGAACGCCAGCCTGCGGCAGGCGCTGCGGTACTCCTGCAACACCGTCTTCGGCAAGATCAGCGCGGACCTCGGCAACAAGAAGATGAAGGCCGAGGCGGAGAAGTTCGGCTTCAACAACGCCAAGATCGACACCCCGGTCCGCGCCGCGGAGAGCATCTACCCGACGGACAACCGGCCGCAGAACGCGATGGCGGGCATCGGCCAGGCATCCAACCGGGCCACCCCGCTGCAGATGGCCATGGTCGCCTCCGCGGTCGCCAACGGCGGCAAGCTGATGAAGCCGTACATGGTCGACTCGCTGGTCGCGCCGAACCTCAACGTGGTGCAGCAGCACACGCCGCAGGAGATGAGCCGGCCGCTGAGCCCGGAGAACGCCCAGAAGGTCCAGAGCATCATGGAGACCGTGGTCAAGGAGGGCACGGGAACCAACGCGCAGATCCAGGGCGTCACCGTCGGCGGTAAGACCGGTACCGCACAGCACGGTGAGAACAACAAGGACAACCCGTACGCCTGGTTCATCTCCTACGCGAAGACCGACAAGGGCACCCCCGTCGCGGTCGCCGTGGTCATTGAGGGATCCGACACCCTGCGCAACGACATCGCGGGTGGAAAGCTCGCCGCTCCGATCGCCAAGCGCGTCATGGAAGCGGTGCTCGAAGGCGAGAAGTGACCCGGGCCATGCCAATACCGGTCGCATATCAGGTTGCGGCTCCGGCCCGGTCCGGTAGGGCGTGCCGGGTACGGTAGCTCGGACAGCACACCGCCGGACCACACACACGGGTGCGGTCGGGACTGACGGAGAGGGCTGGAGAAGCTTATGGAAGAGCCGCGTCGCCTCGGCGGCCGGTACGAGCTGGGCTCGGTGCTCGGCCGCGGTGGCATGGCCGAGGTGTACCTCGCGCATGACACCCGCCTGGGCCGCACCGTGGCTGTGAAGACGCTGCGGGTGGACCTCGCCCGTGACCCGTCCTTCCAGGCCCGGTTCCGCCGTGAGGCCCAGTCGGCCGCCTCGCTGAACCATCCGTCGATCGTCGCGGTCTACGACACCGGCGAGGACTACGTCGACGGTGTCTCGATCCCGTACATCGTCATGGAGTACGTCGACGGATCGACGCTGCGTGAGCTGCTGCACTCCGGAAGAAAGCTGCTGCCCGAGCGTTCGCTGGAGATGACCATCGGGGTCCTCCAGGCGCTGGAGTACTCCCACCGGGCCGGGATCGTCCACCGCGACATCAAGCCGGCCAACGTCATGCTGACGCGCACCGGCCAGGTCAAGGTCATGGACTTCGGCATCGCCCGCGCGATGGGCGACGCCGGCATGACGATGACGCAGACCGCGGCGGTCATCGGCACCGCGCAGTACCTCTCGCCGGAGCAGGCCAAGGGCGAGCAGGTCGACGCCCGCTCCGACCTGTACTCCACCGGCTGCCTGCTGTACGAGCTGCTGACCGTGCGGCCGCCGTTCGTCGGTGACTCGCCGGTCGCGGTGGCGTACCAGCACGTCCGCGAGGAGCCGCAGAAGCCGAGCAACTTCGACCCCGAGATCACGCCGGAGATGGACGCGATCGTCCTGAAGGCGCTGGTCAAGGACCCGGACTACCGCTACCAGTCGGCGGACGAGATGCGCGCCGACATCGAGGCGGCGCTGGAGGGCCAGCCGGTCGCGGCGGCCTCGGCGATGGGCGCGGCCGGTTACGACCAGGACCAGCCCACGACGATGCTGCGGGCGCAGGACCCGGCGGGCCAGACCACGATGCTCCCGCCGATGAACCCGGACGACGGCGCCCACGGCTACGACGAGCGGGCCGACCGGCGCCGCGGCGGCGGCCAGAAGAAGAGCAACGTCTCGACGATCCTGCTGGTCCTGGCCGCGGTGCTGGTCCTGGTCGGCGCGATCTTCATCGGCAAGGCGATGTTCACCGGCAGCAAGCAGGACGCCAAGTTCGACGCCCCGAACCTGGTCGGCAGGACGCTGAAGGAAGCCAAGCAGTCCGGGGTGAACAGCTCCTTCAAGGTCGAATCGGCCGGCCGCAAGCCCTGTACCAACGTCAAGAAGAACCAGGTCACCTCCCAGACCCCGGAGGCCGGCGTCCAGATCGCCAAGAACGACACGATCACGGTGACGATCTGCGCGGGGGCGGCGAAGGTGCCGGTCCCCGACGTCAAGAGCTTGCAGTTCGATGAAGCCGAGCGGGAGCTCCACAACAAGGGGTTCCAGAACGTCAGGCGGGTCGACGAGGAGTCCGACCGTTCGCCGGGCACCGTCATCAAGCAGAACCCTGACGGGCAGAGCAAGGCGACCAAGGACACCGAGATCACCCTCACCGTCGCCAAGGAGATCCAGAAGACCGGCGTGCCGGACGTCAAGGGCCAGGACGCGGCGGCGGCCGAGAAGCAGCTGAAGGACCTGGGCTTCAACGTCACCAAGACCGAGCAGGACGCCCCCGACCCGAGCCAGGTCGGCAAGGTGATCGACCAGACCCCGGCGGGCAACACCCCGGCCAAGAGCGGCTCCACGGTCAACCTCGTGATCGGCAAGGCAGCCGCGCAGGTCCAGGTGCCGGAGGTGCGGACCCAGAAGCTGAAGGACGCGAAGAAGGCGCTGCAGCAGGCCGGCTTCACCAACATCCAGATCAACGGGCCGCAGGACGACAACGCCCGGGTGATCAACCAGGACCCGGCGCCGAACACCCCGTCCGACCCGAAGTCCACCACCGTGACGCTGACCACCGCCGGTGGGGGCGGCGACAACGGCGGTGACAACGGCGGCGGGTTCATCGGCGGACCGTTCGGCTGACAGCCGTACAGCACGACGAGGAAGCCCCGGCAGCCCGTGGAGGGCGGCCGGGGCTTCGTCGTGTGCCGGCTGGGCGGTACGGGGCCGTGGCGGGCCGTGTGCGGCTAGCGCAGTTCCTTCGGCGGTGTGCGGTCCGCGTCGACCTTTTCCGTGCGCTCCAGCTCGCCCCAGACGATGTAGCGGTAGGTCGAGGTGTAGACGGGGGTGCAGGTCGTCAGGGTGATGTAGCGGCCGGCCCGGTGCTTGCCGGACTCCTTGGGGACCTTGTTGAGGACGTCGACGTTGTACTTCGACGTCTCGGGCAGGACCGCGAAGACCTTGTAGATGAACCAGGTGTCCTTGGTCTCGAAGACGACCGGGTCGCCGTCCTTGAGCTTGTCGATGTTGTGGAACTTCGCACCGTGGCCGTCGCGGTGCGCGGCGAGGGTGAAGTTGCCCTTCTTGTCCTGCGGCAGCGCCGACTTGACCGGCTTCGTGTAGTAGCCGGCCACGCCCTCGTTGAGGACCTCGGTGCTGGTGCCCTTCTTGACCAGCACCTCGCCGTTGTCCATCGCGGGGACGTGCAGGAAGCCGATGCCGTCCTTGGTGTCCAACGCGCCGGGCCCCTTGGGGCCGCTGCTGGCCCAGTGCCGGCGCACCTGGTCACTCTGCTGGTGCGCCTCGCGGTCGGCGAGGACGTTGGTCCACCACAGCGAGTACGCGACGAACAGGCCCAGGATCAGGCCGGTGGTGATCAGCAGTTCACCGATGACGCTGACGACGGACGCGATGGTCCGGCGCACCCGGTGCGGTGGCGAGGGCGGCGCGGACCGGTCGCTCTCTTCGTCGGTTCCGGTTGCAGTCACCGCGTAGCACCCCTCTTGTTTTCTAGCCGCCGAGCGCTTCCGGTTTGCCCTTGCTCCGCGGCCGCTCGTCGACCATCTTGCCCCAGACGATCAACCGAAAGGTACTGGTGAATTCCGGGGTGCAGGTCGTCAGGGTGATGTAGCGGCCGGGCTTGGTGAAGCCCGAGCCGGGCGGTACGGGCGTGATCACGCTGGTGTTGCTGGGCGACGTCTGCGGGAGCACGCTCTCCATCTCATACGTGTAGTACGCGGCCTTCGTCTCGACGATGACCTTGTCGCCCTTGACGAGCCGGTTGATGTAGCGGAACGGCTCGCCGTGGGTGTTGCGGTGGGCCGCGACCGCGAAGTTGCCCTTCTTGTCCCAGGGCATCGCGGTCTTGATCCCGCTGCTCTTGTCGTAGTGACCGACCATGCCGTGGTCCAGCACGGAGTGCTTGTCGGTGCCCTCCGCTATCGGCGCCTTCACATCGAGCTTGGGGATGTACATGATCCCGAAGCGCTCGCCGACGGCGAGGTTCTTCTTCTCCGCGCCGCCCTTGTTCCACTCGTGCTCAAGGTTGGTGGCGGCGCCGCCGGCTTCCTCCTCGGCCCGTACGTTCGTCCACCACAGCTGGTAGGTGACGAAGAGCAGCATCAGCACGCCGAGGGTGATGAACGCCTCGCCCAGGGCGCGGCTGGCGATCAGGCTGGGGCTGTCCTTCGCGGCGCGGGCGGCCTGGCGGGCTTCCACGCGGGAGAGGGGACGCGCCTGTTCGGAGGAGGCCGTGGCAGCGGCGGCGGGGGCAGCGCCGCTGTGACGGCCGCGCCGGCCGCCTCTCCTGGCGGCCTCCTGAGCGGCCTTACGGCGGGCCGCGCGACCGCCGGGCACGGGCGTCTCTGCCGCGGCCGACCCGGACGCCGTGGACGTGGTTTCACGTGAAACACCGGCTCCTGTTTCACGTGAAACGACGTCGGTTTCACGTGAAACGGCGTTCCGGCCAGCCGACCCGGGCTTTTCCGCCTGGCGCAGGGCCATGGTCTCGTCGTCCCGCCGCGGCATCGGGGCGGGAGCAGGCGCGGCGGGAGCGGCCGGGGCGGGGGCAGGCGCCGCCGGGGGCGCGGCTGCGGTCTGCGGCCCGGGTATCGGTTCGGGCGCGGCGGGGGCTGGGGCGGGGCCGCCGGACCGGGTGCGGGGGCCGTACGCCTGGCCGTAGGCGGCGGGGTCCGGGCCGTAGGACCGCGGCGTCCCGGGGTCGGGCCGGGGCGGGGACGGGGGCTGCGGCTCCTGGTGGGGGCGGAACCAGGGCGAGGACGGCCCCTCGTCGGCCGGTGGCGCCGCATGGCGCCGCCGTCGGCCGGTGCCGGGCGGCGGCGCGTCCTGGCCAGGCAGCGGGTCGTTCAGCGGGTCGCTGAGCCGGCCCACCGCCGCCTCGAACGCATCGGGCTGCCCGAGCGGGTCCGGGGGCCCGTACGGGTCCTGCGGCGCGTACGGCTCTTCCGGCCCGTGCGGCTCGTAGGGTCTCCCTTCACGCTCGGGGCGTAGGTCGGTCACGCGCCGACCTTGCCGACCACCGGGGCAAGCCCCGTCGAGCGCTCCACTGCTCCTGCGTCGCCGCATTCGACGAGCCAGTTGGCCAGCATCCGGTGCCCCCACTGCGTGAGCACCGACTCGGGGTGGAACTGCACTCCCTCGACCGGGAGTTGGCGGTGCCGCAGGCCCATGATGATGCCGTCGTGCGTGCGGGCCGTGACCTCCAGCGCGTCCGGGACGGTGGCGGGTTCGGCGGCCAGCGAGTGGTAGCGGGTCGCGGTGAACGGCGAGGGCAGTCCGGCGAAGACGCCCTTGCCGCCGTGCTCGACGAGGGAGGTCTTGCCGTGCAGCAGCTCCGGCGCACGGTCCACGACCCCGCCGTAGGCCACCGCCATCGACTGCATGCCCAGGCAGACGCCGAAGACCGGGACGCCGGTGTCCGCGCAGTGCCGGACCATGTCGACGCAGACGCCGGCCTGCTCGGGCGTACCGGGTCCAGGCGAGAGCAGTACGCCGTCGAAGCCGTCCTGGGCGTGCCGGGGCGCGACCTCGTCGTTGCGCAGCACCTCACACTCGGCACCGAGCTGGTAGAGGTACTGGACGAGGTTGAAGACGAAGCTGTCGTAGTTGTCGACGACGAGAATCCGTGCGGTCATCAGAGGGCAGCCATCCCTTCGTCGACAGTGACGTCATTGAAGGGCAGCAGCGGCTCCGCCCACGGAAAGACGTACTGGAAGAGTACGAAGACGACCGCCAGTACGAGCACCACGGAAATCAGCGCCTTGACCCATGTGTTGCCCGGCAGATGCCGCCAGATCCAGCCGTACATGCTGTCGCTGTCCCCTTGCCGATGCCGATGACGATGTCGATTGCGACACCAGAGTAAGGGGCGAGGGCGGGGGCGGGTGGGTCAGCCGGTCAAAGCCGACGGCCTTCCCTGGGCGACGGGTTGGGTGGCATCGAGGTGGGCCCAGGCGATCAGCCGGTGGCTGTGCCCCCACTCCGGTTCGCAGGTGGTCAGCGTGAGGTAGCGGCCCGGGCCGTTGAAGCCGGACTTCCGCGGCACCGGGTCGATCACGCCGATGTCGCCCGGCAGCGTCGTGTAGGGGCGGTTGTCGATGCGGTAGGTGAACCAGGTCGTGCCGTCGGTCAGGACCACGGCGTCCCCGGGCCGCAGTTCGGGGAAGTCCTTGAACGGATCGCCGTACGTGCGGCGGTGGCCGGCGACGGCGAAGTTGCCGAGGCCGCCGAGGCGTGCGGTGCGGGCGTAGTGGCCGAGGCCGCGCTGGAGGGTGCCGGTCGCGGTGCCTTCCAGGACGGGCTTGGCCCAGTCGGCGCCGAGGCGCGGGATGTACATCACGGCGAAGGAGTCGCCCGACCGGTAACGGCGGGGCGGTGGGGCCGAGGTGGGGCTCTTACCGGGCGGCGGCGTGCGGTCGGGGGCGGCCGCCGCTGTGGACGACCACCGGTCGTGGAGCTCGCCGATCTCGCCGTCCATGGCGCTGTCGGCCCGTACGCCGGTCCAGAAGAGCAGGTAGACCACGAAGAGGACGATCAGTGCGCCGGCGGTGAGGCAGATCTCGCTGAGCGTCCGTACGATCCATCGCGCCGCTGTCCGGCTCCGCAGTGTCATCCGGCCCGCCCTCCCGCCGGCCCGCGGGCACGGCTTACGGCTTCACAGGCTGTGCGTAGTGGAGATCCACTGTGCCGGAGTAGCCGGGCAGAGTCACCGCCTCGCGCTGGTCGACTTTCCAGCCCAGGCCGTAGGCGTTGACGTACTGCAGGTAGTTCTGGATGGCGGGGGAGGCGGTCAGCGCGTTGTTGAGCGCCTCGCGGTCGCCGACCGCGGTGATCTTGTACGGCGGGGAGTAGACCCGCCCCTGGAGGATCAGGGTGTTGCCGACGCAGCGGACCGCACTGGTGGAGATCAGCCGCTGGTCCATGACCTTGATGCCCTTGGCGCCGCCGTGCCACAGGGCGTTGACCACGGCCTGGAGGTCCTGCTGGTGGATGACCAGGTCGTTGGGCTGCGGCTCGGGGACGCCGGGGATCTTGGCGGTGGCGTTCGGCGGGGCGTCCATGAGCGTGACCGTCACGCCCTGTCCGGACACCTGCTTGGTGCCGGCGCTCTTCTCCAGCGCCCGGAGCTTGGCGTCCTCGGCGGCGGAGCTGCCGTTGTCGCGCCGGGCGAGGGCGTCGACCTCCCCGCGCAGGGTGGCGTTGCGGTCGTCCTGGACGCCGTTCTTGTGGCTGCGTTCCTGGATGAGGTCGGAAAGGCGCAGCATGGAGTCGTCGGAGCGCAGATTGGTGCCCCGCGCGGTGTCGAAGCTCAGCCAGAACAGCAGCCCGGCGAGGGCGAAGACCACGAGGGTCAGCAGCCGGACGGGCCGCAGACGGGCACGGCGGGGAAGGCCGGAGGGGTCGGCGGGATTGCTCAACGTACCCTTACTCCTTACGACGCCGCGGAAGCACTACGCTAACGGACGCCCGGGAAAGGAATCCGACCCCACCGCGTCCGCGCCCGGCGCACACCGCAGCGCATCGACAGGAGAGTTCCTCGTGCCGAAGTCACGGATCCGCAAAAAGGACGATTTCACGCCGCCGCCGGCGAAGACCACCAACCTGAAGATGAACTCCGGTCGGGGTTGGGTGGCGCCGGTGATGCTGGCGATGTTCCTGATCGGTCTTGTGTGGATCGTGCTGTTCTACGTGTCCGAGGGCGATCTGCCGATCGCGGCCATGGGCAACTGGAACATCGTCTGCGGTTTCGGCTTCATCGCGGTGGGCTTCGGCGTATCCACTCAGTGGAAGTAGCGCAAGCCCTGCCCAAGGCCATCCACACGGTTATCCACAGCCGGGGAAAACTTCAGAAGATCTGTGGATAACCCTCGGGCGGTTGACGCCGGTGTGATCGGCCGGGCCCTCCGGCCCGGCCGCTCCCTCCATGGCTCTTCCTGCGGAAACACAGGTCAGAGCGGTCCGGAGGCAGAGTTCCGCACAGCTTGCACAAGATCGGCCACGCACTGTGGACAACGTGTGGGGACGACCCCTCAGCCCAGCAGCTGGAGGGTCCGTACCCACACCACCGCGGCGATCGCCAGCACCGCCACCGCACACGTCGCCACATGCACCGCGTTCCGGCGGTCACGCGGTGCGTGCACCATCCCGAACGCCACCGCGGCGCCCACGATCAGCCCGCCGACGTGCGCCTGCCAGGCGATGTGCGGCCACAGGAACGTGAAGCCCAGGTTGAAGGCGAGCAGGATCAGCACCGGCTTCATGTCGTAATTCAGCCGGCGCATCAGCACCGCGGTCGCCCCCAGCAGGCCGAAGATCGCGCCGGACGCCCCCAGCGAGGGCTGGTTCTGGGCGGCGAGGAGGTACGACAGCGCGCTGCCGCCGAGACCGGAGAGCAGGTACAGCGCGGTGAACCGCAGCCGGCCGAGCGCCGCCTCCAGCGGCGGGCCCAGCCACCACAGGGAGAGCATGTTGAACGCGATGTGCGCGATCTGCTGGTGCAGGAACATCGCGGTCAGCAGGCGGTACCACTCGCCCGCAGCGACCCCGACGAGCTGATAGCGGATCGGGTCGGCGGCCAGGCCCAGCAGGTCGAGCCGGTCGGGCAGCGGGCTCGTCTCGCCGCCGGTCGCCAGCACGGCCACGAACACCGCGGCGTTCAGTCCCAGCAGGATCTTGGTGACCAGCCGCCGGTCGGTCGCGACCGCGCCGCCCGCGAGCGTGCGCGGGGCGGTCGCCCGCGGGGAGTGGCCGGTGCCGCTGCCGCCGCGTACGCAGTCCGGGCACTGGAACCCCACCGAGGCGCTGACCATGCACTCGGGGCAGACCGGGCGGTCGCAGCGGGTACAGCGGATGCCGCTCGGGCGGTCCGGATGGCGGTAGCAGCCGGGCAGGCCGTCATCGCCGTGCGCGTCCTGCGGCTCCTGCGGGCTGCCTGGCACCTGGTCCATCGGTCCCCTCGTCCTCTTCCACGTCCGCCGGGCGGCGTCGAAACACGGGCATCACAACACACCGCCCCGCCCGCCCGTCACCCGACCACCACCCCGGACATGCTGCGCGCCCCGCTTGATGTACGTCCAGGCGGGGCGCAATGGTTCCCGGGCCGCGCCCGGGCGCGCCGCGGGTCAGCGGGTCTCGACGACCACCGACTCGATCACCACGTCCTTGACCGGACGATCGGTGCGCGGGTTGGTCTGGGTGGTGGCGATGGCGTCCACCACCTTCTTGCTCGCCTCGTTGCTGACCTCACCGAAGATGGTGTGCTTGCCGGTCAGCCAGGCGGTCGGGGAGACCGTGACGAAGAACTGGGAGCCGTTGGTGCCCGGGCCGGCGTTGGCCATGGCCAGCAGGTAGGGCTTGTCGAAGGCCAGGTCGGGGTGGAACTCGTCGCCGAACTCGTAGCCCGGGCCGCCGGTGCCGTTGCCCAGCGGGTCGCCGCCCTGGATCATGAAGCCGCTGATCACCCGGTGGAAGACGGTGCCGTCGTACAGCGGAGCGGTGGTCTTCTCCCCGGTCTCCGGGTTCGTCCACTCCCGCTCACCCTTGGCGAGCTCGACGAAGTTCTTGACCGTCTTGGGTGCGTGGTTCGGCAGGAGCCGAATCTCGATGTCGCCCTGGTTCGTCTTCAGGGTGGCGTACAGCTGCTCAGCCACGATCAACCTTCCATGAGTCTTTGCTGACGGGCCCCCGATCCTCGCACGAAGTGCCCCTCCCGTCGCCGGACCACCACCTCTTACCGGGCTTCGCACTGATTTCGGGCGCGGCAGGCGGCAAAGCGTGGCATCGTCGTCCACAGAGCTCCGAAGTGTCCGGTATTGACCCGTATGCCACCTCGCACATGCCGTATGTCGCGCGAGCGGGCATGATCTTCCAACGGGTGGACAGGCGACATAGCAGACAAGGGGAACCGACCCCCCGAGCCCCGGACACGCCACCGAGGAGGAGGATCCCGTGACCCGCAAGGACAGCGTGCGCACCGCGACCAGTTCGGCCAGGGACAGCGTGCGGCACGCCGCGGAGGCGGTGGCTCCGTATGCCGGTACGGCCAAGGACGCCGCCGTGCACTACGCGCACGAGGCCCGTACGCGCATGGCCCCCAAGGTGGCCGAAGCCGCCCACCAGGCCCGTGTGCAGTACGACGCCCATCTGCATCCGCGTATCGAGCACGCCCGCGGCGCCCTGCCGCCCAAGGTGGACGCGGCGGCGAACCGGGCGGCGCGCCGGACCCGCAAGGCGGCCCGCCAGGCCGCCGACTACACCGCGCCGCGGCTGGAACACGCCGTGAGCAGTGCCCGCGCCGCGACCGATCCGGTACGTGAGGAAGCCGTGGCCCGCGGTACCGCCGCGCTCGCGGCACTGCGCGGCCAGGTGACCGCCAAGGAGATCGCCAGGCTGCAGAAGAAGCACCGCCGCCGCGCCCGGCGGGGCAAGGCCGCCAAGCGCTTCGCGGTGCTCGGCATCCTGGCCGCCGGTGCGGTCGCCGCATGGAAGTGGTGGGACAAGCAGGCCAACCCCGACTGGCTGGTCGAGCCGCCGGCCCCCACCGAGGTCGGCGACCGCGGCCGGCTGAGCGCGGTCGACGGCAGCGAGGGTGCCTCGCTCGACCCAGAGGTCCAGGCCAAGCAGGAAGAGGCCGATGAACGAGGCGGCGGCGGCACGGCCTGACGCCGGGCACCGCCACAGCACACCGGGCCGCGTCCCCACCCCGTCCGCGGGGCGGCGGGCGCGGCCCGTTCGCCTGCCGGCGGCCGCGGGCCCCGAACGGGGACACGGTGATGGCCCGTCAGTCCCAAGCGCAGCAAAAAGCCCTTCTGACCAGCGATGACGCCGACCGGAAGGGCTTGAGGAGTGGAGCCTAGGGGAGTCGAACCCCTGACATCTGCCATGCAAAGACAGCGCTCTACCAACTGAGCTAAGGCCCCTTCGCGCACCAGGGTACCCGGTGTCCGGGCGCTTTCCCGACCGGGTATCGCCGCACACCGTCGCTCTCCGTAGGATGCTTCGCGAGATTCGCGGCAGCGAAGCGATCGGGGAGACAGGGGAGACGGCATGGACGCAGCACAGCAGGAAGCCACCGCGCGAGCCCGGGAGCTGCAGCGCAGTTGGTACGGGGAGCCTCTGGGCGCGCTGTTCCGCCGACTCATCGACGACCTCGGTCTCAACCAGGCCCGGCTCGCCGCCGTGCTCGGGCTCTCGGCCCCGATGCTCTCCCAGCTGATGAGCGGGCAGCGGGCGAAGATAGGCAACCCGGCCGTGGTGCAGCGGGTCCAGGCGCTGCAGGAGCTGTCGGGCCAGGTCGCGGACGGCAGCATCAGCGCCGCCGAGGCCACCGACCGCATGGAAGAGATCAAGAAGACGGCCGGCGGCTCGGTGCTCAACAACACCGCGCAGCAGACGTCGTCGACGGGGGCGACCACGGTCCGCCGGGTGGTCCGCGAGATCCAGTCGCTGCTGCGCTCGGTCTCCGACGCCGGGGACATCATCGATGCGGCGAACACCCTCGCCCCCACTCACCCCGAACTGGCAGAGTTCCTCCGGGTCTACGGTGCCGGTCGCACCGCGGACGCGGTCGCCCACTATGAGGCGCACCAGAGTTAGCCACAGGGGACTTTCGCGGGCCAAGAAGCGGACGGGGCGCAATGGGTGAGATCTTCGCCGGCCGGTACGAGCTGATCGACCCGATCGGGCGCGGCGGGGTGGGCGCGGTCTGGCGTGCCTGGGACCACCGGCGGCGGCGCTACGTGGCGGCGAAGGTGCTCCAGCAGAGCGATGCGCACACGCTGCTGCGCTTCGTCCGCGAACAGGCCATGAGGATCGACCATCCGCACGTGCTGGCCCCGGCGAGCTGGGCGGCGGACGACGACAAGGTGCTGTTCACCATGGACCTGGTGAGCGGCGGTTCGCTGGCTCATCTGACCGGTGATTACGGGCCCCTGCCGGCGCGGTTCGTGTGCACGCTGCTGGACCAGCTGCTGGCCGGGCTGACCGCGGTGCACGCCGAGGGCGTGGTGCACCGCGACATCAAGCCGGCGAACATCCTGCTGGAGGCCACCGGCACCGGCCGCCCGCATCTGCGGCTGTCGGACTTCGGCATCGCGATGCGCAAGGGCGAGCCCCGGCTCACCGAGGCCAACTACGTGGTGGGGACGCCCGGTTACTTCGCACCGGAGCAGCTGCTGGGCGCCGAACCGGACTTCCCCGGCGACCTGTTCGCCGTCGGGCTGGTCGCGATCTATCTGCTCACCGGCGTCAAACCGGATCCCGAGGCGCTGATCGGGCACTTCGCCGACGGGATCCCGAGCGCGCCCGAGGGCGTACCGGAGCCGCTGTGGCAGGTGCTGGCGTCCCTGGTGCACCCGAACCCGGACGCCCGGTTCAAGACGGCCACGGGGGCGCGCAAGGCGATCCTGTCGGTGGTCGAGCTGCTGCCGGAGGTAACGGTCGAGGACGAGGTCGTCGAGGTCTTCGACCACATCGGGCCGCTTCCGGCCGGGTTCGGACCGGACGGGCCGCTGGCGACCGGCGGGCCGGACGAGCCCACGCAGGACGGCGGACCCGCGGCGGCCGGCACCGGCACGACCGGTTCCACGACGACCGGGCGCGGCTCCCTCACCGATCCCGGGACGGCCGGGCGCGGCTCCCTCACCGATCCCGGGACGGCCGGGCGCGGCTCCCTCACCGATCCCGGGACGGCCGGGCGCGGCTCCTTCACCGACCCTGGGACGGCCGGGCGCGGCTTCTTCACCGGCACCGACGGCTTCCCGCTCGCCCCGCCGGAGCCGCGCACCCCGCCGGAGCCGTCCACCCCGCCGACGCCCGCTCCCCTGCCCCAGCCGGTCCCCGTGGTGCCCCCGCCGCCTCCGGTGCCGGCGTACGAACCCACCGCCACGGTCCGGCCCGAGGCGGCCGCCACCCGTCCCTACACGGCGGGCCCGCACCCGGTTCCCGGGCAGCCGCCGGCCGGCATGCCGGTCGTCGCTCCGGCCGTGGCGCCGCCCGCCCCGTACCGCAAACCGGGACCGCCCCCGAAGGTCGCGGTCCCGGTGTTGATCGTGGCGCTGCTGTGCATCGCGGTCGGCGTCTGGGCGCTTCTCACCGCCTGAGACCGCGCCCCACCCCGCCGGCCACCCCGGCCTACCGGCCCCGAGGTGGCCCGAACGGCCGGCTTTCCGGCGTGCGTTGAACCTGCGGACCAGCCGCCGCGGACCGCCGGGCCACCAGCGTCCACGCCCCGAGCCCGGTCAGCAGCACCACGCCCGTGCCGATCCCGGCGTACGCGACCGCCATCAGGGTGCCGCTCCGCGCCGAGGCCGCCTGTGCGCTGCGGCCGTTCCGCGCCGCCTCCTGGTCGTCGGGCGTGACGGAGAAGTCCTTGCTGGGGGAGGCGTATGCGGGGCCCGGCTTCGGGCTCTGGCGGACGTCCACCCGGAGCGTGAGGTCGGCGCCCTTGGGGAAGTACGGGGCGGTGTGGGGGTTGAGGCTCACTTCCAGGTAGTACCAGCCGGCGAAGCGCATCGCGCTGACCGCGTCGGTCGGGTTGAAGCGGTTGCCGTAATCGACCGGCGCGGTGAACTTCTTCGCGGCGGCCCCGTTGTCGTACGCGACGAAGCTGTCGTTGCCGACCGCACCACGGGCCGGGTTGTAGACGCTCAGCCCGAGCGCGTTGGCGAGGAAACGCGATTTCCCGGTGGCCGAGTTGGGCAGCTCCGCGCTGAGGTTGAGCCGCTGGCCCCAGTCCACCGGAACGCGGTAGAAGCGGGTCTCGCCCGGCTCGATGTGGTCCGTCCACACCCCGGCGGCGACCGAGCCCGCGTCGTTGAAGCTGGTGCCGCCCTTGGCCCGGCGCTTGGTGGTGTCGGTACGCGCCGGGGGCGTGGCGGTGGACCAGGAGCCCGGCGCCGGGCGGGCGGGGGCACTGCCCTTGACCGCAGGCTCCTGCAGGTAGTCCAGCTCGACCGGCCAGGCGTCGGGCCCGGAGGTCTGCGATCCCTCCCGGGTGAGGACGACGAAGTACGGCCCGGGCTCCTGGCACTGGGTGCGGTCGCTGCCGATGCGGCGGGTGGCGTAGTCGGCGATCGGATAGGCCATTCCGCCGCCGTGGAAGGACGGTGTCGCATCCGTGCCGCAGGGCTGGCCGCTGCTGTCCTGGACGCTGACGGTGAACTGGTCCTTGTAGTCCTCGATCTTGGTGCCCGGCCGGGGCGCGGCGACCACCGAGAAGTAGGCGTTGGTCGTGGCGTCGAGGGTCACCGCGTAGTACTTCTGCTGGCCGCGCCGGAGGGTGTCGGTGTGCAGCCCGGGCTTGAGCGCGGGGGCGTCCGCGCGGCTGGCGGTGCCCTTGACCGCCGTGGCGTCGTCCGCCATCCGGTAGCCGGGCACGGTCGCGGCCGCGGCCACGCCCACCGTCCCGGGAAGTACGGCCACCGCGGCCAGCGCCGCCAGCGCGGCGACCGCCCGTCCGCCATGTTTCACGTGAAACACGGTCCGCCTCGCCGTGCGTCCGGTCACCACGAGCCACCCCTCATCGGATCCGAATCCCCGCCGCGGACCGCCGACTTCCGGCGGGCCCCTACGTAGGCCAGTGCCAGACCGGCCAGCATCAGGACCCCCACCGCACCGACGGCTACGGCCACCACGCGTGCTGTGGACCATCCTCCAACGTCCTGTGACGCACCGTCCGCCCGGGCCCCGGGAGTTCGCTCGGCGGCGGCACCGCTGACCGTGCCCGCGCCCGCCTCGGGGCCGCCCTTCTCCTTGCCCAGCACCGCGACCCGCAGCACCACCCCGATACGCGGGTTCTGGGCGATCTCGGCGGCCTTGGCGCCCAGCGTCACGGCGATGTAGAAGTCGCCCCTCTGGTGCACGGGAATGACGTTGGGGTGGTTCTCGTAGCGGTTGGTCCACGCGACCGGGACCGTGCCCATCTTGAGTGCGGCCGGCCGGCCGTCGTACGGGACCGAGGGGTCGAACTCACCGGTGCCGCTGCCGACCGGGATGCGGAACGGCGTGTAGACCTGGGTGCCGCCGGAGGAGAGGGCGGCGCTGTGGCCCCTGACCGTCGGTTCGTTGGCGAACTCCACGTCGTAGCGCAGCTGCTGGCCCCAGCCGACCCGCATCTTGTACCAAAGGGTCTGCGCCGGAAGGATCCTGTCCCGCCAGACGCCGGGGTGCAGGATGCGTGCGTCGTTGAAGCCGGTGCCGCCGGTGACGTCCCGGGGCGCGGTGGTGGGCAGGGTCGCGTCCTTCCCGCCCGCTCCGTACTCGGGCTCCGACTGCGCGGGGGTGACGCCCTTCGTCAGCGGTGGTTCCACGTGAAACGTCAGCTCCATCGGCCAGCGCGCTGCGTCCGAGCCCTTGGGGGCCTTGCGCTGGACGACCAGCCAGTACCGGCCCGCCTTGTCGCAGGTACCGGTGCCGGTCTGCGAGGGGACCCGGCTGACGCCGGACGTCAGCGGCGTGGCGCCCTCCGACTGCCCGAACAACGCGGTACGGGAATCACAGGCACTGTCGGTGCCGTACGCGATCCGGGTGTTCAGGGTGTCGAGGAGGCCGACGGTGGCCCCGGACTGCGGCACCACGGTCGCCGAGAAGTCGGCCGTCGATCGGGCGTCCAGTTCGACCGCGTACCAGCGCTCCTCGTGGGGCCCGATGGAGTCCAGATACTGGCCGGGAACGAGGTGCGGGGCGCCGCTCTTCGTCGTCGTGCCGCGGGCCTGCTTCCCCTTGAACCGGTAGCCCTCCGCGGAGAGTTGGCCGGCCCGCTGGAGCTGACGGGCGAGCGCCCGGGCGTCCGGGGCGTCGTAGTAGCGGCCGTTGCCGGCCTTGGCGATGCATTCCAGCTGTGCGCGGGCTTTGCCGGCCACCTGGAAACCGATGGCGTCGATGTGCAGATCGACGCCGGAGGCGGCGAGTTGGGCCGCGACCTTGCACAGCGGCGGTGCCTGGCAGTTGTCCTCACCGTCGGAGATCAGCAGGACCGTGCGCTTGCCGCCCGAGCCGCCGGCCGGCCGGGGGAGGTCACCGGCCGCCTTGCGCAGCGACAGTCCGATGGGGGTGTCGCCCTTCGGCCGGACGCCCGCGACGGCCCGCTTCAGCCCCGCCCGGTCGAGCGCGGCGACCGGCTGGACGAGCCGGGTGTCGTCGCAGCCCTTGGGCTTGTCCGCGCCGTAGACCCGCAGACCGGTCGGATAGCCGTCGGGCAGGGCGTCCACGACGGCGCCCACGGCCTTGCGGGCGGCGGCGATCCGGGTACTGCCGGCCCCGTCGCTCCCGCTCATCGAGCCGGAGGAGTCGAGCACCATCACCATGCCGCTGCCGGCCGCGGCCGGCGCCGCGTCTGACGTCCCCGCGGCGGTGGCTTGAAACGGTGCGGCCACGGCGGCCAGGGCCAGCATCAGCCCGCCGAGCAACGCCCCCGCCCCTCTGCGTGGTCGGTGTGCCATTCCTTGATCCCCCCAGAGTCCTGCTGGTCACATCACCGACAGAAACTTTGCTTATGCAAGCTAATGGTGTGCGATAGCAAACTCAAGAGGATCACCGTCACGGTCCCGCAACGACAATCAGCCACCCCGGCCCGCTCCCCGGCTCCCACCGCACACCGCCCCGCCCGCCCCCGGACATACGAAACCCCGACTGCCACCGGGCAATCGGGGTTCGTACGAACTTGCTGTACGTAGGTGGGTCTCAGACACCCGAACCTGCGGGCACGGAGTCGGTCGCCTCCGTCCACAGATCCTGCTCGGCGCGATCCGCCTGGATCTGGCGGTACACGAGGAGCCCGCCGATGGCGGCCAGTGCGACCAGGAGAAGCTTCTTCACCGCGCGACCTCGTCTTTCGTTGACGTAGGGGACCTATGTCGGCCGATGATACACACCGGCCGATACCGATCGGTTACCTAGCTCGCGGTCGGCAACACCTCGTTCGCGGGCGCCCGCCGCGAGCCAACTTCCGCACCGGAACAACGAATCGGCCCGGCGGGGAGTTCCCCGGCCGGGCCGATGGTGCAGTGCGGCTACCAGGACTTGAACCTGGGGCCTCTTCCTTATCAGGGAAGCGCTCTAACCGTCTGAGCTATAGCCGCGCGTTCGCTGCACCGAAAGATTAGCGCACTTCAGAGGCGTTCCCAAAATCGGTTCCGGGAGCCTCCCGGACGCCCTCCCGCCCGGGCCTCATTCGTCCTCGGCGAGGGTCAGCTCCACGCCCCCGACGAACCCGGCCGAGAGGTTGTAGATGAAGGCCCCGAGTGTGGCCAGCGCGGTCGCCAGCACCACGTCGATCACCGCGATGATCCCGGTGAACAGCAGCACCCGCGGCAGCGACAGGAACGACTGCAGATCAAAGCCGCCGCCGTCGCCGGAGCCGGTGGCCTCGCTGATCGTCCCGCCGACCGTGGTGAAGACGCCCATCGCGTTCATGACCATCCACAGCACCGAGACGGCCACGACCGTGCAGATGCCCAGCGCGATCGAGAGCAGGAAGCTGACCTTCATCACCGACCACGGATCGGCGCGCGCGACCCGGAGCCGGGCCTTGCGCGTCCGCGGGGCCGTGGCGGCGCCCGTACGGGGCTTGCGGACCGCTTGGGAGCCGCTGCCCGGCCCGCCGGCGGTGGAATACGCCTGGGGCGGCTGGTACGGCGTTTGCGGGCCCTCTGCGGCCTGCGGGGCCGGGTCCTGCGGCCGGGGCTGCGGTTGCGGCTGTGGCTGGCGGGTGTCGCTCACGGGTCCCCCCTGGTGCGCGCCCTCGTGTCGGGGGCCGTCGGCAGAAATGGCGGAGCCACGGGCGCTGTCCTCCTGCACGGTCGCGGGTCCCGACGGGGAGTCCTTCCGAACTCCCCGTCCACCCGCCGCAGCGCCCGTGGCTCCACTCATGACCTACTCCTCGTGCTACTCCGCCGGGGGCTCGGTCACCTCTGCCGCCTCGGTCCCGGGCTCGTCCCCGTCGACCTCTTCGGCTTCCCGGCCGGCCTCGGCGTTCCGTGCGATGCCCACGACGGCATCGCGCTTGCCCAGGTTGATCAGTTGGACGCCCATGGTGTCACGGCCGGTCTCCCGGACTTCGTTGACCCGCGTGCGGATCACGCCACCGCCGAGCGTGATGGCCAGGATCTCATCGGTCTCCTCGACGACCAGCGCGCCGACCAGCGAACCCCGGTCCTCGACGATCTTGGCGGCCTTGATGCCCAGACCGCCGCGGCCCTGGACGCGGTACTCGTCGACCGCGGTGCGCTTGGCGTACCCGCCGTCCGTGGCCGTGAAGACGTAGGTGTCCGCACGGACCACGTTCATCGAGAGCAGCTCGTCGCCCTCGCGGAAGCTCATGCCCTTCACACCGGAGGTCGCCCGGCCCATCGGCCGCAGCGCGTCGTCGGACGCGGTGAAGCGGATCGACTGGGCCTTCTTGCTGATCAGCAGCAGGTCATCGGTCTCCGAGACCAGCTCGGCGCCGATCAGCTCGTCGTCCGTTCCGTCCTCCTGCTCGCGCAGGTTGATCGCGATGACACCACCGGACCGCGGCGAGTCGTAGTCCTTCAGCGGCGTCTTCTTCACCAGGCCGGCCTTCGTGGCGAGCACCAGATACGGCGCGGCCTCGTAGTCGCGGATCGCCAGGATCTGCGCGATCTGCTCGTCCGGCTGGAAGGCCAGCAGGTTGGCCACGTGCTGGCCGCGGGCGTCGCGCCCGGCGTCCGGCAGCTCGTAGGCCTTGGCGCGGTAGACCCGGCCCTTGTTCGTGAAGAACAGCAGCCAGTGGTGGGTGGTGGAGACGAAGAAGTGGTCGACGATGTCGTCTTCCTTGAGCTTCGTGCCCCGGACGCCCTTGCCGCCGCGCTTCTGCGAGCGGTAGTCGTCCGTCTTCGTGCGCTTCACATAGCCGCCACGGGTGATCGTGACGACGATGTCCTCCTCGGCGATCAGGTCCTCGATGGACATGTCGCCCTCGAAGGGCACCAGCTTGGAGCGCCGGTCGTCGCCGAACTTCTCGACGATCGCGGCGAGTTCCTCGCTGATGATCTGGCGCTGGCGCTCCGGGGAGGCCAGGATCGCGTTGTACTCGCTGATCTTGCGCTGCAGCTCGTCGTGCTCGGCGGTGATCTTCTGGCGCTCCAGGGCGGCCAGCCGGCGCAGCTGCATCTCCAGGATCGCGTTCGCCTGGATCTCGTCGATCTCCAGCAGGCCCATCAGGCCCTCGCGCGCGACCTCGACCGTCTCACTGCGCCGGATCAGCGCGATGACCTCGTCGATGGCGTCCAGGGCCTTGAGCAGACCGCGCAGGATGTGCGCCCGCTCCTCGGCCTTGCGCAGCCGGAACTTCGTCCGGCGGACGATGACCTCGATCTGGTGCGTGACCCAGTTGCGGATGAACGCGTCCAGGGAGAGCGTGCGCGGCACACCGTCCACCAGGGCGAGCATGTTCGCACCGAAGTTGGTCTGCAGATCGGTGTGCTTGTAGAGGTTGTTGAGGACGACCTTGGCGACCGCGTCCCGCTTGAGGACGATCACCAGGCGCTGGCCGGTGCGCGAGGAGGTCTCGTCACGGACGTCCGCGATGCCGCCGATCTTGCCGTCCTTCACCAGGTCGGCGATCTTCTGCGCGAGGTTGTCCGGGTTGACCTGGTAGGGCAGCTCGGTGACCACCAGGCACTGGCGGTTCTGGATCTCCTCGACGGCCACCACCGCGCGCATCGTGATCGAGCCACGGCCGGTGCGGTACGCCTCCTCGATGCCCTTGCGGCCCACCACCAGCGCGCCGGTGGGGAAGTCCGGGCCCTTGATCCGCTCGATCAGCGCGTCCAGCAGTTCCTCGTGGGAGGCCTCCGGGTGCTCCAGCGCCCACTGGGCACCGGCGGCGACCTCGCGGAGGTTGTGCGGCGGGATGTTCGTGGCCATACCGACCGCGATACCGGCCGAGCCGTTGATCAGCAGGTTGGGGAAGCGGGACGGCAGGACCGTCGGCTCCTGGTTGCGGCCGTCGTAGTTGTCCTGGAAGTCGACGGTCTCCTCGTCGATGTCCCGGAGCATCTCCATGGACAGCGACTTCATCTTGCACTCGGTGTACCGCATGGCCGCGGCCGGGTCGTTGCCCGGGGAACCGAAGTTGCCGTTGGAGTCCACCAGCGGCATCCGCATCGACCACGGCTGCGCCAGACGCACCAGCGCGTCGTAGATCGAGGAGTCGCCGTGCGGGTGGTACGTACCCATGACGTCACCGACGACGCGGGCGCACTTGTAGAAGCCCTTCTCGGGGCGGTACCCGCCGTCGTACATCGCGTACAGGACGCGGCGGTGGACGGGCTTGAGGCCGTCCCGGACGTCCGGCAGCGCACGCGAGACGATGACGGACATCGCGTAGTCGAGGTAGGAGCGCTGCATCTCCGTCTCGAGCCCGACGGGCTCGACGCGCATCCCGACGCCTTCGATGGTGGCGGGCGCGCCCTCGGCGGTCACGCCGTCCGGGGTCACAGGGGGGTTCTCGTCGGCCATGGTGGTTCAAAGTCCTTTCGAGCTGCGGCTGTTGGAAGGGCCGACAGGGCTCAGATGTCGAGGAAGCGGACGTCCTTGGCGTTGCGCTGGATGAACGAGCGGCGTGCCTCGACGTCCTCGCCCATGAGCACCGAGAACAGGTCGTCGGCGCGGGCCGCGTCGTCCAGCGAGACCTGGCCGAGGACCCGGTGGTCGATGTCCATGGTCGTCACCCGCAGCTCCTCGGCGTTCATCTCGCCGAGACCCTTGAACCGCTGGATCGAGTCCTCGCGGATCCGCTTGCCGTTCTGCTTGCCGAGCTCGACCAGTGCGTCCCGCTCCGCGTCCGAGTAGGCGTACTCGAAGTCGTCCCGTCCCCACTTGATCTTGTACAGCGGCGGGCGGGAGAGGTAGACGTGACCGGCCTCGACCAGCGGGCGCATGAAGCGGAACAGGAAGGTCAGCAGCAGGGTGTTGATGTGCTGGCCGTCGACGTCGGCGTCCGCCATCAAGATGATCTTGTGGTAGCGGAGCTTGCTGATGTCGAAGTCCTCGTGCACGCCCGTGCCGAAGGCCGAGATCAGCGCCTGGACCTCGTTGTTCTGCAGGATCTTGTCGACCCTGGCCTTCTCGACGTTGAGGATCTTTCCTCGGATCGGGAGGATCGCCTGGTACTCCGGGTTACGGCCGGACTTGGCCGAGCCGCCGGCGGAGTCACCCTCGACGATGAAGATCTCGCACTTGGTCGGGTCGTTGGACTGGCAGTCGCTCAGCTTGCCGGGCAGCGACGCCGTCTCCAGCAGGCCCTTGCGGCGGGTCAGATCGCGCGCCTTACGGGCGGCCACGCGGGCGGTCGCCGCCTGGATGCCCTTGCGGATGATGTCCGCGGCCTCGTTGGGGTTGCGGTCCAGCCAGTCGTTGAGGTGCTCGTGGACCACCTTCTGGACGAAGGTCTTGACCTCGGTGTTGCCCAGCTTGGTCTTGGTCTGGCCCTCGAACTGCGGCTCAGCGAGCTTGACCGAGATGATCGCCGTCAGACCCTCGCGGATGTCCTCACCCGTGAGGTTGTCGTCCTTCTCGCGAAGCAGCTTCTTGTCGCGCGCGTAACGGTTGATCAGACCCGTCAGCGCGGCCCGGAAGCCCTCTTCGTGGGTACCGCCCTCATGGGTGTGGATGATGTTCGCGAAGCTGTAGACACCCTCGCTGTACTGGGTGTTCCACTGCATCGCGAGGTCGACGGAGAGGTTCCGCTCCTTGTCCTCGGCCTCCACCGAGACGACCGTCGGGTGGACCAGCTCACCCTTGCGGGAGTTGAGGTACTTCACGAAGTCGACGATGCCGCCCTCGTAGTGGTACCGCACCGAGAGCGGCTTGCCGTCCTCGTCCACGTGGTCCGGACGCTCGTCCTTGAGCGAGATGGTCAGCCCCTTGTTGAGGAACGCCATCTCCTGGAAGCGCCGGGACAGCGTCTCGAAGCTGTAGGTGGTGGTCTCGAAGATCTCGCCGTCGGCCCAGAAGGTGACCGAGGTGCCGGACTCGTCGGTGGCCTCGTGCTGGGCCAGCGGGGCGGTCGGCACACCCTGCTTGTACTCCTGGGTCCAGCGGAAGCCGTCGGTCTTGATCTCCACAGCCAGACGCGTGGAGAGCGCATTCACGACGGAGACACCGACACCGTGCAGACCACCGGAGACCGCGTAGCCGCCGCCGCCGAACTTGCCGCCGGCGTGCAGGACGGTCAGCACGACCTCGACGGCCGGCTTGTTCTCGGACGGCACGATGCCGACGGGGATGCCGCGGCCGTTGTCCACGACCCGCACGCCGCCGTCGGCGAGGATCGTCACGTCGATGGTGTCGGCGTGCCCGGCCAGCGCCTCGTCGACGGAGTTGTCGACGACCTCCTGCACGAGGTGGTGCAGACCGCGCTCACCCGTTGAGCCGATGTACATGCCAGGGCGCTTACGGACCGCGTCCAGGCCTTCGAGGACGGTGATCGCGCTGGCGTCGTACGACTTCGCCTCCGAGGAGTCGCCCATGGCGCCGGCCGGAACCCCCTCCTCTTCAGTAGAAGCCGTGTTGTTCTCGTTGAGGTCGCCGGAGTCGGCCACGAAGCGCCCTTTCTGGCACAGCACAAGCCCCTTCCGCGCCTGTGCGGGTCACCCCTTGAAAACAGGCGGGAGCGGCTGCGTCGTTCGACATGTTCCGCGAGTGGGCGGGATTGCTACCAGTGTACCGGTGGCGCCGACACTCATGGGGGTTTGCAGGCACCTGAGTCGTCATGTGCCGCCCTGAACCGCCGTCCGCCGACTCCCCATATCCGAGACGGGGCCCCAGGACGCTCAAACGGGCACTCAGCGCTTCCGGCTGTCAACCGGCGGCTACCGTGAGCGGAGTCTCACCCGCCGCAGTGGTGCACCGGTGTCCCGCGGCCTATCCGTAGGTGTCGCCGGGGCCCTTGCTGCCGGGCGCGCGCAGCGCTCCGTACCGGCGGGCGGGGCCGCCCGGACCCAGCACCTTGAGCATCTTGACCGTGCCGTGGCCCAGGTCCTCGTTGAGCCGGGCCACCAGCTGCGGGGCCAGCAGGCGCAGCTGGGTCGCCCACGCCGTGGAATCGCACGCCACGGTCAGGACCCGGGCCTCCTCGTCGTAGCGCTGCGGCTCACAGTGCTGCGCCACCTCGGGGCCGACCAGCTGCGGCCAGCGGCCCATCACCCCGCCGACCGCCGCCGGGGTCTCCCAGCCGCGCTCCGTGATCAGCCGGTTGATCGCCGCGCCCAGCGGCAGCGGATCGCGGCCGTCCGCCCGCGCGCCGGAGCGCAGGCCACCGCGCCGGGCCTGCTTCTTCTGCTGCGCGGCCGCGCCCCGCGCCCGCGCCTGCTCCTTCGCGGCCACCAGCGCCTGCCGGGCCAGGTCCACACCGGACAGCGCCGGAGGCTCGGGCCGGTCGGACTGCTGCTCGCTCACGGAGTCACCTTCTCGACCGCGCCGTCGGAGACCGCGTAGCGCGCCCCGACCAGCACCCCGGGCACATCGTCGTCGACCGCCGCGGTCACCAGCACCTGCTCTCCCGGGGCCACCAGCTCCGCCAGCCGCTCCCGGCGCCGCGCGTCCAGCTCGGCGAAGACGTCGTCCAGGACCAGCACCGGCTCATTGCCCTCGGCACGCAGCAGGTCGTACGAGGCCAGCCGCAGCGCCAGCGCGTACGACCAGGACTCGCCGTGGCTGGCGTAGCCCTTGGCCGGCAGCTGGCCGAGCTTCAGCACCAGGTCGTCGCGGTGCGGGCCGACCAGCGTCACGCCGCGCTCGATCTCCTGCTTGCGGGCCTCGCCGAGTGCGGCCACCAGCACGCCGTACAGCTCCTCGCGGGACGTCGCGCCGGCCATCGCCTCGCCCGCCGAGGGGCGGTACTCCAGCGCCAACGGGCCGCCGCCCGGGGCGAGTTGCTCGTACGCCTTGTCGGCAAGCGGATGCAGCGCGGCGATCAGGTCGAGACGCTGCGCCAGCAGCTCGGCGCCGGCCCGGGCCAGATGCTGGTCCCAGACGTCCAGCGTCGACAGGTCCATCTGGCGGCCACCGTGACGGCGGGCCAGCGCGGCGGTCTTGAGCAGGGTGTTGCGCTGCTTGAGGACGCGGTCGTAGTCGGACCGGACCCCGGCCATCCGGGGCGAGCGCGCGGTGATCAGCTCGTCCAGGAACCGCCGGCGCTCGCCGGGGTCGCCCTTGACCAGCGCCAGGTCCTCCGGCGCGAACAGCACCGTCCGCACGATGCCCAGCACATCACGCGGTCTGACCTGCGAGGACCTGTTGATACGGGCGCGATTGGCCTTGCCGGGATTCAGCTCCAGCTCGATCAGCTGCTGCCGCTCGCCCTGGGTGACGGCGGCCCGGACGATCGCCCGCTCGGCGCCCATCCGCACCAGCGGCGCGTCCGAGGAGACCCGGTGGCTGCCGAGCGTGGCCAGATAGCCGATCGCCTCGACGAGATTGGTCTTGCCCTGCCCGTTGGGGCCCACGAACGCCGTGACGCCCGGATCGAGCGGGACCTCGACCCGGGCGTACGAGCGGAAGTCGGCGAGCGACAGATGCGTCACGTGCATGGCGGTGCGCCGACCTCCCCCGGCTGCGTGGTAGTGCCAGTACTGCTGGTGGTTACTTCTTGTTCTCGACCGCGTGGCCACCGAACTGGTTGCGCAGCGCGGCGATCATCTTCATCTGCGGGGAGTCGTCCTGGCGGGACGCGAAGCGGGCGAAGAGCGAGGCCGTGATCGCGGGCAGCGGCACGGCGTTGTCGATGGCGGCTTCCACGGTCCACCGGCCCTCGCCGGAGTCCTGTGCATAACCGCGCAGCTTGTCCAGGTGCTCATCGTCGTCGAGGGCGTTGACGGCCAGGTCGAGCAGCCAGGAGCGGATGACCGTGCCCTCCTGCCAGGAGCGGAAGACCTCGCGCACGTCCGTGACGGAGTCGACCTTCTCCAGCAGCTCCCAGCCCTCGGCGAAGGCCTGCATCATCGCGTACTCGATGCCGTTGTGGACCATCTTCGCGAAGTGGCCGGCGCCGACCTTGCCGGCGTGCACCGCGCCGAACTCGCCCTCCGGCTTGAGGGCGTCGAAGATCGGCTGCACCTTGGCGACGTCGTCCTTCTCGCCGCCGTACATCAGCGCGTAGCCGTTCTCCAGGCCCCAGACGCCGCCCGAGACCCCGCAGTCGACGAAGCCGATGCCCTTGGCCTTCAGCTCCTCGGCGTGCTTCTCGTCGTCGGTCCAGCGGGAGTTGCCGCCGTCCACGACGATGTCACCGGGCGAGAGCAGTTCGGCCAGCTCGTCGATCGTGGACTGGGTGGCGGCGCCGGCTGGCACCATGACCCAGACCACCCGCGGACCCTTCAGCTTGTCCACAAGCTCCTGGAGGCTGTTCACATCCGCCAGGTCCGGGTTGCGGTCGTATCCGACGACGGTGTGGCCGGCGCGGCGGATGCGCTCGCGCATGTTGCCGCCCATCTTGCCGAGACCGACGAGACCGAGCTCCATCAGAGACCCTCTTTGCACGTAGTCGTTGCTGTTCTGACCCGAGTCCGAGCCTACGCCCGCAGGTCCGCGCACACCTGTGGGCTCAACCGCTCATCAGGGCCCGTCAGCCGGACAGCCGCACGGGCATGCTGCGGCCGTCCGAGGGCCGACCCTCGCGCTCCCGGCCGTCAGCCGGACAGCCGCACGGGCATGATCAGGTACTTGTAGGCCTCGTCCGCCTCGGCGTCCTTGGCGGGGCGACCGCTCAGCAGCGCCGGCTTGGTGGACGTCGTGAACGACAGCTGCGCCACGGGGGAGTCGATCGCCGACAGGCCCTCCAGCAGGAAGCCCGGGTTGAACGCGATCGAGATGTCGTCGCCGTCCAGATCGGCGTCGACCCTCTCCACAGCCTGTGCATCGTCGCTGGAGCCGGCCTCCAGGATCAGCACGCCCTGCTCGAAGCTCAGCCGGACCGGGGTGTTGCGCTCGGCCACCAGCGCCACGCGCTTGACGGCCTCGACGAACGGAGCGGTCTCGATCACCGCGACCGAGTTGAACTCGGTCGGGAAGAGCGTGCGGTACTTGGGCAGGTCGCCTTCCAGCAGACGGGTCGTCGTCCGCCGCCCGGCGCCCTCGAAGCCGATCAGGCCCTCGCCCTGGCCGGAGCCGGAGAGCGCGATCGTGACCGTGTCGCCGCTGCTCAGGGACTTGGCGGTGTCCAGCAGCGTCTTGGCCGGGACCAGCGCGACCGCGGAGGCGTCCGGGCTCTCCGGCTTCCACAGGAACTCGCGGACCGCGAAGCGGTAGCGGTCGGTGGAGGCCAGGGTGACCGTGTCGCCCTCGATCTCGATGCGGACGCCGGTGAGCACCGGGAGGGTGTCGTCACGGCCGGCCGCGATGGCCACCTGGGCGGCGGCCGCGGCGAAGACCTCGCCGGGGACCGTGCCGGTGGCGGTGGGCATCGCCGGCAGGGACGGGTACTCCTCCACAGGAAGCGTGTGGAGGGTGAACCGCGAGGAGCCGCAGACGACGGTCACCCGTACACCGTCGGTGGAAATCTCCACCGGGCGGTTGGGGAGGGCGCGGCAGATGTCGGCGAGCAGCCGGCCGGAGACGAGGACCGTGCCCTCCTCCTCGACCTCGGCCTCCACCGAGACGCGCGCCGAGACTTCGTAGTCGAAGCCGGAGAGGCTCAGTGCGCCGTCCTCGGCCTTCAGCAGCAGGCCCGCGAGGACGGGCACCGGCGGACGGGCCGGGAGGCTCTTGGCCGCCCAGGCCACTGCCTCCGCGAGTACATCGCGCTCCACCCGGATCTTCACCGGAAACCGCCTCCTGCTGTTGCTGGCTTACGCCCTGCTGGCCTTCGTCGTCGGCTCAGTTGCCGGAGACCAGTCTGACGCACGCCACCGACAGTCGGTGCGGCTCGGGGTCAAGTCGACTCGGGCGACGTCGGACGCCGGGCCGCCGAGTTGTGCACAGGCCCCGTTTCCGAACGAGTTCCCCGGTAGATATCCGTGGTCGTAGTAGTAGGCCCTGTGGAAACCGTGGACAACTGCGTCTACGCAGGTCAGCGTCGGTTTTTTGTCCACCGCGGCTGTGGGCGGGGGCCGTGGATAAACGGCCCGTGCTGTGGACCACGGAAAGTTCTGCACACCCGATGCACAGGAGGCGGGCAGTTCTCCCCAGTGCCATCCCCAGCTTTACCCACGTTCCCCACAGCCCAACCCATCACCTTGATGTGACGGCTTTCACTCAGCCCGGTGAGAGGGGGTGTTGTGTTGCCGAACAGTGGACAGGGGTGTGGAGAAGCTGGGGATTGCTGGGGACAACGGCGGCTCACCTGTGGGCGGGCGGTGGACAAGAGATCCACCTCGCTGTGGACGAAATCTTTGTCCACAGCCTGTGGAGACCGGTTGGCCACAAATCCACACCCGGCTGACCTCCTACGATCTTCCTTCGGAGACCCAGGCTGTGGATCCCACAGGGATAACTTTCCTCTCCCCAGGGTGTGGACGGAAGATTCTTGCCCAATCTGTGGAGAGAGGCCGTGACCAGGCACGGAATCGAACACGGGAGACGGCTCTCCACAGCTCCGGGACGACGGCGCAGTGCGTGGTACACCGCGTCGGCCGCCGCGCCGGGCGGCCCCAGAACGGCGAAGGGCGCCCGGGAGCGGGTCCCGGGCGCCCTGTGCGCGGTCGGTCCGAGGCGGCGCGGCGGCCGCGTCCTCAGCCGTTCTTGATGCGGTTGGTCAGCTCGGTGACCTGGTTGTAGATCGACCGCCGCTCGGCCATCAGCGCGCGGATCTTGCGGTCGGCGTGCATCACGGTCGTATGATCCCGGCCGCCGAACTGCGCGCCGATCTTCGGCAGCGACAGGTCCGTCAGCTCGCGGCACAGATACATGGCGATCTGCCGGGCGGTGACCAGCACCCGGCTGCGGGACGAGCCGCAGAGATCGTCGATGGTCAGGCCGAAGTAGTCGGCGGTCGAGGCCATGATCGCGGTGGCGGTGATCTCCGGAGCGGCGTCCTCACCACCGGGGATCAGGTCCTTCAGCACGATCTCGGTGAGCCCCAGGTCCACCGGCTGCCGATTGAGCGACGCGAACGCGGTGACCCGGATCAGGGCGCCCTCCAGCTCGCGGATGTTGCGCGAGATCCGGGACGCGATGAACTCCAGCACCTCCGGCGGGGCGTTCAGCTGCTCCTGCACCGCCTTCTTACGGAGGATCGCGATCCGGGTCTCCAGCTCGGGCGGCTGGACGTCGGTGATCAGGCCCCACTCGAAGCGGTTGCGCAGCCGGTCCTCCAGGGTGACCAGCTGCTTGGGCGGCCGGTCACTGGAGAGCACGATCTGCTTGTTGGCGTTGTGCAGCGTGTTGAAGGTGTGGAAGAACTCCTCCTGCGTCGACTCCTTGCTCGCCAGGAACTGGATGTCGTCGACCAACAGGATGTCCATGTCGCGGTAGCGCTTGCGGAACGCGTCCGCCTTGCCGTCGCGGATGGAGTTGATGAACTCGTTGGTGAACTCCTCCGAGCTCACGTACCGCACGCGGGTGCCGGGGTAGAGGCTGCGCGCGTAGTGCCCGATCGCGTGCAGCAGGTGGGTCTTGCCCAGACCCGACTCCCCGTAGATGAACAGCGGGTTGTACGCCTTGGCCGGTGCTTCGGCGACGGCGACCGCGGCGGCGTGCGCGAAGCGGTTGGAGGCACCGATGACGAAGGTGTCGAAGAGGTACTTCGGGTTCAGCCGGGCGGTCGGCTCACCCGGGCCGGTGGCCGGCGCGGGCTGCGCGGCGAGCGGGCCCGGGGCGCCGCTGGGCGCCGGCAGCGCACCGGGACCGGAGCGGCCGTTGTGGCCACCGGGCTGGTGCTCGGGAAGGTCGCGGCGCTGCGCGTCGTACGGGGAGCGCGCACCGTCGGAGTGCTGCGGGGGGAGGCCGCGGTCCTGGCCGCGGTAGTCGGGCTGCGCCTGCTGGTGCTGCGGTACGTGGGGCGCCGACGGGTACGGCTCGCGCCACTGCTCCGCGGACGTCTCGCGCTCGGGGAAGCCGCCGAGGTGCTGCTGCTGCCAGCCGTAGTCCTCGCGCGGGCCGGGGCCGCCGGGGGCGAGGTGCTGGGGCCAGGCGCCGGGTTCGTGCCGCGGCTGCTGGTAGTCCGGGTAGGCGGGGCGGACGCCGGGCAGGTCGTCGCCCTGGTGCCCGTACCCCTGCCGGCTGTCGTGCCGGCTGTCGTGCCGGGGCTCGTAGTCGTACGCCTCGTGCTGCTGCGGCGCCGGGTGCTGCTGGTGGTGCGGCTGCTGCTGGGGCGACTGGTGCTGTACGGGCGCGGAGGGCGCCGGCGGCTCGTCGGAGGAGTCGTCGACGGTGATCGCGATCCGGATCGGGCGGCCGCACTCATGGCTGAGGGCCTCCCCGATCAGCGGCGCCAGCCGGCCTTCGAGCACGCCCTTGGCGAATTCGTTGGGCACGGCGAGCAGCGCGGTGTCGGCCACCAGCGCCAGCGGCTGGGTCCGCTTGAGCCAGTCCTGGTCCTTCGGCTTGAGGCCGTCGGCCTCCGCACGGAGGAGATGATCGAGCACGCGCGGCCACACTGCGGCAAGATCGGCAGGTACATCAGCCACAGGGCACGCTCTCTCACAGTCCCACGAATGTGTGATTCTCAGGACGGGCGGGAAGGAATCGGAGTTCAGCCACGGTAGTCAGGGCGGGCCTGGGGATTCAAGTTGTTGTCCACAGGCTGTGCATAGTGTGTCCTGACGACGGACCGCGCGAGCTCACATGGAGCCGGTTTGACCGGATGGCGTAGCCGCGCGTACCGTGACCAGGTCGAGTTGTCGATGGCTGCTGCCGCCTGCCTCCGATGGGCAAAGATCGCGCTCTGGTGATCGTGTAGCGGTGCACTTAGGCGTTGCGAGCTACTCGTGGGCGCACGGTGACAGCCAACGACGCCCCACATCTGTCTCTCCTTGAGACAACAAGCATTCCTGGAGCCCCCGAGTGAGCAAGCGCACCTTCCAGCCGAACAACCGCCGCCGCGCGAAGACCCACGGCTTCCGTCTGCGCATGCGGACGCGTGCCGGCCGCGCGATTCTCGCGTCGCGCCGCAGCAAGGGTCGCGCCCGCCTGTCGGCCTGAGCAGCCCGACCTAGGTCCATGACGTGCTGCCTACCGAAAATCGGCTGAGGCGGCGCGAGGACTTCGCGACCGCGGTACGCCGGGGGCGCAGGGCCGGGCGCCCGCTCCTTGTCGTGCATTGTCGTAGCGGTTCAACGGACCCGCACGTGTCGGGGGAATGTGTTCCCCCGACACGTGCGGGTTTCGTCGTGAGCAAGGCCGTTGGCATCGCGGTCGTCCGCAACAAGGTCAAGCGACGGCTTCGCCATCTCCTGCGTGACCGGCTGGACCGGCTTCCCGCCGGTAGCCTGGTTGTCGTACGGGCCCTGCCCGGCGCGGGCACTGCGGACCACGACGAACTGGCCCGCGACCTGGACGCCGCCCTGGAGCGGCTGCTGGGAGGGGCGCCGAGAGGCTCCAACCCCACGGGGGCCGCGACCGACAGCGGTCGCACCGCGGACCCCCGGAACCCCGGCCGGGGCCCGGGAGGGAGCGCACAGTGAAGTACCCGCTGCTGCTTTTGATCAAGGTCTATCAGTGGACCATCAGCCCCCTGCTGGGGCCGGTCTGCAAGTACTACCCGTCGTGCTCGCACTATGGCTACACGGCCATCGACCGGCACGGCGCGGTGAAAGGGACTGCGCTGACAGCCTGGCGCATTCTGCGCTGCAACCCGTGGTCGCTCGGTGGCGTCGACCACGTCCCTCCCCGGAAGCGTCCGGTCTGGCACCAGCGGCTGAGGAGCCGTCTGGGCGGGACTGCCGTCCATGAACCCGCCGCCCAGCCCGAGACTCAGCCCAACGCCCAAGGAGCCTGATTCGTGGACACGATCCTGAATCCTCTCTATTACGCCGTTTCCTGGATCATCGTCCAGTTCCACTCGTTCTACAGCCTGATCTTTAATCCGAACAGTGGCGCGGCGTGGGGTCTGTCCATCGTCTCGCTGGTGGTGCTGATCCGTATCTGCCTGATCCCGCTCTTCGTGAAGCAGATCAAGTCGACGCGGAACATGCAGGCGCTCCAGCCGAAGATGAAGGCGATCCAGGAGCGCTACAAGAGCGACAAGCAGCGCCAGTCCGAAGAGATGATGAAGCTCTACAAGGAGACGGGCACCAACCCGCTCTCGAGCTGTCTCCCGATTCTGGCCCAGTCGCCGTTCTTCATCTCGCTGTACCAGGTCCTCAGCCACATCGCGAACGGCAAGACGGTCGGCTTCATCGACGCGACGCTGTTGCAGAGCGCGCAGAAGGCACACATCTTCGGTGCCCCGCTGGCGGCGAAGTTCATGGACAGCGCGGCGAAGATCGAGAGCCTCGGTGCCTCGGTCACCAACGTCCGCGTGGTCACGATCATCATGATCGTCCTGATGTCGGCGTCGCAGTTCTACACGCAGCGCCAGCTGATGACCAAGAACGTCGACCTCACGGTGAAGACGCCGTTCATGCAGCAGCAGAAGATGCTGATGTACGTCTTCCCGATCATGTTCGCCGTCTTCGGCATCAACTTCCCCGTCGGTGTCCTCGTCTACTGGCTGACCACCAACGTGTGGACCATGGGCCAGCAGATGTTCGTCATCCGTCGTAACCCGACCCCCGGCAGCAAGGCGTTCGCCGAGCGCCAGGAGCGGCTGCGGGCCCAGGGCAAGCTGGTCGAGAGCCCGGCCGAGGTCGCGGCGAAGAAGGCCGTCGAGGAAGCGCGCCAGAACCGTCAGCAGCCCAAGCGCCAGACGAAGGCCAAGCGGCAGACCGGCGCTGCGCCGGCCGGTGGTGCCCAGAACCGTACGCGGGCCGGCTCGGCATCGAGTGATACGGCGAACGGCTCGGCGGACTCCGGCCGGGGCGGAGCGAAGAAGCAGTCGCTGGAGAAGAAGGCCGCGCAGGACGGCACCGCGCAGAGCGGCTCGTCCGGGTCCCGCTCCGCGAAGTCCGGCCAGCGCAAGGGCCAGCAGCGCCCCAAGCACCCGTCGAAGAAGTAAGAAGGAGTCCTTTCGTGACGGACACGACCCCTGCCGCCGAGGGCACCGACACCCTGACCCGCCTGGAGCAGGAAGGCGAGATCGCGGCCGACTACCTCGAGGGTCTGCTGGACATCGCCGACCTCGACGGTGACATCGACATGGACGTCGAGGCCGACCGCGCCGCGGTGTCGATCATCAGCGACTCGACCAGCCGCGACCTGCAGAAGCTGGTGGGCCGCGACGGTGAGGTGCTGGAGGCGCTGCAGGAACTGACCCGGCTGGCCGTGCACCGGGAGACCGGTGACCGCAGCCGTCTGATGCTGGACATCGCCGGCTTCCGGGCGCGTAAGCGCGAGCAGCTCACGGCGATCGGTACGAAGGCGGTCGAGGAGGCCCGCGGTACCGGTGAGCCGGTGAAGCTGGACCCGATGACGCCGTTCGAGCGCAAGGTTGTGCATGACGCGGTGGCGGCCGCCGGCCTGCGCAGTGAGTCCGAGGGCGAGGAGCCGCAGCGCCGAGTGGTTGTCCTCCCGGCCTGACCGCTCAGCGCATCCATTTTTTCTTTGGCCCCGTCTGCTCGCAGGCGGGGCCAAAAGTTGTCAGCGTTCTGTGTTATTCCGGGTGCGTGACCCGGGTTCCCGGCAGGAAAAGCAGTCCAGAGGAAGGGCGGTTCCCGTGACGGAGGCAGCAGCGGAGCTCCCTCCTGCGCCGAAGGCGGCACAGGAGGTATTCGGTGAGCGCTTTCCGGAGGCCGTGCGGTACGGCGAACTGCTCGCCGACGCGGGGGTGACGCGAGGGCTGATCGGGCCGCGCGAGGTGCCGCGGCTGTGGGAGCGGCATCTACTGAACTGCGCGGTGCTCTCCGAGGTCGTGCCCGAGGGCGTCTCGGTCTGTGACGTGGGCTCGGGGGCCGGGCTGCCCGGCATCCCGCTGGCTCTGGTGCGGCCGGATCTGAAGATCACGCTGCTGGAGCCGCTGCTGCGGCGGACGAATTTCCTTCAGGAAGTCGTCGAGCTGCTCGGCCTCGACCATGTGACGGTCGTGCGGGGACGGGCCGAAGAGGTCATGGGCAAGCTCCCCCAGGTGCATGTGGTGACCGCGCGTGCGGTGGCTCCGCTGGACCGGTTGGCCGGGTGGGGCGTTCCGCTGCTGCGTCCGTACGGCGCGATGCTGGCGCTCAAGGGCGATGCCGCGGAGGAGGAGCTCAAGGGTGCCCGGGCCGCGCTGAGCAAGCTCGGTGTGGTCGACACCTCGGTGGTGCAGGTCGGTGAGGGCATCGTGGATCCGCCGACGACGGTGGTGCGGGTCGAGGTGGGCGAGAGCCCTGGTGGCGTGCGCTTCGCGGCGAAGCGGGCGAAGGCGGCGCGGGCCAGCCGTTCGACTGGGGGGCGCCGGCGCTGAGGCATAGCCGGAGCCGTGGAGACCGGCAGTGGGGGAGGGAATCCCGTTCCGCGAAATAGGCGATGCGGTATTTCCGTAAACCCCATCAAAACGGCACAAGACGGAGTGTCGCGTCTTATTCGGACGCGACGCTGGCATCGTGTTTCACGTGAAACGTCGCTCTCTGCTGCAAGGGATCATCGGCCGTGGTCGTGCGGCTGCCGCGCCGCGCGACCGTAGACCCACACGGGTAACGGAAGTATCCACAGACGTGGGTTTGTCCACAGGAGAACGGACCTCACTGGTTCACGACGCCGAAAGCATGGCAGGCTCTGACCATTGCGAGCCTGATGTCGAGGAGAGTGAATCCTTGCGGTCCGACGCCAACATCGCGGGACCGATGACCGATCCGGTCCCCGGTCCCCGTAGCGAGTCGTTCGGGGACGACGTTTCACGTGAAACGCCGCCCCCGATGGACGACACCCCGATCGGTCGTGCAGCTCAGCTGGCGGTAGAGGCACTCGGCCGCGCGGGCGAGGGGCTTCCCCGGCCCGAACAGACCCGGGTCATGGTGGTTGCCAACCAGAAGGGCGGGGTCGGTAAGACCACGACCACAGTGAACCTGGCGGCCTCCCTGGCCCTGCACGGGGCGCGGGTTCTGGTCATCGACCTCGATCCCCAGGGCAATGCGTCGACGGCGCTGGGGATCGACCATCACGCCGAAGTGCCGTCCATCTATGACGTGCTGGTGGACAGCAAGCCACTCTCCGATGTGGTGCAGCCGGTCGTGGATGTGGAGGGGCTGTTCTGTGCGCCCGCCACGATCGATCTTGCCGGCGCCGAAATCGAACTGGTCTCGCTGGTGGCCCGGGAAAGCCGTCTGGACCGAGCCATCAAGGCGTATGAGCAGCCGCTGGACTACATCTTCATCGACTGCCCGCCCTCGCTCGGCCTGCTGACGGTCAATGCGTTGGTCGCGGGGGCCGAGGTGCTGATCCCGATTCAGTGCGAGTACTACGCACTGGAGGGGCTGGGACAGCTGCTGCGGAACGTCGACCTGGTGCGGGGCCATCTCAACCCGCAGCTCCATGTCTCGACGATTCTGCTGACCATGTACGACGGACGCACCCGGCTGGCCTCTCAGGTCGCCGACGAGGTCCGTAACCACTTCGGCCACGAGGTGCTCCGTACCAGCATCCCCCGCTCCGTGCGGATCTCCGAGGCCCCCAGCTATGGGCAGACAGTGCTCACCTATGATCCCGGATCCAGTGGTTCGCTTTCGTATCTCGAAGCGGCTCGAGAGATCGCGCTGCGTGGGGCCCCGCAGACCGGGGGCCAGGGCCTCAGCGTCACCTATGAAGGACAGCACAGCATCTCGGAGGGGACTCAGTGAGCGAACGACGTAGAGGCCTGGGCCGTGGGCTCGGGGCGCTGATCCCCGCGGCACCGCAGAGCACGGACCATGCCGGGCCCGCGGTGGGGCAGGGAGCGACATCACCCACGTCCGTACCGGTCCTGACGCCGGAGCGAGGGGTGGCCGCCGCCAAGGTGACCTCGCTGCCGACGCACGGTGTTTCACGTGAAACGGAAGCACCGGCAGCGGTGGAGCCGCCGGCGGACGGCGTATCGGAAGTGGCGGGTGCGCACTTCGCCGAGGTGCCGCTCGATGCCATCACCCCGAACCCGCGCCAGCCGAGGGAGGTCTTCGACGAGGACGCCCTCGCCGAACTGATCACCTCTATCAAGGAAGTGGGCCTGCTCCAGCCGGTGGTGGTCCGTCAGGCCGAGCCCGGACGGTACGAGCTCATCATGGGGGAGCGCCGCTGGCGGGCCTGCCGTGCGGCGGGGCTGGAAAAGATTCCGGCGATCGTACGAGCCACGGAGGACGAGAAGCTCCTTCTCGACGCGCTGCTGGAGAACCTGCACCGAGCCCAGCTCAACCCGCTGGAAGAGGCAGCCGCCTATGACCAGCTGCTCAAGGACTTCCAGTGCACGCATGACGAGCTGGCCGACCGGATCGGCCGCTCGCGTCCGCAGGTTTCCAACACGCTGCGCCTGCTGAAGCTCTCCCCGTCCGTGCAGAAGCGGCTGGCCGCAGGGGTGCTCTCGGCGGGACATGCCCGGGCGCTGCTCTCCGTGGAGGACTCGGAGGAGCAGGACCATCTTGCGCGCCGCATCGTCGCCGAGGGGCTGTCCGTGCGTTCGGTCGAGGAGATCGTGACGCTCATGGGGTCGACCCCCACGGGCCCGAGCAAGGCGAAGGGGCCCCGCGCGGGTACGCGGGTCTCCCCCGCGCTCACCGGGCTCGCCTCCCGGCTTTCCGACCGCTTCGAAACCCGGGTGAAGGTCGACCTGGGCCAGAAGAAGGGAAAGATCGTCGTTGAGTTCGCTTCGATGGACGATCTGGAGCGCATCCTCGGTACCCTCGCCCCGGGCGAAGGTCCCGTCCTGGGCCAGTCGCTGGCCGAGGAGAACGATGAGGAGACCAGCGACAAGCAGTGAGCTGACGCCTACGGCTCCAGGGCGGGCCGTGTTCCGGAGTTCATACCGGAACACGGTCCGCCCTTTGCTCTCTCGCGCTACCCGTGCCCGTAAAGGGTCGATACGATGCGATCGGGTATGGCACGCATCCACGTGGAGACGCCTCACATCGAGGAGAGGGCCATGCGATCGGTGAGCCGCACCGGACTGCTGGCAGCGGGCTTCGGCCTGGCAGCCGTCGGAGGGTTCGTTGGTGGTCTGCTCAGGGAGCCGGCCGTGCTGACGGCACTGCGGGGTGCGGCAGGCGAGAGAAGTGAGGACCTGGTTCCATGGGCCGTCGGCTCGTACCGCTCACGCTGGACAACCTTCCGGATCTCCCCAAGCGCTGCCGCTCCTGTGTCTTCTGGGAGCTCGACCCCGTCAGCGGCGAGGCCGCGGTAAAGGCGGGACGTCCCGAGCTGGAGAAGGAAGCCTGGATCTCGGCGGTCCTGCTGGAGTGGGGATCCTGCGGGCGGGTCGTCTATGTCGATGAGGTGCCGGTGGGGTTCGTGATGTACGCCCCGCCGGCCTATGTGCCGCGCTCGACCGCCTTCCCGACCAGTCCCGTATCGCCGGACGCCGTGCAGCTGCTCACCGCATGGCTGACGCCCGGATACCAGGGTCAGGGGCTGGGGCGGGTCATGGTCCAGACGGTCGCCAAGGACCTCACTCAGCGAGGATTCAAGGCGATCGAGGCGTTCGGAGACGCCCGCTGGACCGAGCCGGCCTGTGTGCTCCCCGCCAACCACCTCCTCGCGGTGGGCTTCAAGACCGTACGCCCCCATCCCCGCTTTCCGCGGCTGCGCCTTGAGCTGAGGACCACGATCTCGTGGAAGGAAGATGTGGAGATGGCGCTTGACCGTTTGCTGGGCGCCGTCCAGAAGGAGCCTGCCCTGCGGCCGTTGTAGCGCACGATGTTTCACGTGCAACCGAGCTCTGTTTCACGTGAAACGGAGAACGGGCCCGTCCTCGGTGAGGAACGGGCCCGTTTCACGTGAAACAGACGAGGAGGTGACTCAGGCGAGGAAGTCCGCCAGGTCGCGCTCAATCGCGGCCTTCGGCTTGGCGCCGACGATGGTCTTCACGACCTCGCCGTCCTTGTAGACGTTCATCGTCGGGATCGACATGACGCCGTACTTGGCAGTGGTCGCCGGGTTCTCGTCGGTGTTCAGCTTGGCGATGACGATCTCGTCGTGCTCCGCGGCAATGGCCTCCAGGGACGGGGCGACCTGGCGGCACGGGCCGCACCAGGTGGCCCAGAAGTCCACGAGGACGGGCTTGTCGCTCTTGAGGACGACCTCTTCGAAGTTGGCGTCCGTGACGGTCACCGTGGCGCCGGCCATGGCAATCTCCTTATGGGGTGGGTGATGGGAAAGCTGGAGCCGCGGGTCAGGCGGCGGGGGTCTTCTCGGGCTCGGGGGTCGACTCCCCGTCCGCCAGCGCCGCGAGATACCGCTCGGCGTCGAGGGCGGCGGAGCAGCCCGTGCCGGCGGCGGTGATCGCCTGGCGGTAGGTGTGGTCGACCACGTCGCCGGCCGCGAAGACGCCCGTCAGGTTGGTGCGGGTGCTGGGTGCGTCGACCTTGAGGTAGCCCTCGTCGTCGAGGTTCAGCTGGCCCTTGAAGAGCTCGGTGCGCGGGTCGTGGCCGATCGCGATGAAGAGACCGGTGACGGGGAGCTCCGAGGTCTCGCCGCTCTTGAGGTTGCGCAGGGTCAGGCCGGAGAGCTTGCTCTCGCCGTGGATCTCGGCGACCTCGCTGTCCCAGACGAACTTGATCTTCGGGTCGGCGAAGGCGCGCTCCTGCATCGCCTTGCTGGCCCGAAGGGTGTCGCGGCGGTGGACGACCGTGACCGACTTGGCGAACCGCGAGAGGAAGGTGGCCTCCTCCATCGCGGTGTCGCCGCCACCGATGACGGCGATGTCCTGGTCCTTGAAGAAGAACCCGTCGCAGGTGGCGCACCAGGACACGCCACGACCGGAGAGCTCGTCCTCACGGGGCAGACCGAGCTTGCGGTGCTGCGAGCCGGTGCTGACGATGACCGCCTTCGCACGGTGCACATTGCCGGCGGTGTCGGTGACCGTCTTGATGTCCTCGCTGAGGTCGACCGAGACGATGTCGTCGGGCACCAGCTCGGCGCCGAAGCGCTCGGCCTGGGCGCGCATGTTGTCCATGAGGTCCGGCCCCATGATGCCGTCGCGGAAACCGGGGAAGTTCTCCACGTCGGTGGTGTTCATCAGCGCGCCTCCGGCGGTGACGGCACCTTCGAAGACCAGCGGCTTCAGGGACGCGCGGGCGGTGTAGAGCGCTGCGGTGTAGCCCGCGGGCCCGGAGCCGATGATGATCACGTTGCGGACGTCGCTCACGGGTGTCTTCCTTGTCTCTGCCGACTGCTTGCTGGGGCTCTCGGAACTCTCACCCCACCCAACGGATCCTACGGGGCGTGCATTCCCGGAGTGTCACAGCGCACTACTCGTCGTTCAATCTCGCGGGTACGAGTGCGCCAGCAGGACCTTTCCGGGCGCCGGCGGCGTGGCGGAGACACAGGAGGACGAGACCACGTACGCCGAGACGCGTTTGGCGTCCGCCGGGTCCGGCAGCACGACCAGAAAGGCGTCCTTGCCCTGGTAGCGGGTGTGGCTGGAGGCGAGCGGGGCCTCCGGGCGGCCGATGCCCTGGCGGACGCAGGATGGAACGGTGTCGGCGCTGCCCCGCAGCGGGGTCTCGGGAGAGCTGCGGGCACCGATGCCCGGCGACTTGTGCGAGCCCTTGGTTGCCAGCAGGGCGTGAACATGGGAACCGAGATTGGTGGCGGTCAGGCCGGCCGCACCGCCCGACCCCTTCTCGTGGGTCGCCGTGGTCCGGCTGGGCCCGGCCTGCGTACCGTCCATGGCGGCGTTCTGCAGGAGCAGTCCGCCGACACTGAGGACGGCCGCGGCCGCTGTGGTGCCGAGCAGCACCCGCGGCCAGCGACGTGCGCGGGAGGCCCGGCCGCCGCGTGTGTGTCGACCCGGTCCGGAGGAACCAGTGGGACGCCCGGCGGGGCGGGTGATCGGCGTGCTGCGGACCTCGGGCTCGGTTTCACGTGAAACAGAAGCGGGGCGGGCGGTCGTTTCACGGGTCGTCGTGGCACGAGCCGCCGTTTCACGGGGCGCTGTTTCACGTGAAACCTGCGTCGCGGAGCCCGGAACGGTGGCGTTGAGAAGTGCCTCGGCCGCGAGGGCGGCGTCGATGCGCCCTGCCACCTCAGTCGGCATGCGCGTCGGGCCCGGGAGCCTGCCGAGCATCCGGCGGATCTCCTCCAAGGAGGCGTAGACGTCCTCGCACAGCGCGCAGCCGGCAAGGTGGGCGCGCAGATCCGCGCTGCGCGAGGGGGAGAGCAGCCCGTCCGTGAGGTCGGAGATCTCGGAAACCTCCGGGTGCTCACCCGTGCCGGTTGTCGACGTCACGCTCGCCCACCTCCGCCCTTCACGGCACCTGTGTCCTTCGTTCCTGCCGTCGGTGGGACGGATGTCCCCTGCGCCCGGTTCCTTCCCCCGCTCACCGGGTTGCTACCCCCGCCGTCAGCCCGCAGATGGGTGACCAAGGGGAGGAGGCGGGCACGGCCGCGTGCGCAGCGGCTCTTCACCGTTCCGGTCGGGATGTCGAGGATCTCGGCTGCCTCGGCGACGGGGTAGCCCTGCATGTCGACGAGGACCAGGGCGGCGCGCTGTTCCTCGGGGAGGGTGCGCAGGGCGCGGAGCAGCTCGCGGTGCAGGTCCTGGCGTTCGGCGGGGATCGCGGCGGACTCCTCGGGTTCGAGGAGCTGCTCCAGCCGCTCGGTGTCGGCAACCGGCGAGGTGCGTCGGGAGGCGGCCTTGCGGGCCCGGTCCAGGCAGGCGTTGACCGTGATGCGGTGCAGCCAGGTCGTCACTGCGGACTGCCCTCGGAAGGTGTGGGCCGCGCGGTAGGCGGAGACCAGGGCGTCCTGTACGGCGTCCGCCGCTTCCTCACGATCACCGAGAGTGCGGAGCGCCACCGCCCAGAGCCGGTCGCGATGGCGTCGGACGATCTCCCCGAACGCATCGGGGTCGCCCTTCACATGCAGCGCAAGGAGATCGGCGTCGGTTGGTGTCGAAGCCTTGTCGCTGTCGGTGGACACGGGCCCCCCGGCCGTAGCTGCCTGATCTCGGTCCCATTGAAGCCCGCCGGGTGGGGAAAGTAAATGTGCCCAGGGGCGTTGATCAGCGGGCGAGCGCCCTGTTTCGGCCGCTCGCCCGCTGTTGCTCAGCCCGTCACCTTGATCTCGGAGATCCCGCCGCGGAACCAGTCCGAGACGCCGTCGCTCGGCAGCTCGGTGATGTGTACCAGCACGTAGCGTGCCTTGACGGCCTTGTCCAGCTTCACCGTCAGCTTCTCACCGGCCTTCGCCGGCTTGGAGAGCCGCTGCGAGAAGTCGCTGAGCGCCGCCGGGTTCGACGCGGACGCTGCCGCTGCCAGAACCTCCACCGTCTGGCCCGGCCGGTACATGCTGACCTCTACGCCGGAGACGTCCTTGGCGCTTCCGAGGTCTATGACGATGCCGCTGCCGTCCTTGCGGGCCGGCAGGTTCCCGAAATTGGGCCAGCCCTGGAAACGGCCGGTCACCCACGCGGTCGAGGGCTTGCCGTCCGTCGTGTTCGACGCCTCGTTTCCGGAGAACGCAGATGCCAGCGGAGAGAACTCCGTGGCACTTTGGATCGCCAGGGGAACCGAAGGCTTCTTCTTCTTGCTTCCGCCCTGCGCCTGCGAGTTCCCCGGATCTTCCTGGTCCTTCTCGCGCTTCAGCAGGGTGTCCGCGAGCTGCCAGCTGCCCAGGCCCAGCGCCGCGATGAGCAGCGCGGAGACGGACCACTTCAGGGCCCGGCCGGTACGGCTCTGGAGCGGGGGCGGCGGCGTGGGGATCGCTTGGGTCGGTCGGCCGGGCTGGGCGTTGTGGGAGGCCGTCTGCCGGTAGCTGCCCTGCTGGTAGCCCGTGCGCTGGTACGGCGGGGGCGTGGTGAACGCGGTCTCCGGGGGCCGGATGCGGGGCATCGCCGCGACCGCCTTGGCCAGCTCCTCGGGCGTGGTGCACGGCTGTTCCTGGCGGGAGGCCGTGGCGCCGTCGTTGATCAGCGCGCGCATGGCGAGCTCGGAGAGGCCCCGGTGGACACCGGCGCGCACCTGGTCGGGCGCGATCAGCCCGACGCCCTTCGGCAGCCCGGTCAGGCCGTGCGCGTCGTTCTCGTACGGCCAGCGCTGGGTGAGCGCGGCGTACAGCAGTGCCCCGATCGCCTCGGTGTCCGTGCGCTGCGGGTGCTCGCAGGTGATGCCGCGGAGCGCGGCCATGACGGCCAGGCCGCGGATGCGGTACTGCCCGGATTCCGTTCGCAGCACCGAGCTGGGGGTGATGCGGAGGTGGGCCAGGCCCTCGCGGTGTGCGGCGGCCATGGCCTGGGAGACCTGGCTGACGAGCTGGTACGCCTCGTGCGGCTCCAGGGGGCCGTTGGCGAGGTGGGTGGCCAGCTCGGTGGCGTCCGGAAGCCATTCATGGACGACGTAGACGAGGTCGTTCTCCTCTACGGCGTCCAGGACCTGGACGAATCGGGGGTCGCCGAGCAGCGCCGAGGAACGGGCCGCGGAGAGCACCGGCCGGGCCCTCGGATGGTCGGCGGGCAGGATGTGTACGCCGACGGCGCGGCGCAGCTTTTCGTCGACCGCACGCCAGCTGCTGAATCCGTCCAGACGGGTGACGCACTCTTCGAGGCGGTAGCGTCTGGCGAGCTTGTGGCCGCTGTGCAGCTCCGGTGGCTGGGCCTCGTCCGCCGCACGCGTCTCGTCGGTACGTGCGACGTCCTTGTCCCTGCCGGATACCTTCTCGGCCTTAGCACCGTCGTCCGTGGCCTTGCCCGCCTTGGCGGTCAGCGGCTCTTCGCCGCTCGTGTCGGCCACGTCGACGGCAGCCGTGCTCCGTTCCGCCACCGTCGTTCCTGCCTCCCCATCCGTTGCAGGCTCAATGAGCCAAGACAATTGTGCCCACAGTCCGCCACTATGCACGACACACGGTGGCAGTCGATGGTTGTGCTCAATCAACGCCCAAGCTTTGACCGGACCATGCCGACCAGGGCGTTCATTTCCTCGATGCGCATTTTGCGTGCGGCCACGTAGAACACGGCCAGAAGGGCGGCGGCGCCGGCGATCAGCGCGGCCAGGGAGCCGACGAACCCGCTGCCCAGCGTCTGCATGATTCCGTACACCAGGACGCCGGAGACGATGGTGGCCGGGAGGCTGGCGCCGGCCAGCCGCGCGTAGGTCCGCACGATGTGCGCCGTGTCGAGGTCACCGTCCATCCGCCTGCTCAGCCGCTGCCAGGCCACCCCGACGCCGATGATGTACGCCAGGCCGTAGGAGGCCGCCATACCCACCACGGCCCAGCGGGCCGGCAGGACCAGGAAGCAGAGCCCGGAGGCGGCGGCGTTGACGGCAGCGACGATCACCGTGTTGTAGAAGGGGGTGCGGGTGTCCTCGTACGCGTAGAAGGCACGCAGGACGACGTACTGCACCGAGAACGGGATCAGGCCGATGCCGAAGCCCATCAGCATGTAGCCCATCGGGACGCCGGCGCCGGACGATCCGTAGACCAGGGTGCACAGCGGGACGCCGAGGGACAGGAAGCCGAACGCGATCGGGACGATGGCGACGGCGGAGGTGCGCAGGCCCTGCGACATGTCGTCCCGGACGGCGCCGGTGTCCCCGTCGTGCGCGGACCGGGCCAGCCGCGGCAGCAGCGCCGCCATGACGGAGACGGTGATGATCGCCTGCGGCATGTTCCAGATCAGCTGGGCGCTGGCGTAGGAGATGAAACCGGTGCCCGGGTGCCCCTGCTGGTCGGCGGTGTTGCCGGCCCAGGTGGAGAGCTGGGTGACGACGAGCACGCCGGCCTGGTTGGCGAGCACGAAGAGCACGGTCCACTTGGCGAGCTTGGCGGCCTTGCCCAGGCCGTGACCGCGCCAGTCGAACCGCAGCCGGAGCTTGAAGTCGGCGTCGCGCAGGTACGGGATCATCGCCAGCGCCTGCACGACGAGCCCGAGGAGGGTGCCGATGCCGAGGAGGCGGATGCCCTCGTCGGGGATGGTGGTGACGCCGATGTGCGAGGTCTTCGCCGTGCCGTAGACCCAGATGAAGAGGCCGAAGGTGGCGATCATGACGATGTTGTTGAGGACCGGGGTCCACATCATCGCGCCGAAGCGGCCGCGGGCGTTGAGGATCTGCCCCATGACCACGTGCAGGCCCATGAAGAAGATCGTGGGGACGCAGTAGCGGGTGAACGCCACCGCGACCTCGTTGGCCGCCGGGTCCCGGGAGATGTCGAACGAGACCAGTTTCACCAGGAGGGGCGCCGCGAACACCGCCAGCACCGTCAGCACCCCGAGCACCACGATGACCAGGGTCAGCAGCCGGTTGGCATAGGCCTCGCCCCCGTCGTCGTCCTCCTTCATCGCGCGCACCAGCTGCGGCACGAAGACGGAGTTCAGACCGCCGCCGATGGTCAAGATGAAGATCATCGTCGGGAGCTGGTAGGCGACCTGCCAGGAGTCACCGAGCACCGCACCGCCGAGCGCGGCGACGATCAGTGCCGAGCGGACGAAGCCCGTCAGGCGGGACACCATCGTGCCGGCCGCCATCACCGCACTGGACTTGAGCAGGCCGGAGGCCCGGCCGCCGGAGGGCTTGCCGGCCGCCGGCACGGGAGCGGGCTCCGGCTCCGGCTCCGGCGCGGTCTGCTGCGGAACGGCCTCGGGCCCGGGCACCGCCCCGGTCACCGGCAACCCGGCGGGCGGGCCGGCCGGGGCGGAGCGCTGGGGCTCGTAGGGATGCTGGTCCCGGTAGAGGTGCGCAAAGGCGTCGGACTCCGGATGCTCGCCTCCGGCCTGGTTGACCAGGGGATCGACACCCATGAACTGCGCCGTCGCGGCGTCGTCACCGTACGGAGCGGCCCGGTCCGGGCGCTGCGGGGCGGGCGTCCGGGGCGCGGCCCAGGCCTGCGGGTCCGGCGCCTGCCGTCCGGGCCCCGGCTGCGGGTAGAGCGGCTGGGTGGGCTGGCCCGGGGACGGCGGCGGGTGCGCGGCGCGGTCGTAGCGCGCGTCGTTCACCGGATCCTGGGCCATCGGGTCCTGGGCGTGGTGCGGGTCGTTGCGGTAGGCGTCCCGGACGTACGGGTCCTGATCCGCGGGGAACGGGGGCGTCGGAGGGACCGGCCCCATGGGGTCGCCATTGGCGCCCCGGCCCCGGTCACCGTCGTACGGCGCATTCATCGCTGCCCCACCTCATCAGTCGCCGGCCATCCGGCCCCGCCATCTATCAACGGTCCACTTTCTCACCTGAGCCGGATGGCTCGGACTTTTCCGAACCGGTGTCCGGCGCGGGGTCACTCGGCTGCTCGGGCTCGTCCCCGTCCGTGCCGCCGTCGTTGCCGCCCGTGCCCGCCGTGCCTTCGGAGCCGTCATCGGGGCCGTCCTCCTCGGGCCGGCTGCCCGCCCGCTTGCGCTGGAGGTAGATCCGTACGCCCGCGAGCACGAGCAGCAGCACGCCGCCCGCGATGACGAGCATCACCGTGGCGGTGATCTCCGTGACGTTCACCTGGAACGTCATGGGCTCACCGTAGGGCTTGCCGTCCGAGGTGTAGAGCTGGGCGGTCACCCAGGCCCGGCCGTTGGCGTTGGCGGTGGTGTCGAACTTGAACGACTGGCTGTGCCCGCCGTCCACCGAGATCTGCTGCGATTTGCCCACGTCGAGCCGGTTGGGCTGGGAGGACGTGAGCCGCAGCGTCATGTCCTTGACGCCCTGGAAGAGGTTGTTCTGGACCGTCACCGGAATCGTGGCGCTGCGTCCGGAAAGCGTGGCACCCGACTTCTGGATCAGGTGCACCTTCGTGGTCAGGCCGTTGAGGTAGTTGCGCACGGAGTGACGGAAGCCGGCGGCACCGGAGCGGTCGCCGCGCCACTGCGTCGACATCTCCCGCATTATCGCGTTGCCGAACGGGGTCACCACCCGCTCAGGCTGGGCCAGGATCGGCTGGAAGTCCTCCAGCGCCGACTGCGTGTCCTGGATCTGCCGGAACGCCTTGGTGGGGAGCTCCTGCCGGCGCAGCGAGGACGGGTAGGAGGCGCCGCTCGGCACCTGGCGGGTGGCTGCGGGGTCGGGCTTGGCCTTGGCCGCGGCGCCGAGGTTCTGCGCCTGGGTCCAGCGGCCGGACTCGTCCAGCTCGCGCAGGGCGGTGGCCATGGCGTGCGCCTGGCCGGCCGACGGCATCCGCTGCGGCGCGACGACGATACTGCGCTGCCGCTCCGGGTCCTGGAGGCCGATCATCTGGGTCTGGGCCAGGAATTCCTGGACCGCGTGCGTCGCGTTCGCCGCCTTCGACATGTCGCCCTCGAAGGCCCGGGAGAGCAGTGCGTCCGACACGATGGCCGTGTTGCCGCCGCCGATGGGGCGGGCCGCCGTCGGGGTGTAGGACAGCCGGCCGGCGTCCCGGAGACTGTCGCTGCGGGTGATCACGTTGTGCGCGCCGGCCGAGGTCGCGACGTCGACGATCGAGCGGTCGAGGGCGCCGTCGACGGGCCAGGCGAAGTCCGTGCGCGGCTTGACCCCGAGGATCGTGTCCACGGTCTTGTCGGCGAGGTCGGTGGCCGGGCCGAGGTGGCTGAGCGCACTCGGCACGCCCTTGCCGTGGTGGGCCAGCGAGGCCAGGTCGGGGTCGGCGAAGGGCAGCGCGACCACCTGGTGCGACTTGACCGCCTCTTCGAGCTGGTGCAGCCACTGCTTGGCGACCGCCTGGTTCTTCCCCATGGGGCCGTCGGGGCCGTTCACGCGGTACGACTTGGTCATCGCGTCGACGGTCGCGAGCAGGTCGGGGTCGATGACGAAGGTCACCGGGAGGTTCTTGCCAAGGGCGACCATCTGCTGCAGCCGGCCGCCGGGGGCGAGCTCGGCGGCGAGATCGTCATTGCGGAAGACCGGGGTCTGCTGGGTGTCGGCGTCGGTCTCCGCGGTGAGGTGCGTGGACGAGATCAGCGGCCACATGTAGGTGAGCTGCGTCTTCTTGTCGGCATCCGCGGACTGCCAGGGCAGGAAGGTCCGGTCGATGCCCAGGAGCTGGTCGTACGGCGAGGCCTGGGAGTGCCCCGACAGAGAGACACCGATCTGGTACACGCCGTCATCGTTGAGATCGAGGTCCTTGACCGGGACGCTGAGGCTGAAGGGGCGGCTGGCACCGGCCTCCAGCTTGGCGATCTTCTCCGTGTGGCCCTTGATCTCCTCGCCGTCCACGCTGGGCAGATAGCCGGTGCGACGGGAGGCCGCCTCGATCGAACTGCGGTTTCCCAGCGCATCGCCGCGGTGCATGCCGACGTGCGCGTCGGTGATCGTGCTGCTGCTGTCGTTGGTCAGGGTCCCGGAGACGGTGACGGTGTCGCCCTTGCCGGGGGCCGACGGCGTCATGGCGTCGATGGACACGTCGACCGTGCGCGACCCGGCCGGGGCGGCCTGGGCGGAGGGGGCGTGCGGGGTCTGGAGCAGGCCCACGAGCAGGGGCACTCCAGTGACGAGTGTCACGGTCCTGCGTAGCCATCGACCACGCGGCCGTTCAGTCCCCTGGAACCCTGCCGCCTCGGCCACGCGCTCGCCCGTCCCTCGTCGTCGTCAGTGGTCGTCGGAATGTGCGTCCACGAATGGTAACGAGACCCGCAGCGCGGCAGTGCCGCGGACTGCTCCACATGATCGCGGAGCGGACGGCCGCCCGACCGGCCTGTCCCCTTTATTACCTGCGCCTTTATTACGTGGCGCTTCGTGCGGCCCGGCCACGTACCCTGTTCTGTTGTGCCGAACGCCAACAATGACCTCCCTGCCCCGCACGCCGAGCGGACCCCGCAGTCGACGAATGCGTTGAACCACGTGCAGCGCCGCGCCGTGAGCGAGCTGCTGCGGGTGTCCCCCGTCGCGGACGACCTGGCCCGCCGATTCCAGGAGGCCGGGTTCACACTTGCCCTGGTCGGTGGCTCGGTCCGGGATGCGCTGCTCGGCCGGCTCGGCAACGACCTGGACTTCACCACCGACGCACGCCCCGAGGACGTCCTGAAGATCGTCCGGCCGTGGGCGGACGCACTCTGGGAGGTCGGGATCGCCTTCGGCACGGTCGGCTGCAAGAAGGACTCGTTCGACATCGAGATCACGACCTACCGTTCCGAGGCCTACGACCGCACCTCCCGCAAGCCCGAGGTGTCCTACGGCGACTCCATCGAGGACGACCTGGTGCGCCGGGACTTCACGGTGAACGCGATGGCGGTCTTCCTGCCGCAGAAGGAGTTCGTCGACCCGCACAACGGCCTGGAAGACCTGGCCGCCCGTGTGCTGCGGACCCCGGGCGCGCCGGAGGACTCGTTCTCGGACGATCCGCTGCGGATGATGCGGGCGGCCCGGTTCGCCGCCCAGCTGGACTTCGAGGTCGCGCCCGAGGTCGTCGCCGCGATGAAGGCGATGGCCGACCGCATCGACATCGTCTCCGCGGAGCGGGTCCGCGACGAACTGAACAAGCTGATCCTTGCGCCGCACCCGCGCAAGGGACTGCGGCTGTTCGTCGACTCCGGCCTGGCGGACCGGGTCCTGCCCGAGCTCCCCGCGCTGCGCCTGGAAAGTGACGAGCATCACCGTCACAAGGACGTCTACGAGCACTCGCTCACGGTGCTGGAGCAGGCGATCGATCTCGAAGAGGACGGTCCCGATCTGGTGCTGCGGCTGTCGGCCCTGCTGCACGACATCGGCAAGCCGCGGACGCGCCGCTTCGAGAAGGACGGCCGGGTCTCCTTCCACCACCACGAGGTGGTCGGCGCGAAGATGACCAAGAAGCGGATGGCCGCGCTGAAGTACTCCAACGACATGATCAAGGACGTCTCGCGGCTGGTGGAGCTGCACCTGCGCTTCCACGGCTACGGGACGGGCGAATGGACCGACTCGGCGGTCCGTCGCTATGTCCGTGACGCCGGGCCGCAGCTGGAGCGGCTGCACAAGCTGACGCGTTCGGACTGCACGACCCGTAACAAGCGCAAGGCCGGTGCGCTGTCCCGCGCCTACGACGGGCTGGAGGAGCGCATCGCACGGCTGCAGGAACAGGAAGAGCTCGATGCGATCCGTCCGGACCTGGACGGCAACGACATCATGGAGATTCTGGGTCTGCAGCCAGGGCCCGAGGTCGGCAGGGCGTACAAGCAGATGCTGGAGTTCCGGCTGGAGCACGGGCCCATGGAGCGTGATGCGGCGATCGCCGCGCTGAAGGACTGGTGGGCTACGCAGCAGGGCTGATGTTTCACGTGAAACGGCCCGGCGGCCGACCGATGCGATGTTTCACGTGAAACGAGCGGTTGGTGGACCGCTGCCATGTTTCACGTGAAACGTGGCGCAGACGACTGGGGCGGTGTTTCACGTGAAACACCGCCCCGGAATCGTCTTCAGGAGACGGAGTGCGCTACTTCGTGGGGGTCAGGCAGAGCACCATGGCCGTGTCGGCCCGCCGACGGCGGTGCACCGTCTTGACGTAGGCGTCCTCACCGGCGGAGCACACGGTCGGGTCCGAGGTGCCGTCGTGCACCTTGGCCACCTTGTACTGGGCCTCCCCGCTGCTGCAGTCGACCACGGCGAGCCCGTCGTCGAGTGCACTGCTGGACTTCTTCACGCAGTCGCCGGCCTCGGCGTTGCTGGCGTCGTCCCGGCTGGTGAACCAGAAGAACGCGAAGGCGACCAGAACGAAGACGATCCCGATGCCCCGCAGAATCGACTTGGCGGAACGGGTCTTGGCGGGGCGGGGCGGCGGTATGGGAGCGCCGGGCTGGACATAAGGCTGCTGCGGCTGTGCCGGGTACCCGGGCTGGGGTTGTCCGTAGGGCGCCTGCGGCTGCTGGGGGTAGGCGTACCCGCCCTGGGGCTGGCCGTACGGTGCTTGGGGAGCCGGTGGCGCCTGCGGATACGGGTTCTGGCCGTAAGGCTGCTGCCCGTACGGCGCCTGGCCGTATGGATTGGGGCCCGGCGGCGGCATGGTCATGGAACTCCCCCGATTTTGTTGTGTACAGGCTTGTGTGGGACGCCCGTAAGGTACCGGGTCTCGGCGCACCACTGCAGGCACGGTCCCCTGCGGGCCGGGGAGGGCGGTGCCTAACTGCGCCGGAAGCGGGCCATCGCCGCGGCGACCAGCGCGTAGAGGACCGTCACCATCCCAATGAGTGCGGCCGATCGGCCGTCCGGCGGCAGCATGAGGGCCGCGACCGCGGCGGCACCGACGAAGGCGACGTTGAAGAGCACGTCGTACAGGGCGAAGATGCGCCCGCGGAAGGCGTCGTCGACCGAGGACTGGACGACCGTGTCGGTGGAAATCTTGGTGCCCTGTGTGCCGAGACCCAGCACGAACGCGGCAGCCAGCATCGGCCCCGGGGTGAAGAAGAGGCCCAGCGCCGGCACCAGCACCGCACCCCCGAGGGCACAGCAGGCGATCCAGCCGAACGCGGTGAGCCGCCCCACCGCCCAGGGAGTGACGAGGGCAGCGGTGAAGAATCCCGCTCCCGACACCACAACGGCGATACCGAGCAGCGCCAGTCCCTCGGACTCGGTGTCCGACCAGGAATACCGGCACAGCATCAGCACCATGACCGTCAGCGCCCCGTAGCAGAAGCGCACCAGGGTCATCGCGGCCAGGGCCCGGGCCGGCACCCGCCGCTGGGCGAGATGGCGCAGGCCCGCCGTAAGGCCGCGCACCGTGCTCAACAGGGCCTCGCCCAGCCCGGGTTGGAGCTGCACCGGGTCGGGGCCCAGCAGCTGCGGCGTCATACGCAGGGCGGTGAGCGCCGAAAGGAAGTAGAAGGCCGCGGCGAGCAGCACGACGAACGCATCCGCGTCGGAGCCGGCCAGCCGGACGGCGAAGGCAAGCCCGCCACCGGCCGTCGCGGCGAGCGTCCCGGCCGTCGGGGCGAGCGAGTTGGCCATGACCAGTTGCTGTTCACCGTCGACCACGCGGGGCAGCGCGGCCGAGAGCCCGGCCAGGACGAAGCGGTTCACCGCCGTTACCGACAGGGCCGAGGCGTAGAAGAGCCAGTCGGGGACCTTCGACACGATCAGCGCCGCGGTGGCCATGGCGAGCAGCGTCCGCAGCAGGTTCCCGTACAGCAGGACCTGACGGCGTCGCCAGCGGTCGAGCAGCACACCGGTGAACGGCCCGAGGAGCGAGTACGGGAGCAGCAGGATGGCCATGGCGGAGGCGATGGCCGCGGGCGAGGCCTGCTTTTCCGGTGAGAAGACGACGTAGGTGGCGAGCGCGACCTGGTACACGCCGTCGGCCGCTTGGGAGAGCAGCCGTGCGGCGAGCAGCGAGCGGAAGTCGCGTAGCCGGAGTAATACGCGGAGGGCGCGCACAGCATGCATGAGGCACAGCCTCACACAGCCCGCAGGCCCCCGGGTGGAATACCCGGGGGCCTGCGAACGGCGGTTGCGACCGGCGCCTCAGCGCTCGACCTCACCCTTGATGAACTTCTCGACGTATTCGCGGGCCTCGTCGTCGAAGTACTGGACCGGCGGGGACTTCATGAAGTACGAGGAGGCGGACAGGATCGGGCCGCCGATGCCGCGGTCCTTGGCGATCTTCGCGGCACGCAGCGCGTCGATGATGACGCCAGCGGAGTTCGGGGAGTCCCAGACCTCGAGCTTGTACTCCAGGTTGAGCGGAACGTCGCCGAAGGCGCGGCCTTCGAGGCGGACGTAGGCCCACTTGCGGTCGTCCAGCCAGGCCACGAAGTCCGAGGGGCCGATGTGGACGTTGTCCTCGCCCAGCTCGCGGTCGCGGATCTGGGAGGTGACGGCCTGGGTCTTGGAGATCTTCTTGGACTCCAGGCGCTCCCGCTCCAGCATGTTCTTGAAGTCCATGTTGCCGCCGACGTTCAGCTGCATCGTGCGGTCCAGGATGACGCCCCGGTCCTCGAAGAGCTTGGCCATCACACGGTGCGTGATGGTGGCGCCGACCTGCGACTTGATGTCGTCACCGACGATCGGGACACCGGCCTCGGTGAACTTGTCCGCCCACTCCTTGGTGCCGGCGATGAAGACCGGGAGGGCGTTGACGAAGGCGACCTTGGCGTCGATGGCGCACTGGGCGTAGTACTTCGCGGCGTCCTCGGAGCCCACCGGGAGGTAGCAGACCAGCACGTCCGCCTGGGTGTCCTTGAGGACCTGGACGATGTCCACCGGAGCCTCGGCGGACTCCTCGATGGTCTGGCGGTAGTACTTGCCCAGGCCGTCGAGGGTGTGGCCGCGCTGGACCTGCACGCCGGCGTTCGGCACGTCGCAGATCTTGATGGTGTTGTTCTCGCTCGCGCCGATGGCGTCCGCGAGGTCGAGGCCGACCTTCTTGGCGTCGACGTCGAAGGCAGCCACGAACTCGATGTCACGCACGTGGTAGTCGCCGAACTGCACGTGCATGAGGCCGGGCACGCGGCTGTCCGGGTCGGCGTCCTTGTAGTACTCGACGCCTTGTACCAGCGAGGCGGCGCAGTTGCCCACGCCGACGATGGCTACGCGAACCGAACCCATTCCGGTTGCTCCCTGTGTTCTCGATGAGGCACTGCACCGCAGCGCCTCATGTGGTGGTGTCATCGGACGGATCCGGCCGGGATCCACCCCGGTGCCGGGGCAGGCCGCCCGTATCTCCTGACTGGTTCTTCTTGTTCTGCGTCGCGGGGTCCGGTGCGCGCTGGTCGCGCCCGGCACGCTCACTCTCGATCAGTCCGTTCAGCCAACGGACCTCACGCTCCACGGACTCCATGCCGTGGCGTTGCAGTTCGAGGGTGTAGTCGTCCAGCCGCTCGTGGGACCGGGCCAAGGAGGTCCGCATCTTCTCGAGGCGCTCCTCCAGCCGGCTGCGGCGGCCTTCCAGCACACGCATCCGTACGTCCCGCGACGTCTGGCCGAAAAATGCGAAGCGGACGCCGAAGTGCTCGTCCTCCCACGCATCCGGACCGGAGTGGGCGAGCAGTTCTTCGAAGTGTTCTTTGCCCTCTGCGGTCAATCGGTAGACGATCTTGGCCCGCCGCCCGGTCAGCGCCGCGGCGGGAACACCCTCCGGGTCACCGTCCGTCTCTTCGGTGAGCCAGCCGTTCGCGACCAGCGCCTTGAGGCACGGGTAGAGGGTGCCATAGCTGAACGCCCGGAACACCCCGAGCGACGTATTGAGCCGTTTGCGCAGCTCATAGCCGTGCATCGGGGATTCACGGAGCAGGCCGAGGACGGCGAACTCAAGGATGCCGGAACGTCTGCTCATCCTCCGCCTCCTCGGCCCGGTGCGTTCTTTATGCCGTCCTGATGTATCGACTCGATACATCCAGACGATAGAACGGGCCCTGGGGTGGAACAAGAGGGGGGACGGTGAACGGCGTCACATCACTGATTCGTGCCATCCAACCTGACTGATTTGGAGTGAATTTCAACACTGGGCAGGTTTTGGCCGTGCGTAGTCTGTGCGGCATGCAGACTGCCGGGAACCGCGGGCCGATATCAGACGTCCCCGTCCTCGGTGTAGTGCGGCTCGCGCCTCAGGGGCGGGCCGCGCATCGGGGGGACCTGAAGACAACTGCCGCCTTCAGGCGACGAGATAGCGCGCCTGCCCGAGGAGTATCCGTTCCATGAGCGAGCACCGTCGCAAACCGCCACAGCCGCAGAGTGGCGGACGTGCCGCGGCCCGACGCGCCGCACAGCAGTCAGGGCCAGGGCGTCGTGCCGCGCCTCCGCATGGCTCCGCTGCCGGCCCCACGCCCCCTTCCGGCCCGCCCGGGCAGGACCCGAGGCCGGGCGGGCGGGCCGAAGCCCGCAGGGCCGCCCAGCGCGGCAGCCGCCGCCGGGCGCCCGACACCGCCGCGATGGGTTCCGGCGGCGGCGGCCGCGGAGGCCGTCGTGGCGGTGGCGGTGGTGGCCCCGAGGGCGGTCGCGGCCGCGGTCGGGAGGGCGGCGGCCCACCTGCCAAGAAGCGGTTCATCGACTATCCGCGTGCCAACAAGATCGGCTGGCGGCGGTTCGTCCCGTCCTGGAAACAGGTCGCCAGTCTGTGTGTGGGCTTCCTGGGCCTGATCGTCGGCGCGGCCGGTGTGGCGCTGGCGATGGTCCAGGTGCCGAGTGAGAGCGACGCCGCCAAGTCGCAGAACAACGTCTATCTCTGGGCCAATGGCAAGGTCATGGCCCGCGACGGTGAGACGAACCGTCAGAACGTGACGATAGATGAGATTCCGAAATCGATGCAGGATGCCGCGATCTCGGCGGAGAACGCGTCCTTCCGGACGGACTCCGGTGTCGACCCGATGGGTATCGCCCGCGCCCTGGTGAACATGGCCAGGGGCGGTGAGACCCAGGGTGGCTCGACCATTACGCAGCAGTACGTGAAGAACGCGATGCTGAGCCAGGAGCAGACCCTTGACCGCAAGTTCAAGGAGCTGTTCATCGCGATCAAGGTCGGCTGGAAGATGACCAAGCCCAAGATCCTGCAGGGCTACCTCAACACCAGCTACTACGGTCGCGGCGCGTACGGCGTCCAGGCGGCGGCGCAGGCGTACTACGGCAAGGACGCGAGGAAGCTGTCGCCGGACGAGGGGGCGTTCCTCGCGGCCGTCCTCAAGGGTGCCAATCTCTACGACCCCGCGGGCGGTACCGGGCCGGGGGCCACGGCGGCGGAGAACACCAAGCGCGTCAAGGCCCGCTGGTCGTGGATCCTGGACCGTGAGGTGGCCAACGGCCTCATGAAGAAGGCAGACCGGGCCAAGTACACGATGGACCGGTTCCCGAAGCCCATCCGGCCGAAGCCCGTGGCCGGCAAGAGCGGTCAGATCGGCTATCTGATGGACGTCGCCAAGAAGTACGTCCTGAAGCACGCCGGCATCCCCGAGGCACGGTTCGACAAGGGCGGCTACACGATCCGGACGACCTTCGACGAGAAGAAGACCCGGGAGCTGGAGGCCGCGGTCAAGAAGGTCGACAAGCGCTACATCGACCCGAAGACGCGGGCGAAGGACAAGTTCGTCCAGTTCGGTGGCGCGTCCGTGGTGCCGGGAGACGGCAAGATCGTCGCCCTGTACGGCGGTGAGGGCTACGACAAGGGTCACTTCAGCAACAACGCCGACACCTTCGGTGTGCCGGTCGGCTCGACCTGGAAGCCGTTCGTGCTCGCGGCGTCGATGAAGTACGGCGTCCCCAAGACCCGGCCCGAAGGGCTCTCGCCGGACAGCCTCTACAACGGCAACGATCACCTCAAGGTGAAGGACGCACAAGGCAACTTTGTCCTGAAGCGGGACAACTCGCCCTTCTACCAGGAGAACGAGAGCAACCACCCCTGGGGCTACATCTCGCTGGTCAAGGCCATGGAGCAGTCCGTCAACACGCCCTTCGTCCAACTGGGCATGGACGTCGGCATGGACAAGGTCCGGGACATGGCGCGGGCCTGCGGCATCTCGGACGCCAGCTTCGACAAGCACCTCAACCCGTCGTTCGCGCTGGGCACCTCCACGCCGAGTGCGATCCGCATGGCCGATGCCTATGCGACGTTCGCCGAGTCGGGCACCAAGGTGGAGCCGTACTCGGTGACCAAGGTGACGTCACAGGGTCGTGACCTGCCGAACTTCGAGAAGCCCAAGCAGGAGACGGCGATGGACTCCAACATCGCCAACAACGTCACCAAGGTCCTGAAGAACGTCATCCAGAACGGCACGGGTAAGGCAGCCCGCCGACTGAACATGCCGGCCGCGGGCAAGACCGGTACCACCGACGAGAACAAGTCGGCCTGGTTCGTCGGCTACACCAAGCAGCTCTCGACGGCCATCACGATGTTCCGTGAGGACGCCCAGAACCCGCGTCAGCTGTCCATGAACGGTGTCGGTGGCTTCGACTCGATCCACGGTGGTGCGCTGCCCACCGAGGTGTGGACCGAGTACATGCTGCAGGCGATGAACGGTGTCACCCCGGTGGACTTCCCCCCGGCGACGCCCATCGGGCAGAAGGCGGACGAGGCGGGGATGCCGGCCCCGACGCCGACGCCCACGCCGTCCGACACCCCGTCGGCGACCCCGTCGGACAAGCCCACCGAGTCCGCTCCCCCGAGCGACAGCCCGAGCCCGTCGCCGACCGACACCTGCTCGCCGTTCGACCCCACCTGCAGGAACACCGGCGGTAACGGCAACGGTGGCGGAAAGGGCGGCGGCACCGGCGGACCGGGCGGCGGTACCGGAGGCACGACTCCGACACCGGATCCCACGGATGCCAACGGAGGCGGCGGCATCTTCGGCGGCCCCCAAGGCTGACGCCGCGACCGTTTCACGTGAAACAGCGCGATGTTTCACGTGAAACGGAGGAACTGACGAAGCCCCTGCCCAGCTCGACCGGGTGGGGGCTTCGCCATGTTCTGCCCCTGCTCGTACGGCAGGATGGGCCCATGACGAGCGTGCGACAGGACGAGCCGGTGCGGCCGACGAAGCGGGACGAGGTGGCGGCGGCCGGCAGCGAGCTGATCGGAGGGCCGATCGGCCGGCACGCACTGCTCGGCACGAACTGGCTGACGCCGGTACGCGTCATCGCGCTGGTCGCGATCGGGATGTTCGCGCTCGGCATGGTGCAGAAGCTGCCCTGTTACAACGGCGGCTGGTTCTTCGGCGCCACAAGCCAGTACACCCATGCCTGCTACTCCGACATCCCCCATCTCTATGCCGGCCGTGGCTTCGCCGACGGGCTGATCCCGTACTTCGACCGGCTGCCCGGCGACATGGAGTATCTGGAATACCCGGTCCTGACCGGTGTCTTCATGGAGGTCGCCTCCTGGATGACGCCGCACGGCGGGGACCTTCAGTTCCGGGAGCAGATCTACTGGCTGGTCAACGCCGGGATGCTGATGATCTGCGCCGCCGTCATCGCGGTGTGCGTGACCCGTACCCACCGGCGGCGTCCCTGGGACGGACTGCTGGTGGCGCTGGCGCCCGCCTTCGCGCTCACCGCCACCATCAACTGGGACCTGCTGGCGATCGCCCTGACGGCCGCGGGGATGCTGATGTGGTCCCGCAGCCGCCCGCTGGCCGCCGGTGTCCTGATCGGTCTGGCGACCGCGGCGAAGCTGTATCCCGTGCTCCTGCTGGGGCCGCTGCTGGTGCTGTGCTGGCGGGCGGGGGCCTGGCGCGCGTACGGCAAGGCGGTGGCGGGCGCGGTGGCGTCATGGCTGGTGGTGAACCTGCCGGTGATGATCACGCACGATGCGACGGGATTCCACATCCGCGAGGGCTGGGCCAAGTTCTACGTCTTCAGCCAGGAGCGGCCCATCGACTTCGGTTCCGTCTGGCTGCTGATCTCCCAGCGCACCGGGTCCCCGCTGGAGAACGCCAACACCTATGCCACGCTGCTGATGATCCTGGGCTGCGGCGCCATCGGCCTGCTGACGCTCTACGCGCCGCGCCGGCCGCGCTTCGCCCAGCTCGCCTTCCTCGTCGTGGCGCTGTTCATCCTCACCAACAAGGTCTACTCCCCGCAGTACGTCCTCTGGCTGACCCCGCTGGCCGTCCTGGCCCGGCCGCGCTGGCGGGACTTCCTGGTCTGGCAGGCCTGCGAGGTCATGTACTTCCTCGGGATCTGGATGTACCTCGCGTACACCGGCAACGGCGACAAGCACCAGGGGCTGCCGCCGGAGGGCTACCAGCTGGCCATCGCACTGCACCTCCTGGGCACCTTCTACCTGTGCGCCCTGGTCGTCCGGGACGTCCTGATGCCGGAGCGCGATGTGGTCCGCAGGGACGGTGAAGACGACCCGTCGGGCGGTGTCCTGGACCGCAGCCCCGATGCGTTCGTGCTCGGGCGGGCGTACCACCCGCCGCGCCCTGCGGTGCACTTCGAGAAGGTGCCACCGGTGCGCTGGGGTGTGGCCCGCGACTGAGCCGGCCGGTCCCATGCGACGGGCCCGGTGCCGCAGAGGGGATCTGCGGCACCGGGCCCGTCGTCCGTCCGGTGGGCTGCGGTCCGGCTCAGCGGTCCACGAGGCGGTCGTACTGCGTGGTGGTGTGCCGCAGATGGGCCACCAGCTCCTCGCCGACCTGCGGCTGCGGCGCGTCGGCCGGCACGAACAGGATCGAGACCTGCATGTGCGGCGGCTCGGCGAACCACCGCTGCTTGCCGGCCCAGAGATACGGCGCGAGGTTGCGGTTGACGGTCGCCAGGCCGGCCCGGGCGACTCCCTTGGCACGCGGCATCACACCGTGCAGCGCCTTGGGCGCCTCCAGTCCGACGCCGTGCGAGGTGCCGCCGGCCACCACGACCAGGTAGCCGTCGGAGGCCGCCTTCTGCTGGCGGTAGCCGAAGCGCTCGCCCTTGGCGACCCGGGTGACGTCCAGCACCGCGCCGCGGTACTCGGTGGCGTCGTGGTCGCCGAGCCAGAGCCGGGTCCCGATCCGGGCGCGGAACCGGGTCTGCGGGAACTGCTGCTGGAGACGGGCGAGTTCATCGGCCTTGAGGTGGCTGACGAACATGGTGTGCAGCGGGAGGCGGGCGGCCCGCAGCCGGTCCATCCAGCCGATGACCTCCTCGACGGCGTCGGACCCGTCGGCTCGGTCCAGCGGCAGGTGGATCGCGAAGCCTTCGAGCCGGACGTCCTCGATGGCCGTGGCCAGCTTCGGCAGGTCCTCCGGCCTGACGCCGTGCCGCTTCATGCTGCTCATGACCTCGATCACGACCCGGGCGCCGACCAGACCGCCCACGCCCTCGACCGAGGAGACCGAGCGGATCGCCCGGTCGGGCAGCGGCACCGGCTCCTCGCCGTGCCGGAACGGCGTCAGGACGAGCAGGTCACCACTGAAGTAGTCCTTGATGTGAGCCGCTTCGTAGGTCGTCCCGACCGCGAGAATGTCGGCACCCAGGCGGGTGGCCTCCTCGGCGAGCCGCTCATGGCCGAAGCCGTAACCGTTGCCTTTGCAGACCGGGACCAGCCCGGGGAACTGCTGGAGAACGCTCTGCTGATGCGCCCGCCAGCGCGCGGTGTCGACGTAGAGGGTGAGCGCCATGGCCGGGCCCGGAACCTTTCTCGTGGCTGGGGTGTGTCAGGAGTACGGACGGTGCGGTGGAGCGGTCAGCGGCGCGACATGTAGATGTCGAGCGCCTTGTGCAGCAGCTTGTTGAGCGGGAAGTCCCACTCACCGAGGTACTCAGCTGCCTGCCCGCCCGTGCCGACCTTGAACTGGATCAGGCCGAAGAGGTGGTCGTTCTCGTCCAGCGAGTCGCTGATGCCGCGCAGGTCGTAGACCGTGGCGCCGAGCGCGTAGGAGTCCTGCAGCATCTTCCACTGCATGGCGTTGGAGGGCCGGACCTCGCGGCCGATGTTGTCCGAGGCGCCGTAGGAGTACCAGACGTGCCCGCCGACGACGAGCATGGTCGCCGCGGAGAGGTTCACGCCGTTGTGGCGGGCGAAGTACAGCTTCATGCGGTTGGGGTCCTCGGAGTTGAGGGCCGTCCACATGCGCTGGAAGTAGCCGAGCGGCCGCGGGCGGAAGCGGTCGCGCTCCGCGGTGATCTCGTAGAGCCGCTGCCATTCGGCCAGGTCGTCGTAGCCGCCCTGGACGACCTCGACACCGGCCTTCTCGGCCTTCTTGATATTGCGGCGCCACAGCTGGTTGAAGCCCTTGTGGACCTCCTCCAGCGAGCGGTCGGCCAGCGGCACCTGGAAGACGTAGCGGGGCTGGACGTCACCGAAGCCGGCACCGCCGTCCTCGCCCTGCTGCCAGCCCATGCGCCGCAGCCGGTCGGCCACCTCGAAGGCGCGCGGCTCGATGTGCGTCGCCTCGACGTCGCGGAGCCGCTTGACGTCCGGGTTCTGGATGCCGGACTTGATCGCGGCGGAGTCCCAGCGGCGGATGATCACCGGCGGGCCCATCTTCACGGAGAAGGCGCCCTGCTGCTTGAGGTGGCTGAGCATGGGCTGCAGCCAGTCCTCCAGATTCGGCGCGTACCAGTTGATGACCGGCCCCTCGGGCAGGTACGCGAGGTAGCGCTTGATCTTGGGCAGCTGGCGGTAGAGCACCAGGCCGGCGCCGACCAGCTCACCGCTCGCGTCGAACCAGCCCAGGCTCTCCGAACGCCATTCGGCCTTCACATCCGCCCAGGCCGGAACCTGCATGTGGCTCGCCGCGGGCAGGCTCTGGATGTATGCCAGATGCTGCTCTCGACTGATGGTCCTCAGGGTCAGGCTCATGCGGGGCGCTCCTCGGCAGGTGTGTCCCCTTGTTCGGGGCTCCGGCTCTCGCGCCGAAGCCTACTGTGGCCGGGGAGCGCCCCGTCTGGGCCGTACGCGCCGGGGCCCCGTATGCCGCAGTGGCACGGGGCCGGGCGGCTATCCGATGACGCCGCCGAAGAGGCCGCCGTGCGCCATGCCGAGGAAGAAGCCGAAGCCTGAGGCTCCGAGACCGATGATCAACAAGAAGCGCTCACCCGTCGTCGACGAGATGAACTGACCCCACAGGCCGCTGCCGATTCCGACCAGGCCGACCCAGGAACTGACCAGATGCAGACTGGGAGAGAGAGTGGTGAAGGCGGCGATCGCGCCGAGCACCACGGTGACAAGGGCGAAGGTGTTCTCTACGGGATGGTCCTTGCCGTCGCTGTTGAGAAGCGAGAGCAGACTGCGCTGGATCCTGGCTGCCTGTGCCATGCAGCACCTCCGATGACAGGGGCGGCGCACTGTAACGCCGCTCACACCCGTTGCGTTCCAGATTGGGGGGTGTACCGGGCGGATTTCAACCGGAAGACTTCAGGCAGGTACTGTGTACCGTCTGCGCCCATGTCTGTCCGGTGACCGGTCCGGCTCGGCGCGGAACGCATATGACCCTCCTGCCACGGAACGACCGTGGCCGCTGAGTCCAAAGGAGGTGGGTTCACCATGCGTCACTACGAGGTGATGGTCATCCTCGACCCCGATCTCGAGGAGCGCGCTGTCTCCCCGCTGATCGAGAACTTCCTCTCCGTCGTCCGTGAGGGCAACGGAAAGGTCGAGAAGGTCGACACCTGGGGCCGTCGTCGTCTCTCGTACGAGATCAAGAAGAAGCCCGAGGGCATCTACTCGGTCATCGACCTGCAGGCCGAGCCTGCGGTCGTCAAGGAGCTCGACCGTCAGATGAACCTGAACGAGTCGGTCCTCCGGACCAAGGTTCTCCGTCCCGAGACCCACTGAACGCGTCAGCGTCCAGCGGTAACCGGGTCCGAGTAGCAGCAACACCAGCAGCCAGCAGCACACCCGCCGAGAGGTTCCCCTAATGGCAGGCGAGACCGTCATCACGGTTGTCGGCAATCTTGTCGACGACCCCGAGCTGCGCTTCACCCCGTCCGGTGCGGCGGTCGCGAAGTTCCGCGTCGCGTCCACTCCCCGCACCTTCGACCGTCAGACCAATGAGTGGAAGGACGGCGAGAGCCTGTTCCTGACCTGCTCGGTGTGGCGCCAGGCGGCCGAGAACGTCGCCGAGTCCCTTACGCGGGGTACCCGCGTGGTCGTCCAGGGCCGCCTGAAGCAGCGGTCGTACGAGGACCGCGAGGGCGTGAAGCGCACGGTCTATGAGCTCGACGTCGAGGAAGTGGGCGCGAGCCTCAAGAACGCCACGGCCAAGATCACCAAGACCAGCGGTCGCGGTGGCCAGGGCGGCGGCTTCGGTGGCGGTCAGGGCGGTGGCCAGGGTGGCGGCGGCTGGGGCGGTGGCTCCGGCGGCGGCCAGCAGGGCGGCGGTGCTCCCGCCGACGACCCGTGGGCGACCGGCGGACCTTCTGGCGGTGGCCAGCAGGGTGGCGGCGGTGGCTGGGGCGGCGGCTCCGGCGGTGGCTACTCGGACGAGCCGCCCTTCTAAGTCCGTATCGGCTCGGCACTGCGTTGTTTCACGTGAAACAGCGCCGTGAAACGGGCGGCGGCCTTGAGGGCGTCAGCACAAACTTCTTGAACTCACTGGAGAGAGACAATGGCGAAGCCGCCTGCTCGCAAGCCTAAGAAGAAGGTTTGCGTGTTCTGCAAGGAGAAGATCTCCTACGTCGACTACAAGGACACGAACCTGCTGCGGAAGTTCATCTCCGACCGCGGCAAGATCCGTGCCCGTCGAGTGACCGGCAACTGCACGCAGCACCAGCGTGACGTCGCCACGGCCGTGAAGAACAGCCGTGAGATGGCGCTGCTGCCCTACACGTCCACCGCGCGATAAGGGAAGGGTGACCGACAAATGAAGATCATCCTCACCCACGAGGTCTCCGGCCTCGGCACCGCCGGTGACGTCGTTGACGTCAAGGACGGGTACGCCCGTAACTACCTGGTTCCGCGTGGTTTCGCGATCCGCTGGACCAAGGGTGGCGAGAAGGACGTTGCGCAGATCCGCCGCGGTCGCAAGATCCGCGAGATCGCCACGATCGAGCAGGCCAACGAGGTCAAGGGCCAGCTCGAGGGCGTCAACGTGAAGCTGGCCGTGCGTGCCGGCGACGCGGGCCGCCTGTTCGGTTCCGTCACCCCGGCCGACGTCGCTGCGGCGATCAAGGCTGCCGGTGGTCCGGACGTCGACAAGCGTCGCGTCGAGCTGGGCTCGCCGATCAAGACCCTGGGCGCGCACCAGGTCTCCGTGCGTCTGCACGCCGAGGTCGTCGCGAAGCTGGGCGTCGAGGTCGTCGCCGCGTAATCGCAGCACCGAGCCGAAGGGCCGCACCCCGTCCTGGGGTGCGGCCCTTCGCCGTGCCGTCCGCGGTCGCGTGGCCGGCGACGGCGGGCTCAGTCGTCGTCCTGGGCCCGCCGGTAGAGCGCGGCGATGTCGTCGTCGAAGTACGCCGCGTACGAGACATCGTCCTGGTCGCCGCCGCCTTCGTGGCCGCCGAGGACACCGATGACCGTGCCGGTGTGGCTCTTGGGGTCGTAGTCGGCCAGCCAGGGGCTGCCGCTCGTACCGCCCTCGAAGTCGGTGCACTGGATGCGCATCTGGGTGTCGCTGTACTTCGTGGTGCGGTTCTGGCAGGAGATCGGGGTGTCGCGGCTGGTGGGATAGCCGGTGATCTTGACTTCGTTGTCGAAGCCGCGGTCGATGCCGAGGGTATTGCCGCCCAGGACGTCCTGGATGTTCTTGCCGTCCTTCTTGTCCAGGATGAGGAAGGCGACGTCGAGGTCCTCGTCCTGTGACTTGGCCCAGCGGTCGTCGAGGATCACTTTCTTGACCTTCCACAGGCCGGTGGGCTCGTCGCCGTCCCGGTAATCGGGGGCGAAGACGAGGTCGTCGACCGTGCTTCCGGCCTCGGCGTCGAAGGCGCAGTGCGCGGCCGTGATCAGCATGTTCCGGCCCGGGCTCTGCACCACGCTCGCGGTGCAGAAGTGATCGCCGGAGTCGTTCTTCTCGAAGACCACACCGACCCGGGCGTTCTGCTCGGTCCGGCGGGGGGTGTACGCATTGCCGTCATCGGCCGGTGCGGTCGCGGCGGGGTCCTGGTCCTGCGGGTCCTGGCCGGACTCGCCGGACTTGCCGAAGCTGCTCCGCCCGCTGGCTCTGATGCTGGTGTCCGACTCGTCCGAGACGGATCCCGCCACGGCAGCGGCCATGACGATGACGAACGTCATGGACAGCAAGGACTTCCTGGCAAGCGAGCGCACCCCGTCATTATCGACAGGCGCGGAGTGTTACGGGAGATGCTTCAGCGGGAGGCTCCGGTCACAATCCACCGGCCGGACCGGGTACGCAGCAAGAGCGTGAGCATGCGGACGGTCATCATCAGGGCCATGGTCCACCACAAGGTGACCAGGCCGCCGCCGAAGGCGGGCACGGCGAGCGCGGCCGGAGCGAACAGGGCCAGCGTCAGGACCATCGCCCAGGCCAGATACGGACCGTCCCCCGCGCCCATCAGGACGCCGTCGAGGATGAACACCACACCGGAGACCGGCTGGGTCACGGCCACCACGAGCAGCGTGGCCAGCAGCGGGTCCCGTACGGCGGGGTCGGAGGTGAACAGCGGGATGAAAAGTGGTCGGCAGAGCACGACCAGGAGCCCGAGGACCAGGCCGGAGGCGATGCCCCACTGCACCATGCGGCGGCAGGCGGCCCGGGCGCCGGTCCGGTCCCCGGCGCCGAGGTGGCGGCCTATGATGGCCTGCCCGGCGATGGCTATCGCGTCCAACGCGAAGGCCAGCAGGTTCCACAGCGTGATCACGATCTGATGGGCGGCGACCTCGGCGTCGCCCAGCCGGGCGGCGATGGCGGTGGCGATCATCAGCACCGCGCGCAGCGAGAGCGTACGGACCAGCAGCGGCACGCCGGCCTGGGCGGAGGCGCGAATGCCCGCCGCGTCGGGGCGCAGCGAGGCGCCGTGCCGGCGCGCGCCGCGGACGACGACGGTGAGGTAGACGGCGGCCATCCCGCACTGGGCGATGACGGTGCCCCAGGCAGAGCCGGCGATGCCGAGGCCGGCGCCGTAGACCAGTCCGACGTTGAGGGCCGCGTTGGCGGAGAAGCCGCCGATGGCGACGTAGAGCGGGGTCCGGGTGTCCTGGAGGCCGCGGAGCAGGCCGGTGGCGGCCAGCACCATGAGCATCGCGGGGATGCCGAGTGCGCTGATGCGCAGGTAGGTCGTGGCGTACGGCGCGGCGGTGCCGGAGGCGCCGAAGGCCTCCACCAGCCAGGGGGCGGTGGGCAGCACGGCAGCGATCACCGCGGCGCCGAGCAGCAGGGCGAGCCAGATGCCGTCCATGCCCTGGCGGATGGCGGCGGGCAGGTCGCCGGCGCCGACCCGGCGGGCGACCGCGGCGGTGGTGGCGTAGGCGAGGAAGACGAAGACGGAGACGGCGGTGGTGAGCAGCCCGGCGGCGATGCCGAGGCCGGCCAGCTGGGGGGTGCCGAGGTGGCCGATGACGGCGCTGTCGACCATGACGAAGAGGGGTTCCGCGACCAGGGAGCCGAAGGCGGGCACGGCGAGGGCGATGATCTCGCGGTCGTGGCGGCGGGCGATGCGCCGCGGGGTCGCGGGAGCCTGTGTCATGCACTCAATCTAATCTTCCACAGGTAAGAGATGCAAACCCTTTGCGGTCCTTACTTTGTGTGGTTCGGCGTCGTCTGCTCCGTGCCGTTTGCCGCGATCTTGAACAGGTGGGTGAAGTTTTTCTCCCCCACAGCCTATGGATGAGGAAACCGCAGGTCAGAGCGGTGTGGACGGGGTGATTGTGTGCTTGTCCACAGAAGTTTCCCCCGCCCCGTGCACAGGATCCGGGGGGTTCTCCACAGCTGGGAGCCAGTCATCCACACGGCCTGTGGATAACCAGATTGGCGGACGGTGCCCACGGGCCTACCGTGGTCCGGCGCCCGCCGCCCGTTCCGGCCTGAGACCACGTCCGAACTCGACGCGCCGTAACCGGAGTCGGGCGTCTCGATTGTCAGAGCTGTGCCGTAAGAAGGAAGCGCACAGCAAGGTCCGCGCCGCGGACGGGAGGAGGTGCCGGGGTGAGCATTCCCGAGCCCATGGAGGACCCCTGGGCGGGCTCCGGCCCCAGCGACCTGCTGCCGGCCGCCCGGTCCCGGCGGCCCGACGGCAAGGGCCGCGGCCGCGGTGACCGGCCGGACCGCGAGGACGACGGCGGTTCCTGGCCCGGCGGCTTCGAACGGGTCCCCCCGCAGGACCTCGACGCCGAGCAGTCCGTGCTCGGCGGCATGCTGCTGTCCAAGGACGCCATCGCGGACGTCGTCGAGGTCCTCAAGGGCGAGGATTTCTACCGCCCCGCCCATGAGCTGGTCTTCCAGGCGATCCTCGACCTCTACGCCAAGGGCGAGCCAGCCGACCCCATCACCATCGCCGCCGAGCTCACCAAGCGCGGTGAGATCGGCCGGGTCGGCGGTGCCTCCTACCTGCACACCCTCGTCCAGTCCGTCCCGACGGCCGCCAACGCCGAGTACTACGCCGAGATCGTCCACGAGCGCGCCGTGCTGCGCCGCCTGGTCGAGGCCGGCACCCGCATCACCCAGATGGGATACGCCGCCGACGGCGACGTCGACGAGATCGTCAACAGCGCCCAGGCGGAGATCTACGCCGTCACCGAGCAGCGCACCAGCGAGGACTACCTCCCGCTCGGCGACATCATGGAAGGCGCCCTCGACGAGATCGAGGCGATCGGCTCCCGCCAGGGCCAGATGACCGGCGTGCCGACCGGCTTCACCGACCTCGATTCCCTCACGAACGGCCTGCACCCGGGCCAGATGATCGTGATCGCCGCGCGTCCCGCCATGGGTAAGTCCACCCTCGCGCTGGACTTCGCCCGCGCCGCCTCCATCAAGAGCAATCTCCCCAGCGTGATCTTCTCGCTGGAAATGGGGCGCAACGAGATCGCGATGCGCCTGCTGTCCGCCGAGGCCCGGGTGGCACTGCACCACATGCGCTCCGGCAGCATGACGGACGACGACTGGACGCGGCTGGCCCGCCGGATGCCGGACGTCTCCGCGGCGCCGCTCTACATCGACGACTCGCCCAACCTGTCGATGATGGAGATCCGTGCCAAATGCCGCCGGCTCAAGCAGCGCAACGATCTCAAGCTCGTGGTCATCGACTACCTCCAGCTGATGCAGTCCGGCGGTTCCAAGCGCGCCGAGAGCCGCCAGCAGGAGGTTTCGGACATGTCCCGTAACCTCAAGCTGCTGGCCAAGGAGCTGGAGCTCCCGGTGATCGCGCTCTCCCAGCTGAACCGTGGCCCCGAGCAGCGCACGGACAAGAAGCCGATGGTCTCGGACCTCCGCGAATCCGGCTCGATCGAGCAGGACGCCGACATGGTCATCCTGCTGCACCGCGAGGACGCCTACGAAAAGGAGTCCCCGCGCGCGGGCGAGGCCGACCTGATCGTGGCCAAGCACCGTAACGGCCCGACGGCCACGATCACGGTGGCCTTCCAGGGCCACTACTCGCGCTTCGTGGACATGGCGCAGACCTGACGACGCACCCCGGCCTGGCGATCGGCGCCCGAGTCAGTCCCGAGGGCGGGTGGGGACGTCCGGTCGGATGCCGGTGCCCGGGCGGATCTCCGCGGCTGCGCGGAGGTGGAGGTCGAGTCCGCCCGTTCCCGGTGCCTCCACGCCCGGCAACAGTCGCATGTCCCGCCCGTAGTCCCCGCCGTCGAGCGACCGGAAGGGGACCGGTTCGTCGGTGAAGAGCCCGTCGAGACGTCGGCCGAACTCCCGCTTTGCCTCGGTGAGTTGGCCCTCCGGCAGGTCGTTCGCGCCGTACCTCGCGAACGGTTCGAGCGGCGTCATGCCGGTGAACCAGAACAGACCGTGCTGGACCGGGTGGAGGACGTCCGTCAGCCGCCCGTGGATGCCCCGGTCGGAGAACGCGGACTCCCGGGCGCCGACCGTCACCGACACAAGAGCCCGGCGCCCCGCCAGGGCACCCTCGCTGTAGGGCGGCGGAACTGCCGGGCCGTACCCGAATCCGCTGGTGAACACCCGGTCTATCCAGCCCTTGAGGATCGCGGGCACCGAGAACCACCACAGCGGGAACTGCAGGATCACCGCGTCCGCCCAGCGCACCTTCTCCTGCTCCGCCGCGATGTCGGGCGCCAGCCGCCCCGTCAGCGTGGCCCGCTCGGAGGCGGCCATCACCTGCAGCCGCCGGTCCGCGCTGTGGTCGGGGAAGTCATCGGCGTCCACCGTCGCCTTCCACTTCATGGCGTAGAGGTCGGACACCCGCACCTCGTGCCCGGCCGCACGCAGGTGCTCGACCGCGAAGGCGGTCAGAACGGCGTTGAGCGAGCGGGGTTCCGGATGGGCGCTGACGACGAGGATGTTCTTCGGCTGCTGCGGCGTGGCTTCGGTCATGCGGCCACGTTCTCCCGTACGCGACCGGGTAACCAGAACCCGCTTCAACCGCCGGAACGGCGATCCTGGTAATCCGAGGGCCACCCATACTTGACCGCATGGACGGTGCGGACCACAACGAGCAGACGGGTGGCAGGGGCCACGGGACCGGCAACCGAACCGAGACCGGGGCGATGAACGGGGTCGGCGACTCCCGGCGGGCGCTCGGCAGCTTTCTGCGGGCCCGTCGGGGACGGGTGGCGCCGGAGGACGTCGGGCTCGCCGGCGGACGGCGACGCCGGGTGCGGGGGCTGCGCCGTGAGGAGTTGGCCCAGCTCGCCGGGATCAGCGTGGACTATTACGTGCGCCTCGAACAGGGCCGCAACACCCAGCCGTCGCCCGAGGTACTCGACGCCCTCGCCGAAGCGCTCGGCCTCGACGCCGCGGAGCGCAGGCACCTCGCCACGCTGGCCGATGCCCGGCGGGGCCCCGCGCCCGCGGTCCGGGTCAGCCCCGGGCTGCAGCGGATGCTGGACGCCATGGGCGGCCTCCCGGCCTTCGTGACGAACCATCGTCTCGACGTGGTGGCGTGGAACGACCTGGGTGCCGAGCTGATCGGTGGCCTGGCCGACCCGGCACGCCGCGACCGGAACAACGCCCGTTACCTCTTCCGCGACCCCGCCTCCCAGGACCTTTATCCCGAGTGGCAGGACAGGGCAGCGGAGGCCGTGGGCCAGTTGCGGGTCGCCGCAGGCCGTTATCCCGAGGACACGGAACTGGTCGCGCTCATCACCGAACTGTCCACGCACAGTGCGGAGTTCCGGCAGATCTGGGACAGCGGCGAGGTCGTGATGTGCGGTGCCGGACGCAAGCGACTGCGGCACCCGGTGGCCGGCCTGCTCACCCTGGACTACGAGACGCTCCATGTGCCGGCCGCACCAGGTGAGACGGGCCTGGTGGTGCATGTCTTCAGCGCCGAGGAGGGCAGCGGTGAGGCGGTTGCCCTGGCCAGGCTGGCAACCGCCGCCTTGCCGGCATGAGGCGGGCCCAGAAGCGCTGACGGGAGCGGGGTGGCGCTGCGGGACGCCGTGGCGGGGCGGTCGGGGGCTGGTGTCGTTGTCGGTCTCTTCCAGGGGCGAGCGTGAGGGCGGCGGCCAGGCAGAGGCCGAGGGGAGACAGCGGGCCGTTTCACGTGAAACATGCGACGGATTGCTCGACGTTTCACGTGAAACGGTGAGGATGGGGGCCGGCCGAGTCGGACCTGTCGTTGAGGAGCGCGCCATGACCATCACCCAGTCCGCGGAGTCGCATGAGCCCGTAGCGGACGGCCCCCGGCCGGTGGGCAGAAGGCCGGTGGGGGACGAGACCTATGAAGCGTTCACGGAGCTGTTGCCGCAGACGCGGCGGGCGCTGCTGCGCCGACTGGCCGTTGGGCAGGCCGAGGGGCGGGCGCCTTCGATGGTGGGTGCGGTGGTGCGCGGGGGACGAGCGGTCTGGAGGGGGAGTCGGGGCTCCGTCGAGGGGGAGGCGCCGCACGGCGACGTGCAGTACCGGATCGGCTCGCTCACCAAAACGCTGGTCGCCGTCCTCGTGATGAGGCTGCGTGACGAAGGGCTGCTCTGTCTGAATGACCCCGTGAGCAAGCACCTCAAGGGCACCCCCGTGCCTGAGGCGACGATCGCCCAACTCCTTTCCCATTCCTCAGGGTTGACGGCGGAGCCGCGTGGCCCGTGGTGGGAGCGGACCGCGGGCGAGCTGCGCCCCGAGCCGGCCGATCTGTTCGATGACCGCCCGCAGCGACTCGCGGCGGGACGTCGGCACCACTACTCCAACCCGGGATACGCCCTGCTCGGCGCGGTGGTCGAACGGCTTCGGGGTGGCATGCCCTGGTACGAGGTGCTGCGGGGCGAGGTCCTCCAGCCCCTGGGCATGGTCCGTACGACGCTGAGCCCCCAGGCACCCCACGCGAACGGCTGGGCGGTGCATCCGTGGGCGGATGCGCTGCTGCCCGAACCTGCCCACGACACCGGACTGATGGCTCCGGCCGGGCAGTTGTGGTCGACACCGGACGACCTGTGCCGCTGGGCGGCCTTCCTGCTGCGCGGAGACGACCGGGTGCTGAGCGCGTCGACCGTGGCCGAGATGCGCACGCCCGCGGTACCGCCGGAGGAGAACGGCTGGGACGCCGGGTGCGGGCTGGGGATCCAGCTCGTACGCCGGGAAGGGCGCCGGCTGGCCGGCCACACCGGCTCGATGCCCGGGTTCCTGGCGGCACTGTGGACCGACCCGGAGGAGGACGTGGCGGCGATCGTGCTGGCGAACTGCACCTCCGGTCCGGCGGTTCCCACCATCGCTGCCGAGCTCGCCGGAATCGTGACCACACACGAGCCCCGGATCCCCGAGCCCTGGCGCCCCCTGTCCGGACCGCTGGATCCGGAGCTGCTGGCGCTGACAGGGCCCTGGTACTGGGGCGCGAACCCGCATGCGCTGCGGTTGCGGGCCGACCGCGAGCTGGAACTCGCCCCGCTGTCCGGGTCGGGACGAGCCTCGCGGTTCCGGGCCGAGGACGACGGCACCTGGACCGGCCTGGACGGCTACTACGCGGGCGAGACGCTGAAGGCGGTGCGGGACGAGCAGGGCGTGGTCAGCCATCTCGACCTCGGCACCTTCGTCTTCACCCGTGGCCCCTACGAGCCGTCGGGGCCGGTGCCCGGCGGAGTGGATCCGGAGGGTTGGCGGGTCTGATGCCCGTCACGCGGCGGCGCGGACTCCGGACGTACAGTCGAATCTGATGTCAGGAGCCGCGCCGAGGCGGCTCGCTACCGCTGGAAGGCCCCATGACTGCCGTGTCTGATCCGACCGCGAACACCGCCGCCCCCGACCTGCTCGACCTGCCGCCCCTCACCGCGGCCCACTTCGCGCGCATCGAGGACAAGGTCGCCGCGCTGATGCGCACCCGCTGCGACGTCGTGACGATGCAGGGTGAGGCGCTGCTGCCGCTGGAGGCCTGCATCCGGTCCGCGGTACGGCCCGGCAGCACCGCCCTCAACATCATTACCGGCCCCTACGGCGAAACCTTCGGCGGCTGGCTGCGTTCCTGCGGAGCCGAGGTGGTCACCCTCTCCGCACCGTTCACCGGGGCGGTCGACCCGCGCCAGGTGGCCGAGGCGCTGCGCGAGCGCCCCGAGATCGACTTTGTGAGCCTGGTGCACGCCGAGGCGGCCACCGGCAACACCAACCCCGTCGCCGAGATCGGCGCCGTGGTGCGGGAGCACGGGGCGCTGCTGATGCTGGACGCGGTCGCTTCGGTCGGAGCCGAGCCCCTGTTGACCGATGAGTGGGGTGTGGACCTGTGCGTCATCGGCGGACAGAAGGCACTGGCCGGACCCGCCGGAGTGTCCGTGGCCTCGGTCAGCGCCCGGGCGTGGGAGCGGATCGCCGCCAATGACCAGGCCCCGCGGCGTTCGTACCTGTCGCTGCTGGACTGGAAGGAACGCTGGCTCGACGGCGGTCGCACGGCTCTGCCGCACGCGCCGGCCCAGCTGGAGATGCTCGCTCTGGAGCAGGCGGCGGACCGGATCGAGGCCGAGGGGCTGGACGCGGTCATCATTCGGCACCGGGCAGCGGCAGCAGCGACCAGGGCCGGCGTACGTGCCCTGGGGGAGCTGACTCCGTATGTCGTGCGTGACGAAGACGCGGCGCCGGTAGCGACAACCCTGCGCGCGCCCGAGGGAGTCGACGCACGGGAGATCGTGGCCGCCGCACTCGCGGTGGATGGAGCGGTACCCGTGCAGGCCGCGGCGGGCACGCTGGCCAAGGAGATGATCCGGGTGAACCACTACGGCCGTGCCGCCGACCTCGCCGTTGTGCGGGCCTCGCTGGTGGCGCTGGCCGGAGGGCTTCGTGCGCTGGGCGTCTCGGTGGATGCCGAAGGCGCAGCCGTGGCGGCGGGCGAGGCATGGGACGAGGTGTCCGCCGGCTGAGGGAGGCCGGAGATCGGGTCGTGTTTCACGTGAAACACGACCCGACGCCGATGCGCCATGCATCGGCGTTTCACATGAAACCAGCTCATTCGCTCGGGCCCGAGGACGCCGAAGTGCTCCTCACGGGCCCCTTTTTGTTCGCCAAGTGGCCTGCCTGGCGGCGGAGTTGGGTGCTATTTGCTGCAGCGCGCCGACGCGGCGACTGGCCCGATGGGGTGCCCTCCGGTGGCGCGTCAGGGGTTCCGGCCGCAGGCTGAATGCTGAAGATCTATGGCGTGCTGGAGGTTCCCTCCGTCACGTCTGGTGACTCTCACCCAGGCCCTGGCCCCGGCTCGCGGGCTCGACCGCGTCTCCCTCTCCGCTGCATCGCCGTGAGTCCCTTAACGATCATGTCCAAGTGCTCTCGTAGAATCGGAATGAGCGACCCGCTTGGAAGTGCGGGGTGCGTGAACCGGTTGGACAGGGTCTTCAGGAGGTCCGGTGAGGGCGGAGGGTGGTGCCCGGCACGGTCATGCGCCCGCGCGTGCTGACGCGCGGCGCAACAGGGCGCTGGTACTCCAGGCGGCCCGATCGGCCTTCGAGGAACAGGGGTTGGGGGTGCCGCTCGGGGAGATCGCCCGCCGGGCCGGGGTCGGCGCGGGCACCGTCTACCGCCATTTTCCTTCGAAGGAAGACCTGTTCAGGGCGGCGGTCGTGGAGCGGATCGAGCTCTTCACGGACACCGCAAGGGACTTGGTGGACGTCGACGACCCCGGCGAGGTCTTCTTCCGCTACCTGTCCTCGGTGGTGCGCCTCGCGTCACGGAACAAGGCGCTGTGTGACGCCCTGGAGGCGGCCGGAACGGGACACTTCGCGCCCTCGCCGGAGGTCGGGCGGGACTTCGACGAGGCGCTGGAATCCTTGCTCACGAGGGCCCAACTCGCCGGCGCGGTACGGCTTGACGTCGGGTTGGCCGACCTCAAGGCGCTGCTGGTGGGTTGTCTCTCGATGGAGCAGGCCCGGTCCGGATCGGACGCTGACGGCGGGGCGCCGGGCCGGATGACGGCGCTGATGTGTGAGGCGCTGCGCACTCATGACACCGTAACGAAACTGCCTGGTTCGCCCGGAAATCGTAACGAAACGTGCTGTGCGGAGTGCGGGACGGTGATCGAAACCGCGCGCACCGGCCGGCCCGCGCGCTACTGCGGCGGGGCCTGCCGGCAGCGGGCACACCGGGCGCGGGGCCGCACCCGGCGGGTATGACGCCGTACCTCGTTCACAGCATCAGCTTGAACCCCAGGTGGGAGGCCTCGAAGCCGAGGCGCTCGTAGAAGCGGTGGGCATCGACGCGGGTCGCGTCGGAGGTCAGCTGCACCATCCGGCAGCCCAGCGTGCGCGATTCGGCGATCGCCCACTCGATGAGCTGGGTGCCGAGGCCGCTGCTGCGTTCCTCGCGGTGGACGCGTACGCCCTCGATGATCGAGCGGGTGGCGCCGCGCCGGGACAGGCCGGGGATGACCGTGAGCTGGAGGGTCCCGATCGTCCGTCCTTCGCGCGACGCGACGATCAGGTGCTGGTTCGGGTCGGCGGCCAGTGCCGTGTAGGCGGCGACGTACGGAGTCAGGTCGTCCGTCGATTCGCGGGTGGCGCCCAACGGGTCGTCGGCAAGCATTGCGACGATGGCGGGCAGGTCGGCCTCGGTGGCGCGGCGTATCTCGATGTCGCTCATGGGCGCGACCTTAGGCCTCGGCGTCTCCGCCGCGCCGACCTGGGCCGCTGCTCAGGTCTCCGACGGGGCGAGTGTCTGGACCGCGGTGACCAGCGGTGCCAGCTCAGGCCGCTGTGCCGCCTCCTTCAGGGCCTCGTAGAGGGCCCCGTCATGCGTCGGCCGGGCCTCCACCAGAAGAGCCAGCCCCTCAGCCGTGACGTTCGTGTAGATGCCACGCCGGTCGTCAGGGCACAGGTAGCGGCACAGCAGACCGCGGTCCTCGAGGCGGGTCACGAGGCGGGTGGTGGCGCTCTGGCTGAGCACGACCGAGTCCGCGACCTGGTGCATCCGCAGGTGGCCGCCCGGCCCGTCGTGCTGCTCGCTGAGCACGTTGAGGACCGAGAACTCGCGGACGCTGAGATCGTGCTGCGCCTGCAGTGCGCGCTCGATGTGCGTCTCGATGCGACCGTGCAGAGCCGAGAGCGCGCACCAGCCCTGGGCCAGGGCGGGGGTACCGGCCGGCGGGCAACCGGACCCGGCGTCCGGGGCCACTGCGGGCTCCGGGGTCTCCGGGGTCTCCGGTCCCGCGGCCTCCGCCTGCGGGGACCCTGCCCTCGCGGCCTCCGTCTGCGGTCGAGCTTCCTGCTTCTCGCGCGTCTGCTGCGTCATCGAAGACCTCCTCATGGGGCGCACGATCCAGGATAGGCCACCGGCGAAATATCCAGCGCTTGCAATTAACCCGCGTCTGCAATTATTGTGAACGCTCGTAAGGGACGGACGCAATGATTCGAAGGGATCCGTCATGCCTCTCGCACTCCTGGCTCTTGCCATCGGTGCTTTTGGGATCGGAACGACCGAGTTCGCGGTCATGGGCCTGCTGCCCGACATGGCGGCCGGCTTCGATGTCTCCATCCCTCTCGCCGGCTACGCCACCACCCTCTATGCCCTCGGCGTGGTGATCGGCGCCCCGCTGATGACGGCGCTCGGCACGCGCTTCACGCGCAAGCAGATGCTGATGCTGCTGATGGGCCTGTTCATCGTGGGCAACCTGCTCACGGCCGTCGCGCCCAGCTTCTGGATCATGCTCGCCGGCCGGATCGTCTCCGCCTTCACGCACGGCGCGTTCTTCGGTATCGGCGCCCTCGTGGCCGCCGACCTCGTTGCCCCCCAGAAGCGCGCGACCGCCCTCTCGCTCATGTTCAGCGGCCTGACAGTCGCCAACGTCGTGGGCGTCCCGGCCGGCACGATGCTCAGCCAGCAGTTCGGCTGGCGGACCACCTTCTACGCCATCACCGCGCTCGGTGTGATCGGCCTGCTGGGCATCATCAGGCTGATCCCGGCGCAGCAGGCGAGGGCCGCCTCGCGCATCGGCAGCGAGCTCGCGGTCTTCCGCAACCCGCAGGTCGGCCTGGCGATGTTGATGACCATCCTCGGCTTCGGCGGTGTCTTCGCCGCGGTCACGTACCTCGCCTCGATGATGACCGAGGTCACCGGCTTCGCCCCGTCCTCCGTCATCTGGCTGACGGCCATCTTCGGCCTCGGCATGGTCGGCGGAAACCTGGTCTCCGGCCGTTTCACCGACCGCGCCATGATGCCGATGCTGTACGTGTCGATGACCGGTCTGGCGCTCTCGCTGGCCGCGTTCAACTTCACCGCGCACAACAAGATCGCTGCGACGATCACCATCGCGCTGATCGGCACCTTCGGCTTCGCGACCGTGCCACCGCTGCAGAAGCGGGTCATGGACCAGGCGGCCGCCGCACCCACGCTCGCCTCGGCCGGCAACATCGCGGCCTTCAACTTCGGCAACGCGCTGGCCGCTTGGCTCGGCGGGCTGGTCATCTCGGCCGGCCTCGGCTACACCGCACCCAACTGGGTCGGCGCGCTGATGACTGCCGCCGCGCTCGGTGTGGCGATATTCGCCTCCGCCCTGGAGCGGCGTCAGACCGGCCGTCGCCAGGTGGTGGCCGCGGGCGGCGCCGCCACGGTCGCCGCCGAGCCTGTGGCAGCGGCGCACCACTGAAGCCCGCGGCGGCCCCTACGGCTTGACGTACGCCGAGCGCACCGGACGAGCAGCGCCGCAGGCCCCCTCGTACGAGCTGCCGCAGGCCCCTCCACCGCCCCAACGTCACCCGCACGCAAGCCCCACGCGTACGTCCCCAAGCAAGACCACAGGTAAGGCCCTGCCTTCCCTCCCCCGACAGCAAATTACGCAAGAAACCCCGCAAGAACCCGGCAAGGAACACCTCATGAGCACCTCCTCCTCCACGACCTCCCCCTCCTCCTCCACAGGCTCCCCTTCCACCGCTGGTCGCACTTCCGCCTCCGCCACCGACAGCGGCGCTCCCGTCGTCCGTCCGCTCACCACACGCGACGCGGAGAACCTGATCGAGGCCGCCGTGCGGGCGGCCGAGGGCATGGAGGTGCGCGGCAGCGTCAGCGTTCTGGATGCGGGCGGGCATCTGCTCGGCTTCCGTAGGGACGATGCGGCCGTGCTGATCTCCGGGGAGACCAGCACCCGCAAGGCGTTCACCGCCCTCCAGTTGGACGCGCCGACCGCCGACCTCGTCGAGCTGGTACGGCCCGACGGGCTCTTCCACACGCTGCCCACCGCGCTGGACCGGCCGCTGCTCTTCCTCGCGGGCGGGGTGCCGCTCCACCGCGACGGCCGGCTGATCGGCGCGATCGGCTTCGGCGGTGGCGCGCCCGATCAGGACCACCAGATCGTCCTCAGCGCGATAGCGGAGGCGGGCCTGGAGTGAGCTGGACCGAGCGGGAACGCATCGGCCGGGCGGCCGCCCGGCCGCCCGTCAGCTGATCCCCGCGCCCGCCCTGCCGTTCCCCGGCACCCGGCGGGCGCGGGCTTCGGCGGCCCGGTCCGCGCGCAGCCGGCGGCCGTGGCGGGTCAGTCCCCAGGGCTTGAGGACGGAGATCGCAGTGAGGAAGAAGTAGAGGGCCGAGGCGACCGCCGGTGCGGCGACGAGGCTGATGTCGGGGGCCGGGGCACCGGTGGTGGCCTCGGCGGCGAGACGGTCGATGCCCGGACGGAGTGAGAAGACCGACAGCAGCAACGCGACGAGTGTGAGCCAGAACTTGAGATAGACCCAGCGATGCCGAGCCAGTCCCCACGGGGTACCCAGCGACAGCACCAGACCGGTGATCAGCGCACTCAAGGCGAGGGGGAGGACCAGCCAGTCACCGAAGACCTTCATCGCGCGGTAGGCGACGGCTGCCATCTCGGGGGAGTCGGTGGTCCAGCCCGTGATGCCGAGCGCCAGCAGCCCGAGCGTGACACCGAGCCAGCTGACGGATACGGCGACATGGAGGACGAGGAGGGCCCGGCGGGCGGGCCGGTTGAGCTGCTGCATACGGTCCACGGTCGCGGCCGGGCCCCTGCCGTACATCTGCCGCGGGGAGTATTCCCGTATACGCACCCCTGAGTACGGCCCGCGGGGCGGCGGTTCACGGTCGCGGTAACCCCGCTGCCTCCCGACGTCCGAGTCGCCTCGCTGTCCGAGTCGCCTAGATGCCCGACCTCTCATTTCCCGGACCTGCCGCCCCGCCCCTTGGTCTGTCGCCCCGCACCTTGGTCTGCCGCCCCGCACCTCGCCCCACCGCCTCGCCCCTCGGCCCGCCCCCACCTCGCCCCGGCCTTCACCTGACCCCTGACCCCTGACCCCTGACCCCTGACGCCTGCCCCCTGCCCCTGTGATCGTGGAGTGGTTACGCTCCCCGGCATGGGGACGCTGCATCTATTCGATATGGACGGGACCTTGCTGTACGGGTCCGCGGCCGCCGTGGAGATATCTCGGCAGCTCGGTCTCGAGCGGGAGATCGCCGAGTTGGAGCGCCGGTTCTTCGCGGCGGAGCTGACGCCGGTGCAGTTCGCGCAGTTGGCCTGCGATCTGTGGGCCGCCGAGCTGACCGAACTTCAAGTGGCCGCCGCGTTCGACGGCGCCCCGTGGCTCGCCGGAATTCGGGAGGTCTGGGCCGATATCCGGGCACGCGGCGAACGATGCGCGGTGATTTCCCTCTCGCCCGGCTTCTTCGTCGAGCGGCTGCTGGACTGGGGAGCCGACACGGCGCACGGTTCCCGCTGGCCCGCCGTGCCGATCCGGCGGCCGGTGAGTCCGGACGGCATCCTGTCGTCGGCGGCGAAGGTGCGGATCGCAGATGAACTCTGTGTGCAGTACGGGCTGACCCGTGACGACTGCGTGGCGTACGGCGACTCCATGTCGGACACCGCACTGTTCGCGGCGGTGCCCCGGTCCGTGGCGGTGAATGCCGATCACCACGTCAGCGACCTGGCCTCATTTGCCTACACGGGACGTGATCTGCGGGAGGCGTACGCATTGGTCCGTACCGGCGAGTAATTCCACGCTTTCTGCGGCGGATTCACCCGTGTGTGCGCGGAAAATGCGCTCTGTACGGAGGATCGCGGATATCGGAGGGGTGTGCGGAGTGTTCCAAGATCAGGGCTTGTGGTTTCAACTACTGCCGGTATGGTCGAGTCCGGCTTGGCGGTGGTGAGGGCTTCCGCGGGCACGTAAGGACGCGGGCAAAGCTCGTCAGCCTAGCGGTGAAGGGGCCCGTGACACCCGGACTTCCGACTGTTTGTCCGTTGTGCTGGACTGAGTGGCATGCTGCTGACGCGGCATCTGCTCCACATTGCCGCAAGGAAGTGAGATTTGTCCGCTTTAACGGGTGTTGCCGGGATCGCTTGAGTCGATTAAGAATTCCGGCCAGGGCGGGGGAATTCCGGGCAGTTCCGGTCCACGGAAGTGCGAAGACGACCGAAAGACGTTCGAGGCGAGGCAGACCATGGACGCTCCGACCACCACATCGGCCGATAGCGGCTCTTCTGGCGGCAGCAGCGGCGATTGGGGTTGGTTCACTCCGCCGGAGAAGAAGTCCTCCGGAGAACGGCAGGAGCGACAGAATGCCCGGGACCGCCAGGATCCGGGCAGTCAGGACAGTCGGCGCCGGGGTGGCCAGGGCCGGGATGGCCAGAACCAGGAAGGCGAGAACCAGGGCGACCAGGACCGGAACGCCTCCTACGGAAGTGGCCGGGCCGAGTCCGATGACTGGAACGAGCCCCATGGCTGGGGTGGGCCCAACCACCGGGACGAGCGCGTCTATCGGGACGAACGCGCCTACCCCGGCGGGCAAGGTGGTTACGGCGAACGCGACGAATACGGCGAATACGGTGAACGCGGCGGACACGTTCACCGTGACGAACGTGACTACCGTGGCGAACAAGGCGAACGGGACTACGCCGGCCTACAAGACGGCCGTGATGCGCCGAACGTCCCCCATACTCCGAGCGACCGGGAGCGGATACCCAGTCGGCCGGTCAACCCGATCCGGCCGGTAGGTACCGCCGCCGATCGCGGGACGGAGCCGCCGCAGGCGCCCCAGCCGCATCGCGAGCCCCCCAACCCGTTCGGCGAGCCCGACGGCGAGTACGGGGACCCCACCCGCCCGTACGGCGACCCCGCCCCGACCTACCGAGACCTGTCCCGCCCCTACGGCGAGCCGGTTCACCGGCCGGCCCCAGAGCCCGCCCACCAGCCGGCCCCAGAGCCCGCCCACCAGCCGGTCCCGGAGCCCACCCGGCGGCCGGTCCCGGAGCCCACCGGCCAGCCGGCAGCCGACCTCACTCGCCAGCCGGCCCCAGAGGCCGCCCGCCGTCAGCCCGTAGAGCCGTCGCCCCGCCCGTCCGTATGGGAGCGCGGCGCCGCCCGTGGCCATGAGCCCGAGCCCGTCCACGAAGCGGCGCGGCGCACGGCAGCGGCGCCTGCCCCCAGCGCCACCCCCAGCCCTGGCATCACGAACCCCAGCACCCCCACCACGAACACCCCCACCACGAACCGCCCCGCCCCGAACACCGCCAGCCCCGGTAACCCCAGCCCCGGTAACCCCAGCCCCGGTAACCCCAACCCCGGTAACCCCAACCCCGGTAACCCCACAACCGGTACCCCCGCCGCTCGCCCCGCCCCCCAGCAGGCCCCCGCTCCCCAGCACTCCCTCGCCGCGCTCGGGGCCACCGTGTCCGAGGCGTCCGCTTCGCCCGATGCGATCCTCATCCGTCGCACCATGGCCGAGATCGGGCCCGTGGCCGACAAGGTCACCTCGTACTTCTACGCACTGCTCTTCGTCCAGCACCCGGATCTGCGGGCCCTCTTCCCGGCCTCGATGGACACCCAGCGCGACCGGCTGTTCAAGGCGCTGCTCACCGCGGCCACGCACATCGACGACACCGAGGTGCTCACCGGCTACCTCGCCAACCTCGGCCGCGGTCACCGCAAATACGGCACCCAGCCCGACCACTATCCGGCGGTCGGCGAATGCCTGCTCAGCGCGCTCTCCCGTTATGCCACGACCAGTTGGGGCCCGGAAACCGAAGCCGCGTGGGTGCGCGCGTATACCGCGATCTCCCAGATCATGATCGACGCGGCTGCCGAGAACGAGGCCGTGGCGCCTGCCTGGTGGCAGGCCGAGGTCGTCTCGCACGAGCTGCGCACGCCCGAGATCGCGGTGGTCACGGTCCGTCCCGACCAGCCGTACCCGTTCCTCGCGGGGCAGTACACCAGCATCGAAACGCCCTGGTGGCCGCGGGTCTGGCGGCACTACTCCTTCGCGGCCGCGCCGCGTTCCGACGGTCTGCTCTCCTTCCACGTGAAGGCGGTACCGGCGGGCTGGGTCTCGAACGCCATGGTCCACCGCGCCCGCCCCGGCGACGTCCTTCGGCTCGGCGCACCGGCCGGTTCGATGACCGTCGACCACACCACCCGCAACGGCCTGCTCTGCGTCGGCGGCGGCACCGGCATCGCGCCCATCAAGGCCCTGATCGAGGACGTCGCCGACCACGGCATCCGGCGCCCGGTCGAGGTGTTCTACGGAGCCCGCAGCGATCACGACCTCTATGACCTCGACACCATGCTGCATCTGGAGCAGACCCACCAGTGGCTCTCGGTCCGCCCGGTCGTCGCCACCGGGCCCGCGGTCCGCGGCGGAACAAGCAGCGAGACCGGTCAACTCCCCGATGCAGTCCGGCAATACGGGCCGTTCCGGGAATACGACGCCTATCTTTCCGGGCCGCCGGGCTTGATCCGCAGCGGTGTGGACGCTTTGGTGGGGGTCGGCATTCCGTCCGACCGCATACGGCACGACTCGGTGGAAGAGCTGGTCTCGGTAGGGGATTGAGGTCTTGGCAGAGCACGGCGAATACGGGCCGACACGAGAGGCGCGGGACATGCGGGGTATGCCGCAAGGGGAGCGCCCCGGGAGCGACGGCGAGCACCTGGTGCAGCAGAGACTCGGTACGACCGAGCGTGCCGACCGGTTCTACCGGGACCAGGTGCTGGACCACCTCAATGCCCGTATGCAGGAGTTCGTCGCCCGGCAGGAGATGTTCTTCCTGTCCACGGCCGACCGGCACGGTGAATGCGATGCGACGTTCCGCGCCGGCCCGCCCGGTTTTGTGCAGGTGCTCGACGACCGCACGCTGACGTACCCGGAATACCGGGGAAATGGCGTCATGGCGTCCATCGGCAATATCTCGGAGAACCCCCGTCTCGGCATCCTGATGGTCGACTTCACCCGGGACCGCATCGGCCTGCACGTCAACGGCCGGGCCCGGGTGGTGATGGACGAGGAGATGCGGGCCGGCCATCCCGGCCTGCCGGTCGATCCGATCCCCGGCCGGCGCGCCCAGTTGTGGGTCATGGTCGAGGTCGAGGAGGCGTACATCCACTGCGCCAAGCACATACCGCACCTCCAGAAGGTCCCGCCGCAGCAGCGCGGGGCGCGGGCCTGGGGCACCGACGACGTCAAGCGGAAGGGCGGTGACTTCTTCGGCGCGGCGGCCGAGGCGAGTGACCGAGCGCCTTTCCGTCGTCCGGAGCGCAAGAACGAACACCTCCGCGGCGGCCTGCACGAGGACACGCCGGGGGAGCCACCGGCGACGCACGGTGCCGGGAACGGAAGCGGAACTCGCTCTCCCTGCTCTCTCCCTTCTTCTCCTTCTCTCCCCTCCCAGCCCTCGCTGACCGGCCCCTCGTCCAGTGCCCGGGCGGCCGCTGTCCCGGGCGACGACGACTTCGTGGGGGAGCTGAACGCGGAGTTCCTCGACCGGGTCGAGCGGGTGCTGGCGCGTGCCCAGCCGCGTCGGCCGGCGGAGGACGAGCCGGAGTTCCGCGGCTGGTTCGACCGGCGCGACGCCTGAGAGTCAGCCCGGCCGCGACCGTTGAACCGCGCCTCCTGCACCGTGGGCTCGCCCCTGGTCAGGGTCAGCGCGGGCCGGGCCCTGGTTCACCCCAGATCCGGCGCGTGCATCGCCCGTACGCCCTCGATGTTGCCGTCGAGATAGTGCCGCAGCGACAGCGGGACGACCTCGACGGAGGCGATGCCGACGCGGGTGAACGGCACCCGCACGATCTCGTAGTCGCCGCAGGGCTCGTCGACCTCGGGGCCGTGCCGGCGGGTGGGGTCCATGGAGTCGAGCCGGCAGACGAAGAAGTGCTGGACCTTCACGCCGTCCACCCCGCCGTCACTGAAGTGCTCGACGGTGTCGACGAAGACCGGGACCACGTCCTTGATCTTGGCCCCCAGCTCTTCGTCCAGCTCGCGATGGAGCGCGTCGACGACCGTGGCGTCCTCCGGCTCAACGCCGCCACCAGGGGTGATCCAGTACGGGGCCCGTCCCGGCTTGGTGCGTTTGATCAGAATCAGGTCCTCGCCGTCGAGCAGAATCGCGCGGGCGGTGCGTTTGACGACTGGCCGTACGGTCATAGTCGACAGATGCCGCAACCACGCCCTGGTGAAACCCCCGCCCCTCCGTCACCAGCCGCCGGGCACCGCAGCTCCCCACCGGCCCACCGGCCACCGCGGCTCGTCACCAGTCGACCGCGGACCGCAGCAGCCACTCGTGAGCCCGGGCGATATGCGGCAGGCCCAGCGTCCCGGATCGTACGGCGAGGAAGTAGGTGCGCAGCGGCGGCACCGGAGGATCGAGGAGCGCCACGACCTCGCCGCACGCGAGCGCCTCGGCGCACAGATAGCGCGGCAGCACGGCCAGCCCCGCCCCGGCCGTCACACACGCCAGTACCGCGCGCAGATCGCCGGCGATGACGGCGGCGGACGTCGCGGGCTTGGCGTCGAAGACCTCGGTCCAGTAGCGGGCGATCATCGGCAGGCTTTCGTGGACCTCGACGAGCGGTACGGAATCCAGTACGCGGACCCCGCCCGCCTGTAGCTCGGCCGGGCCGCCGAACTGCGCCGACCAGGAGGGCGCAGCGATCAGTACGTGCTCCTCGTCGCACAGGGCGGTGGCGGTCAGCAGCCCGCCGCGCGGCCGGGTGGTGGTGACGGTGAGATCGTGGTGGCCGGCCGCCAGCCCGGTCAGCAGCTCGTCCGCGGAGCCGAAGGCGGTGCGGAGGGAGAGGCCCTGGGTGATGAGCGGAGCCAGTGCGGGAAGGGCGCGTTGGGCCATGAACTCCGGTGGCCCCGCGAGGTGCAGGGTGCGGGTGACGGACTCCCGGTCGAGCCCGGCCTCGGTGATCTCGGTGAGCGCGTCGAGGTGGGGTGCCACTTTGTGGGCGAGCTCATCGCCGACGGTGGTAGGCGTGACACCACGGGCGTAGCGAAGGAAGAGCGGACGGCCCAACTGGCGTTCCAGCGCCCGGATCTGGCTGGTCACGGCGGGCTGGGACAGCCCGAGTAACGCCGCGGCGCGGGTGAAGGAACCGGCTCGGTGCACCGTGACGAAGGTGCGCAGCAGAGCCAGATCCATCCCGTACCTCCTGCGCTCCTCGGAAGCCTGGTCGCGAGCCAGTCATAAAATTGCGGATAGGGCTGTGTCTATAGCGTGATTGGACACTGACGCTCAGTCAACTAGCCTTGTTCGAGCGGTTGGTTTCACGTGGAACATTCGGTTTCACGTGAAACACGTGGCGGCGCGCACCACACAACCGCGGCCGGCAGGGTGACGAGGGGGGATACCCTGCCGGCCCCTCTTGTGCCCGGCCCTTGTCATATCCGGCACCTCGCATGTGGCGCCCTGGGGCTGGCCGTTCGATCTATGGCCGCTGCCGCAGGTGCTCACGCTGATGCTCCCGCTGATGCCAGGCCAGCTCGATGTGGGCCCGCGTCGGCCACCGAGGGCAGATCAGCCTGCGTTGTCTGCGCTTCCTGCGGTGCCCGCGTTGGCCGTGTCCAGGGCCCGGAGGACGTCCGCGATCAGATCGTCCGGGTCCTCGATCCCGATCGAGAAGCGGATGAAGCCCTCGGGGACGGCGTCGCCGCCCCAGCGCGCGCGGCGTTCGGCGCTCGAGCGCACGCCGCCGAAGCTCGTGGCGTCGTCGACCAGGGTGAGGCCGGCCAGGAAGCGTTCTGCGTGGGCCTTGTCCGGGAGGGTGAAGGACACCACGGAGCCGAAGTGGCCGGGGCGCATCTGGCGAACGGCGAGCGGGTGGGCGGGGTCGGCCGGCAGGCCGGGATGGCGCAGGCCGGTGACCTCCGGACGGTCGGCCAGTGCGGTGGCGAGCGCCAGGGCGCCGGCCGACTGCTGGCGGACGCGCAGGGCGAGGGTGGCCAGCGAGCGGTGCGCCAGCCAGCTCTCCATGGGGCCGGGGACCGCGCCCACGGTCTTGCGCCACTGCCGTACGGCGTCGGCCAGCGCGGCGTCCCGGGTGCTGGCGTAGCCGAGCAGGACGTCGCCGTGGCCGGTCAGTGCCTTGGTGCCACTGGCGACCGAGAAGTCCGCCCCGAGGTCCAGCGGGCGCTGGCCGAGCGGCGTGGCGAGAGTGTTGTCGACCGCGACCAGGGCACCGCGCCGATGAGCCTCGTCGGCGAGCCGGCGGACGTCACACACATCGAGGCCGGGGTTGGAGGGCGTCTCGATCCACAGCAGCCGGGCGCCGTCCAGCACGTCGAGTTGGGCGTCCTGGGCGGTCGGGGCCGTACGCACCTCGATGCCGTAGCTCTCCAGCCGGGTGCGCACGGCGGGCAGCAGCTGGTAGCCGTCGCTGGGCAGCACGACCGCGTCGCCGGAGCGCAGCTGGGAGAAGAGGACGGCGCTGATCGCCGCCATCCCGGAGGCGAACGCAACGGTGTGCGCGGTGCCGTCCGGGGACTCCAACTCCCCGATGGCACGTTCCAGAAGGGTCCACGTCGGGTTGGTGTCGCGGCCGTAGGTGTACGGGCCGGCGGCGTCGCCGGGGAGGTGGTAGTGGGCCGCGAAGACCGGCCCGGGCAGCGCCGGTTCGAAGGCTTCCGGCTCCGGGAGCCCGGCTCGTACGGCGCGAGTGCCGTCGCCCGTCATGCGTTCTCCTTCTCCTGCGGAGAGGACAGGTCCTCCTGCGGGGGGTGCGGGGCCTGTGTCTCTGGCGGGAGCTGCGTGTCCTGCGGGCGGTATGGGACCTGCGCGGGGCGCCGGTCGTCGGGCTCGGGTCCGCGCGCCGGGAGCAGCGGCCGCGCGGTGAGCGCGGCGCGGACCTCGGCCAGCAGGCCGTCACTCGCCGTCTCGATCATCTCCAGGCACTCCTCGAAGCCCTCGAAACCGCCGTAGTAAGGGTCCGGGACGTCGAGGTCGGCGGCGGCCTGCACCGCGTAGGAACGCAGCAGCCGCACCTTGGCGGCGTCCTGCGGCGTGGGAGCCAGCCTGCGGAGCTCGCGCAGATGGCCGGAGTCGAGCGCGATCACCAGGTCGAGGCGGGCGAACCAGGAGGCGCGGAACTGCCGGGCGGTGTGGGCGGTCGGGTAGCCGGCCGCGCGCAGGACGGCGACCGTGCGCGGATCGGCGCCGTCACCCTCGTGCCAGCCGCCGGTGCCCGCGCTGTCCACCTCCACCAGGCCGTCGAGCCCGTCCTCCGCGACCCGGGCGCGGAAGACGGACTCCGCCATCGGCGACCGGCAGATGTTGCCGGTGCAGACGAAGCAGACGCGGTACGGAACGGTCAACGGTCAGTCCTCGTCGGGAAGGATCACGTGCATCGCCCAGGAGACGACCGAGACGATCACGCCACCGAGCACAGCCGTCCAGAAGCCGTTCACATGGAAGGCGAGGTCGGCCTTGCCGGCGAGCCAGGAGGTCAGCAGCAGCATCAGCGCGTTCACGACCAGCGTGATCAGGCCGAGGGTGAGGATGAACAAGGGCAGGGACAGCAGCTTCACGACGGGCTTCACGATGAAGTTGACCACCCCGAAGATCAGCGCCACGAGGATCAGGGTGAGTATCTTGCGGCCGGTGTTCTCGCCGGTCAGCGTGATGTCCTTGAGCAGCCAGATGGCCACGGCAAGCGCCGCGGCGTTGGCGATCGTCTTGACCAGAAAATGCTTCATGGTGAGATCGTCGCAGACGAGTGTGAATCCTCAGAGGGGTGCGAACGGCATGAAGGCTTTCAGGCTGGAGGAACTGGAAGCAGAGAGGGTCGCGAACGACGGCGCTTATCTGCAGTTCATCCGGGAGCGCAACATGTCGGTCGGGCTGTACGCGCTGGATGCCGGCAGCACCGATCCGCAGCGGCCGCACGCGCAGGACGAGGTGTACCTCGTCGTCAGCGGCCGGGGATTGATCACCGTCGGGGCCGAGACGGAGCCGGTGGCGCGCGGCAGCGTCGTCTACGTGCCGGCCGGGGTACCCCACAAGTTCCATCACATCAGCGAGGATCTGCGGGTCATGGTGGTCTTCTCTCCTCCTGAGAGCTAAGGGTCGGGACCCGGAACCCGTAGGGGACAAGTCAGGGTTGAACCGGGGCTGTGAGGCCCCCGCGGCGATGTTCTGCGCCCTAGCATCGTGGGTGATGGAAGAGCCGGAGGCGGCGAGTCGGCAGGAGCGCGGCCCGCGGACGGTGCCATCGGCGCTGAGACGCAGCGCACCGGACAGATAGCGCGGTACGGACAAACGGTACAGATAGCGCGACCGACAGAAAGCAGGGCAGAGCAGTGGCTGGTAAGGGGATATTCACAGGACTTCCGTGGTGGGTCACTTGGGTTGTGGTGCCCGTCATCCTGATCGTGGTCTTCGGCGGCCTGATCGCCTCCGCACTCCACTTCCTGATCGGCCTGCTGTTCAAGGTCCTCATAGCGGCGGCTCTGATCGCGGGGGTCATTTACCTGGTCCGCCGCTTCACCGGCTCCTCGTCGTCCTCGTCGAAGACCGACTGGTAAGCCACGGGGCTGCGCCGGGGGCCGCCCACCGCGGCGGTCCACCTGCGTGTGGGTTTCTCTCCCCCCCCCCCGGGGCCCACGCGCGGGCGGCGGCTTCCCCTCACAGCGGGCGCCCGCCCGGTCGCCCGCTTCTCCGCAGCGGTCCGCGTTCGGGCACCCGCTTCCCGGGGCGGGCGATCACCTGCCCCAGCCGACCCGGAATATGGCGGGCCGAAGGCCCCGGCGGATGTGGGTCCGGGCGACGACGGCGTCTGAACGAGGGTGGTCCAGAGGCAGGTTGGGCCGGGACGGCGGTGGTCCCGGGTGCCGATGCCCGGCAAGCGCCGAACGCAACCACGCCCCCGCCGCCGCACCCACTTCCCTTGAGGTTGCCGCTGGGCCAGGCGGGTTAACTCCCTCGGCTTTCGGCCTATCGGTGCGACGTGCGGAGCTAGAGTGCGGACCGCAGACGTCTTCCGGATGGTGACATTCCGCATGTTGACGTCCTCACGGTGCCGCTCGGACATGACGCCCGGGCGGTGGCGTTCGGATGGTGGCGTGCGGATGTCGCGGTGCGGGTGGTGACGTTCGGGAGGCGCTGCATGAGGCGAGGCCGGGACGGGCGTCACCGCGGGGGGACGGGCGACGCGCGCGGGCGCGGGAGCGGTTCCCGCGGCCGGGGTGCCCAGGCCCCGCGGCGAGCGGAACCTGGGGGTTGGCGTTGGCAATGGCGAATGGCGAATCCGGCTCTCACCCCACCCTGATCGGATCGGTTCAGCGGGCGCTCCGGCTGCTGGAGGCGGTGGGGGCGCACGAGGACGGGGCGCCTGCCAAACAACTCGCCAGAGAGACCGGACTGCCGCTGCCGACGACGTACCACCTGCTGCGGACCCTGACCCACGAGGGCTATCTGCGCCGGGAGAACGGCGTGTTCGTCTTCGGGGAGGCGGCCGAAGCCATCGGCCGGGCCGGGGCCAGGCGCCGGCAGCGGGCCCAGATCTCGGAAGCGCTGGCGCTCGCGGGCCGGGAGTTGGGAGCCGCCGTCTACTTCGCCGTCTACCGCGAGGGTGAAGTAGAGGTCGTGGCGGTGACCGACGACCCGGAACGGCCGCCGGTGGAGGAGTGGGTCGACTTCCGCAGCACCGCCCACGCCCACGCGATCGGGCAATGTCTGCTCGCTCAGCTTGACGACGCGACGAGGAAGGAGCATCTGGCCCGCTATCCCGTGCAGTCCATAACCCCGTTCTCCCTGCACACCGAGGGCGATCTGCTACGCCGTCTGGATACGGTGCGTCGCGGCCAGGCCGCCTACGAGCGCCACGAATATGCCCTCGGCACGGTCTGCGCAGCCATTCCCATCCAGGTCGGTGCGGCCGCGGCGGCCCTGGCGGTCTCCCTGCCTGCGGAAGAACTGCATCGATTGCGGTCCGTTACGGATCGACTACGAAAAATGGCGGAGGCGACACTAACGACACTCGCCTTCTCTATCAGTATCTGAAAACTCACTCCTTGTGATCTGCCTGCGCCTGGCCGACGATGGCGTCAATAGGGCTATGGGGGATGTTTCCCGGCCATCTCCGATCAAGTGCGGGGCAGTGGTTGATGACCGACACAGTTCAGGCAGAAGTGATCATGAGCTTCGTCGTCTCCGAGGAGCTTTCGTTCCGGATCCCGGTGGATCTCGACTTCGACAGCGCCGATCCGTATGCCGTCCGTCTCACCTTCGACCTGCCCGGCGATGCGCCCGTGACCTGGGCGTTCGGTCGTGAGCTGCTGCTTGACGGGCTGAGTCGGCCGTCCGGTGAGGGTGATGTGCGGATCGAACCGGCCTCGCCCGCGCACCTCAGCGACGTCTTCATCAGCCTTCAAGTGGGCATCGAGCGCGCCCTGTTCCGGGTCAGTGCGGCGCCTCTGGTCGCCTTCCTGGACCGTACGGACCGGCTCGTCCCGCTGGGCAAGGAAGAGGTCTGCGACACCCTGGAAGCGGTGCTGGACCAGATCCTCACGGAGGCCCCCGCCGGCTGACCCACCCGCGGCCCACCGACCCGCCCACTCGGCCCTCCCCACATGGCCACTGCCTGGGTCGCGTCGCCCACCTGGCCGCGACCCAGGGCCGCGCCTATCTGCTGCGGCCCGGGTTCGTGCCGGTCTGGTTGCGGCTCGGTTCGTGCCCGTCTGGTGTGGCCCTGGTTCGTGCCCATCGGCGGGGAGAGCCCCGATCCGCGCCGCGTGTCCGCGGACGCCGGTCGCGGACGGTCGGCCGCCCCCTCGTGACCGTGTTCCCGCGTTTCCGCGTTTCCGTGCGGTCGCGTTCCCGCGTTCCCGCGTTCCCGCGTTCCCGCGTTCCCGCGTTCCCGCGTTCCCGCGTTCCCGCGTTCCCGCGTTCCCGCGTTCCCGCGTTCCCGCGTTCCCG
>NZ_JBVKBL010000004.1:0-177113 GCF_055657085.1 Streptomyces sp. NPDC107765 | reverse complement strand
CCCGCGTGGCCGTGTTCCCGTCTTCCCGTCTTCCCGTCTTCCTGCGTCCCCCGTACCCACGTCCCGGGGCGCGTCCTCGCGTTCCGGGGGCCCGCGCCTACGGTTCCCAGGGCGCTGGCTTCCCTGCCTTCGGTCCCTGGCCTCCCGAGTTCCTGGCTTCCGCCTCCTGCCCCGGTCTCCCGCGTTTCTCGGGCCTCCCGGGCCCCGTGCCGAGCCCACGTGGTCGCGACCCGGTCGCGCCTTCCGGTGCCCACCCTGGCAGCGTCCGCCAGCACCGGGGCGGCGTCCTCACGCCCCGTTGGCTCCGGGCGCCCCCGCGTACTGGGCTCCCTTGCCCCCTGGCCTCCCAGGCCATTGGCTCTTCCCGGCCTCCGGGCTCCGGGCCTTCGCCCCCCCGAGCCTGCCGGTCCCCGGGCCGCCGGGCTCCCGCGCACGGTAGGACCTCCGAACTCACCCGACCGAACCGGCCTTGGCCCTCCTGTTTCCTGCCCAGTCCCGGGGCTCAGACCACATCGGGCTCGGGCCCAGCCCGGCCCCTTGCCTGCCCCGGGCCTGCGCCCGCTCCCCTCACTGCCGACGTCGCCTGCCGCGGCCTCCGCGGTGGCTGGAGCTCGCGCGGGGGGTGGCTCCTGCTTGCCCTGATGGCCCGGCCGCCTGCTGCGTCCCGTAGGTGTCCGGTGGGGCTGCTGCACCCCGCGCCCCGGGGGTGGGCGGTGGGGGTGCGGCACCCTGGGGCCCGGGAATGTTCGGGCGGGCAGCTCTGCCTCGTGGGCTGGGCTTCTTGCGGTCCGCTGCGACGACCAGGGCTGCCAGGAGTGTCGTCAGGGGTACCGAGGCCACCAGGCCGATGCTGCCCACCAGGGTGCGGACGATTTCCTCGGCCACCACCTCGCTCGTGGCGACCGTGCCGACGCTGCTCTGTGCGATGGAAAACAGCAAAAGCAACGGCAGGGCGGCACCCGCGTAGGCCAGTACGAGGGTGTTGACGACGGAGGCGATGTGATCCCGGCCGATCCGCATAGCCGCGCCGTACAGCTTCCGCCAGCCGGCCGAGGGGTCCGCCCCCCGTAGCTCCCAGATCGCTGCGGTCTGGGTGACCGTCACATCGTCGAGCACGCCCAGGGACCCGATGATGATCCCCGCCAGCAGCAGACCGCGGATCTCGATGTTCGGATAGAGACCGTGCACCAGACCCGTGGTGTCGTCCGTATTGCCGGTCAACAGCGCCCAGTTGATGAATACGGACCCCAGCAGACCGATCAGCAGCAGCGACGCGAGCGTGCCGAGCACCGCGACCGAGGTACGCGCCGTCAGGCCGTGGCACATGTACAGGGCGATCAGCATGATCGCGCTGCCCCCGACCACCGCCACCACCAGCGGATCGGAGCCTTGAAGTATCGCCGGCAGGATGAACAGCGTCAGGACGACGAAGCTGGCCGCCAGGGCCACCAGCGCCAGCACCCCGCGCAACCGCCCCACGACGACGACCGCCAGGGCGAAGATGCCCGCCAGTATCCACATCGGCACGGACCGGTCGACATCGCTGACCGAGTACTGGAGCTCCTTCGGCGCCTTGGGGGAGTACGCCACCACGACGTCCTGTCCGGTGGAGTAGTGCCGGAGCGCGTCCGGCGTCACCACCGTCTGGAAGGTGCGTCCGGTGTTCTCGCCCGTGGTGACCTTGATCGTCGCCTGCTGGCAGGGCTTTCCCTTTGCCGCTCCCCCGGTCGGCTGTTGCCCGGTCGGCGATGGCGGCTGGGGTTGCTGCTCGGCATGTACGTCCGCGCAGTTGACCTCCGCGACCTTGATCACGCGGGCCCGTTCCGTGGGCTGGTCGAAGCCCACCCCGGACGGTTTGTGCGGTGGTGCACCGCCCGGCCAGAGCACGACCAGGCCGACCGCCACCGCGGCCGCGAACGGAATCAGGACCGCCGCGATCACCTTGCGCAGATGCCGGGAAACGGGCGCGGCGGGTCCATGGCCATGGCTGTGCCCGTGACCATGACCGTGGGCATGGGCGTGGGCGTGCTCATGCCCGTGCCCATCCCCCCGCGCGCCGGACTGCGGACCAGTCACTGGACCAGCCTGCGCGCCGGACTGCGCGCCGGACTGCTGACGACCAGGCTGCTGACTTCCGGGCTGCGGACGGCCGGGCTGAAGGTGGGGCTCGTGAGTGCTCACCGCCCGATCATTGCAAGAGGTCCGGCTGTGCTCGCAAGACGTGCGGCTGCTGTCGGTGCTGCGTTCCGACGGGCCCCCTGTTCACTCGGCGGCATCGGCCGCTACCGTGGTGCCACCTTTGCAATCGCGGGAGCTCGGAGCACCGGGCTGAGAGGGCGCTGACCTTCGTCCCAGCGGTGTTTCACGTGAAACACCGGCGGACGGATACCGCTGCGTCGACCGCCGAACCTGTTACCGGGTAATGCCGGCGTAGGGAGTTGGGTCTTATGACTCTGCAGGATGCACGCACGCCCGAAAGCGGAAGCGGTGCCAGCAGCGAGCCGAAGGAGATCGGCTGGCACAAGGGCTATGTCTCCGGATCGCGCTCGGACCTGCGGGTACCGGTCCGGCGAGTGCACCTCACCAACGGCAAGGACGTGACGCTCTACGACACGTCAGGGCCATATACCGACCCGAACATCGAAACCGACGTCCGCCGTGGCCTGGCGCCGCTGCGGGAGAACTGGATCATCGGCCGCGGCGACACCGAGGAGTACGCGGGCCGGCCCCTGCGGCCGGAGGACGACGGACTCAAGCACACCTCGCCGCGCGGTGGCCTCAAGAACCTCGACGCGGTCTTCCCCGGCCGCCCGCGCCAGCCGCGCCGCGGCCGTAACGGCGCCGCGGTCACCCAGCTCGCGTACGCGCGGCGCGGCGAGATCACCGCGGAGATGGAGTACGTCGCCCTCCGCGAGAATGTGAGCCCCGAGTTCGTACGTGACGAGATCGCGGCGGGGCGGGCCGTGCTGCCGGCCAACGTCAACCACCCGGAGATCGAGCCGATGATCATCGGCAAGAACTTCCTGGTGAAGGTGAACGCCAACATCGGTAATTCGGCGGTCACTTCCTCCATCGAGGAGGAGGTGGAGAAGATGACCTGGGCGACCCGCTGGGGCGCGGACACGGTCATGGACCTCTCCACCGGCCGCAACATCCACACCACCCGCGAGTGGGTGCTGCGCAACTCCCCCGTCCCGATCGGCACCGTCCCGCTCTACCAGGCGCTGGAGAAGGTCGACGGCAAGGCGGAGGAGCTGACCTGGGAGATCTACAAGGACACCGTCATCGAGCAGGCAGAACAGGGCGTGGACTACATGACGGTGCACGCCGGTGTGCTGCTCCGCTACGTGCCGCTCACCGCCCGCCGCAAGACCGGCATCGTCTCGCGCGGCGGCTCGATCATGGCCGCGTGGTGTCTGGCGCACCACAAGGAGTCGTTCCTCTACACGCACTTCGAGGAGCTCTGCGAGATCCTCGCCTCCTACGACGTGACCTACTCGCTCGGTGACGGCCTGCGCCCCGGCTCCATCGCGGACGCCAACGACGAGGCGCAGTTCGCGGAGCTGAAGACGCTCGGCGAGCTGAACACCATCGCCAAGCGGCACGGCGTGCAGACGATGATCGAGGGCCCGGGACACGTCCCGATGCACAAGATCAAGGAGAACATCGACCTCCAGCAGGAGATCTGCGAGGAGGCCCCGTTCTACACGCTCGGGCCGCTGACCACCGACATCGCGCCCGCCTACGACCACATCACCTCCGGTATCGGCGCGGCGATGATCGCCTGGTGGGGCACCGCGATGCTCTGCTACGTCACGCCCAAGGAGCACCTGGGCCTGCCGGACCGCGATGACGTCAAGACCGGCGTGATCACGTACAAGATCGCGGCCCATGCGGCTGACCTGGCCAAGGGGCACCCGGGCGCCCAGGAATGGGACGACGCGCTCTCCGACGCGCGCTTCGAGTTCCGCTGGGAGGACCAGTTCAACCTGGCCCTCGACCCGGACACGGCACGCGCCTTCCACGACGCGACGCTGCCCGCCGAGCCGGCCAAGACGGCGCACTTCTGCTCGATGTGCGGGCCGAAGTTCTGCTCCATGAAGATCAGCAGGAGCATCACGGAGCAGTTCGGCGGCGACGCGGACGCCACGCCCGAGGAGGTCGAGGCCGGGATGCTGGAGAAGTCCAAGGAGTTCGCGGCAGCGGGGAACCGGGTGTACCTGCCGCTCGCGGACTGATCGGCCGACGCGTGTGGTGGGGGCCCAACAGGGCCTCCACCACCGCCCGTACCGCCCGGCTCCTGGTACGCCCCCTCGTCCTAGTGCGTCCCCTCGTCCGGCCCTCCGTGATCCGGGCTGGTGAAGTCCGGGCTGGAGTAGCGCGGGCGGGAGGCCGGGGAGCCGGTTTCGGGGCTGGAGAACTCGGGGCGGGTGTAACCGAGGGTCGGGATGCGGCTCTCGGAGACCGGGGCGCGGCGGGGCACGTAGCGGACCGGGTCGTCGTCCGGAGTGGCCGTGGGGTCGGCGAGCGCCTCGCGCAGAAAGGGCAGCAGCCCGCGCTCCAGCAGGGCACGCCGCCATGCCTCCCGGGCCTGCTCCAGGGCCTCGTACAGCTCGTCGACTCTGGCGGACTCGGCGGACGGGCCGTTGCGCAGTGCGGTGACGACCAGGCAGGTCATCGCGACCAGGGAGCCGGCCGCGGTGAGCGCCGCGAACACCCAGCCGACGCTGATCAGCGGCTGCGCCAGCGACTTGTCGGGGCTGACCGCGCGCAGGACGTAGCCGATGACGAGAAAGAGCACGGCGGCGATACCGGCGAGGACCGGGGCGAGCACGGTGACCGCGGCCGCCAGCCCGGCACCGGTGGTTCCGGCCCCGCTCGTGGTCGGGTCGGTGGCCGGTCCCGGCCCCCCCTCGGCGTCCTCCTCGTGCTCCCCGGCGGGCGCCACGGGGGCGGACGCCGGGCCGGATGCGGCCGGTGCCGGTGTCCGCAGCTCGGCACGGAGCTGGACATAGCGTTGGTATTCGGCCGTTGCGCAGGCGGCGATGGCGGTGGTCGCGCTGAGCGCCATCGTGCGCAACTGCTCGTTGTTCAGATGCTTTCCCGTGGCGGCGGTGAGGTCGTCCGGGCGGTATTCCGCGGTACGCAGCGCCTCATCAAGGAGCCGCGCGAATTCCGCGCGGTCCTCGTTCAGCAGGTGCGGAGCGCTGTTCATGTGCATCCCCCGATGCTCCGTAGGGCCGTACGGCCGGCGTGGGCCGGGCAGTGGGCGGAAACGGAGGAGAGCCTGCTACGGATAGACCGATGGTAGAGCGACTCCGGTACGGGGTGACAGAGAGTTTGCGGAAATTGAGTAACCGCCCGACCGGATTCCGCCGGTAACTCCCCTCGTTCCTGCCCCCGCACCGGTCGTCCCGCCGGTCCGGGGGATACCTGCCCCGGGAACGCTCAGCCAGTCAGGGGGAGTTGGACGACCAGCAGCTTTCCGGCCATCGTGATGCCGCCGTCCATGGCGATGGCCAGACCGTCGGCGTAGACGTGCGGACCGTCGACCGCGATGCCGTCGCCCTCGCCGTCCTCCGTGCCGACCTCGCCCAGGAGGTACGGGATCGGGCTGTGGCCGTGCACGACGCGGTCGCCGCCGTAGGCGTCCAGGAGTTCGCGTACGGCCTGCGAGCCGGACTCGTCGCGGAAGGCGAAGCGCTTGGTGAACTTCCGGAACAGATCCCAGACTTCGTCGGCGTCGCTGCGGGTGAGGACCTCGTGGACGGTGTCGTTGACGGCCTCGATGGAGTCGCCGTAATCGAGATAGGCGGTGGTGTCGGAGTGCACGAGCAGATGCCCGTCCTCCTCCATCACGGCGTCCAGCCGGGCCATCCACTGCAGGTGGTGGTCCTCCAGGCGGTCCATGTCGGTCTTCTGGCCGCCGTTGAGGAGCCAGGCGGCCTGGAACGAGGCGGTGCCGGCGCCGGACTGCACGGGGGTGTCGCCGAACCGCTTGGCGCCCAGCAGCAGCAGCTCGTGATTGCCCATCAGGGCCTTGCAGTAGCCGCCGGCCGCCGCGGCCTCCGCGGACAGCTGCATGACCAGGTCGATCACGCCGATGCCGTCCGGGCCGCGGTCGGTGAAGTCGCCGAGGAACCACAGCCGGGCGTTGCCGGCCGCCCAGCTGCCGTCGGCGTCGATCAGGCCCTCGGCGGCCAGCGCCTCGCGCAGCTCGTCGTAGTAGCCGTGCACATCGCCGACGACGTAGAGGGGGCCCATGCCCTCGGGCGCGTCGGAGCTCTTGGCCGGGTCGGGGACCGGCGCGACGGACGGCTGGTCGATGAGCGTGTCGGTACGGCCCGGGGTGACGACCGGCAGGTCGCGGGCGGTCGGGGTGTAGTCCTCGGGCAGCTCGACCGGCGGCGCGGCCGGCGGCACCGCGGGGGGCGCGGTGGGCGGTGCGACCGGAGGGCCGGCGGGCAGATGGAGCGGCGGGCCGGCCGGCGGCACGGGGGACCCGGCGGACATTCCGGGCGGCGGAGCGGACGCCGGAGCTTGTCCACCCATGGTCCACACCATGGGTCCCTGACTGGCCCCCTGAGTCATCGACCCCTCCACCGTTGCGCCGCCGTGCACCTCTCGGACCTTGCCTGGTCGACGGCGGTCCGCGGTGTCGTCCGCCCATCATAGGAATGCCGGTCGCGGGTTGTGACGCACCCGGGGGTGGTGAATCCGCTGGAGCCTGGCATTCGCGGCTGATTTCTCCCGAGATCGCCCTGTTTTTTCTGCGTCAACGCGTGCGCCCGTGCGTCAACGCGGGCGCTCCGGCGTCGTCCGGCGCGCCCGCTCGTTCGTGTTCGGCGGCACGTTCAGTCGCCGGCGGGTCCTCTTGGCGGGCTGATGGTCGTGCGCGGGGGCCGTCGCTGGGAGGAGGTGCGCACGATCAGATCGGTCGGTATCACCTGCTCGATCGGGCGTCCGGTGTCGAGTCCCTCGATGGCGTCGATGAGGATCTGCACGACGGCGGTGCCGATCCGGCGCGGTTTGAGGGAGAGCGTGGTGATCGGCGGTTCGGTCGTGGCGTAGACGGTGGACTCGCTGCAGCAGACCAGGAGCAGGTCCTCGGGCACGCGCAGGCCGTAGCGCCGGGCGGCGGCGAGCAGATCGGTGCCGTTGGGGTCGAAGAGGCCGTAGACGGCGTCCGGCCGGTCCGGGCGGGCCAGCAGCCGGTCGGCGGCCACCGCGCCGGCGCACGGGTCGTGAGCCGGGTACGACTCGTAGACCGGATCCTGCCCGACCCGCTCGCACCAGCGCAGGTACGCCGTGGTCGAGAGGCGGGTGTAGGTGTCGGTGGTGGTGCCGGTGAGCAGGCCGATGCGGCGGGCGCCGGCGTCGGCGAGGTGGTCGAGGAGGCCGAGGACGGCGGCCTCGTGGTCGTTGTCGACCCATCCGGTGACCGGCAGGGCGCCGCCGGGGCGGCCGTCGGAGACCACCGGGATGCCGTGCCGGACGAGCTCGGTCACGACCGGGTCGCCGTCGGCGGGGTCGATGACGACCGTGCCGTCCAGGGCGACGTTGGACCACACGTCGTGCCGGGAGGTCGCGGGGAGGATGACCAGCGCGTAGCCGCGGGCCAGGGCCGCGGAGGTGGCCGCTCTGGCCATCTCGGCGAAGTAGGCGAATTCGGTGAAGGTGAAAGGTTCATCCCCGTACGTGGTCACGGTCAGGCCGAGGAGTCCCGACTTGCCGGTACGGAGGGTGCGGGCGGCTGCGGACGGGCGGTAGCCCAGCCGGTCGGCCACCTCGCGGACGTGGCTACGGGTGGCATCCGGAAGCCGGCCCTTGCCGTTGAGCGCGTCGGAGACGGTCGTGATCGACACACCGGCTGCGGCGGCCACATCGCGGATGCCCGCCCGCCCCAGCCGGCGACCGGTCGCCCGGCTCACCTGGTGCTTCCCTGCTGCTGTCATGGCGAGCCGATAGTAGGGCTCGATAGGGCCATTCGCGGGGCGTTGACTGCGGCAGTGGAAAGGCACGTTTCTGCAAGGTGAGTTGTCGTCAGATGCCCTACAAATAAGGGAAGTTGGCGGCTGTGCTGGCTATTTGTGGGGAGAATTGCGGGCTCGACCTGTCGATCGGTTCAGGTCTCGAAGAGGTCTCAAGTCACCTTGACGAGGGACGCGCGCCACGGCGTGGGCCACCGGCGCGCGGCTGCGAGTGGGGCGCGCCCCGCAGCTCTCACGCCGGCCCCGTCCGGGTGATCTTGGTGCACGGGTGCGGAGGGATGTGCCGGGCGCCCGATCTCCGCCGGGGCTGCCGCCGAACGGGTCAATCCTCTTAAGGTGTGCAGTATTGGAGATGGACGGGACGGTCGAGGAGGACCTGCGGTGAGCGAGAAGACCCCGAAGCTGCGTGCGGCGCTGGACGGCATCCCCACCTACAAGCCGGGGCGGCCGGCGCCGGCCGACGGTCCCGTCACCTACAAGCTGTCCTCCAACGAGAACCCCTATCCGCCGCTGCCGGGCGTCCTGGAGAGCGCGGTGACCGCCGCGGGGTCCTTCAACCGTTACCCGGACATGGCCTGCACCGGCCTGATGGCGGAGCTGGCCGACCGGTTCTCGGTGCCGGTGGAGCATCTGGCGACCGGCACCGGCTCGGTGGGCGTGGCCCAGCAGCTGATCCAGTCGACGGCCGGACCGGGCGACGAAGTGATCTACGCCTGGCGGTCGTTCGAGGCGTACCCGATCATCACCCAGGTGTCCGGGGCCACCTCCGTGCAGGTCCCGCTGACCTCCGGTGAGGTGCACGACCTCGACGCGATGCTCGCCGCGATCACCGACCGGACCCGGCTGATCTTCGTCTGCAACCCCAACAACCCCACCGGCACCGTCGTTCGCCGTGCGGAGCTGGAGTCGTTCCTGGACCGGGTGCCGGGGGACGTCCTGGTGGTGCTGGACGAGGCGTACCGCGAGTTCATCCGCGACCCCGAGGTGCCGGACGGGATCGAGATCTACCGCGACCGTCCCAATGTCTGCGTGCTGCGGACCTTCTCCAAGGCGTACGGCCTGGCGGGGCTGCGGGTGGGCTTCGCGGTGGCGCACGAGCCGGTGGCCGCCGCGCTGCGCAAGACGGCGGTGCCGTTCGGGGTGAGCCAGCTCGCGCAGGAAGCGGCGGTGGCGTCGCTGCGCAGCGAGCAGGCCCTGCTGGAGCGGGTGGATGCGCTGGTGGCCGAGCGGGCGCGGGTGGTCGACGGGCTGCTCGGGCAGGGCTGGACGGTGCCCGAGACCCAGGCCAACTTCGTCTGGCTGCGGCTGGGGGACCGGACGACCGACTTCGCGGCGGCCTGTGAGCGGGCCGGCGTGGTGGTGCGGCCGTTCGCCGGCGAGGGCGTCCGGGTCACGATCGGGGAGACCGCCGCGATGGATCTGTTCCTGCAGGCCGCGGAGGAGTTCCGCAAGGCGCTGTAAGCCGCTGAAAGGCGTCGAAAGGCGCTGGCAGGCGCGCCGGAAGGCTCTGCAAGGCGTTGCAGAGGAGTGGCACGTCAAAGGCCGCGGGTCCGTCGACCCGCGGCCTTCGGCGTGCGTGCGGGGCTGCTCACGCCTGCTCTACGTGGAGGGGGTCGCCGCTGCGGACGGTGGCCAGTGCCCGCGGATCACCGTCGATGCGGCCCAGTACGTTGCAGGGGGAGGCCAGCCGGGGTTCGTCGCCCTCGGAGATCGGCGTGGGGCCGTAGGGGAGCGCGAGGGCGTTGCCCGGTGGCCAGAAGGCGACGGTGCCGGCCTCGACGACCTGGCGGGCGTCAGGTTCCAGCGCGGGCGAGAGCCCGGTGTCGAAGTAGACCTCCTCGCCCCAGGTGTGGGCGGTGGCGTCGACCGGGAGGGCGGCCATGAGCGCCGCCGCGGTCGGGGTGTCGTCGAGGGTCGCGGTCAATTGCCCGGCGGGCCAGGTGATGCGGATCTTCATGGCGATGAATTCAACAATGTGTTGAAGCCTTGGGGAAGAGGGCGTCCACACTCGGAGAAAGGTCCCCGCAACCTCGGCGGACGTCTTCATGCGCCATGGATTCGAGCGTGACCGCAGTCACGTACCCCCTTGGCCAAGGGTGAGGGGGAATGGGAGATAATTGCTTGTGAATGTGAACGCGTTCACAAGCCCGTCCCGGTATTTACCGCTTTGTGTGACGCAAAAGGGACATTGCCGTGGGCACACGGCGAGGTAAGGAGCACGGCATGGAACTGGCCTTGGCGCCGGAGACTCTGGCGCGATGGCAATTCGGCATCACCACCGTCTACCACTTCCTCTTCGTCCCCCTGACGATCTCCCTCGCCGCTCTGGTGGCCGGGCTCGAGACCGCATGGGTGCGCACGGGCAAGCAGCAGTACCTCAAGGCCACGAAGTTCTGGGGCAAGCTGTTTCTGATCAACATCGCGATGGGTGTCGTCACCGGCATCGTGCAGGAGTTCCAGTTCGGTATGAACTGGTCCGACTACTCGCGGTTCGTCGGTGACGTCTTCGGTGCCCCGCTGGCCTTCGAGGCGCTCATCGCGTTCTTCTTCGAGTCGACCTTCATCGGCCTGTGGATCTTCGGCTGGGACAAGCTGCCGAAGAAGCTCCACTGCTTCTGCATGTGGATGGTCTCCATAGGCACGATCCTGTCGGCGTACTTCATCCTGGCCGCGAACTCCTGGATGCAGCACCCGGTCGGCTACAAGTACAACGCCACCACCGGACGCGCCGAGCTCACCGACTTCTGGAAGGTGCTGACCCAGGACACCACCCTGGTCGTCGTCTTCCACACGCTGACCGCCGCCTTCCTCACGGGCGCCGCGTTCATGGTCGGCATCTCCGCCTTCCACCTGATGCGCAAGAAGCACATCAAGGTCATGCGGACCTCGCTGCGGCTCGGGCTGATCACCCTGGTCATCGCCGGCATCCTCACCGCGGTCAGCGGTGACACGCTCGGCAAGGTCATGTTCAAGCAGCAGCCGATGAAGATGGCCGCCGCCGAGGCGCTCTGGGACAAGGAGGCGCCGGCGCCGTTCTCGGTCTTCGCCTACGGAGACGTGGAGAAGGGCCACAACACGGTGGCCATCGAGATACCTGGCCTGCTCTCGTTCCTGGCCCATGACGACTTCTCCTCGCCGGTCCCCGGCATCAACGACGTCAACAGGTCCGAGCAGCAGAAGTTCGGCCCCGGCGACTACCGGCCCAACATCCCCGTCGCCTACTGGGGCTTCCGCTGGATGATCGGCTTCGGCATGTCGTCGTTCGCCATCGGGCTCGCCGGTCTCTGGCTCACCCGCAAGAAGTTCTGGCTGTCACCCGGGCTGCGCACGGGTGACGAGGAACCACCGAAGCTCGCGCTCACCAAGAACACGGTGCTCGGCGCCCGCCTCAGCAAGTGGTACTGGTCGCTCGCCTTCGTCACCCTCGGCTTCCCGCTGATCGCGAACTCGTGGGGCTGGATCTTCACCGAGACGGGCCGGCAGCCCTGGGTCGTCTACGGCGTGCTGCGCACCTCCGACGCGGTCTCCCCCGGCGTCTCGCAGGGCGAGGTGCTCACCTCGATGATCGTCTTCACCACGCTCTACGCGATCCTCGCCGTGGTCGAGGTCAAGCTGCTGGTGAAGTACGTCAAGGCCGGGCCCCCGGAGCTCACCGACGACGACCTCAACCCGCCCACCAAGATCGGCGGGGACAGCGCCGACGCCGACCGGCCGATGGCCTTCTCGTACTAGGAGGCGACCGTGCAACTCCACGACGTCTGGTTCGTTCTCATCGCCGTCCTGTGGACCGGATACTTCTTCCTCGAAGGATTCGACTTCGGGATCGGCGTCCTCACCAAGCTCCTCGCCCGCGACCGCAGCGAGAAGCGGGTGCTGATCAACACCATCGGCCCGGTCTGGGACGGCAACGAGGTCTGGCTGCTCAGCGCGGGCGGGGCGACCTTCGCCGCCTTCCCCGAGTGGTACGCCACCCTCTTCTCCGGCTTCTACCTGCCGCTGCTGCTCATCCTGGTCTGTCTGATCGTGCGCGGCGTGGCCTTCGAGTACCGGGCCAAGCGGCCCGAGGAGCGCTGGCAGCGCAACTGGGAGCACGCGATCTTCTGGACCTCGCTGCTGCCCGCGGTGCTGTGGGGCGTGGCGTTCGGCAACATCGTGCGCGGGGTGAAGATCGACGCGCACAAGGAGTACGTCGGCGGCCTGCTCGACCTGCTCAACCCGTACGCGATCCTGGGCGGCCTGGTCACGCTCACGCTCTTCACCTTCCACGGCGCGGTGTTCGCCTCGCTCAAGACGGTGGGGGACATCCGGGAGCGGGCGCGCAGGATGGCGGGTGCCGTCGGACTGGTCGCCGCTGTGCTCGCGCTCGGCTTCCTGGGCTGGACCCAGGCGGACAAGGGCGACGGCAGCAGCCTGGTCGCCATGATCGTCGCGGTGGTCGCGCTGGTCGCGGCACTGGGCGCCAACAGGATCGGGCGCGAGGGGTGGGCGTTCGCCTTCTCCGGGCTCACCATCGCGGCGGCGGTCGCCATGCTGTTCCTGACGCTCTTCCCGAACGTCATGCCCTCCACGCTGAACGCGAGCTGGAGCCTCACGGTCAGCAACGCCTCGTCCAGCCCCTACACCCTGAAGATCATGACCTGGTGTGCGGGGATCGCCGCGCCCCTCGTGATGCTCTACCAGGGCTGGACGTACTGGGTGTTCCGTAAGCGCATCGGTACCCAGCACATCGCCGAATCCCACTAGCCGATACGCCGCCCCTCGGGGTGGTTCGGCAGGATGGAATGTTTCACGTGAAACCCGTCGACCCGCGCCTGCTCCGTTACGCCCACGCCACCCGCGGCTTCCTCATCGCGGTGGTGGTCCTCGGGCTGGCCGGAGCGGGCCTGGTCGTCGGCCAGGCGATGCTGATCGCCGAGATCGTGGTCGGAGCCTTCCGGCACGGGCTCGGTCCCGGCGGTCTGGCCACCCCCCTGGCGCTGCTCGCCGCGGTCTCCGTGGGGCGTGGTCTGGTCTCCTGGCTCACCGAGCTGGCCGCCCACCGCGCCGGCGCGGCGGTCAAGTCCGAGCTGCGGATGCGGCTGGTCGAGCGGGCGGCGCGGCAGCGTACGGAGCGGGCCACCGGCGAGCTGACCACGCTCGCCACCCGCGGTATCGACGCCCTCGACGACTACTTCTCCCGCTATCTGCCGCAGCTGGGGCTGGCGGTCGTCGTCCCGGTCGCGGTCCTGGCCCGGATCGTCACCGGTGACTGGATCTCCGCGCTGACGATCGTCCTCACGCTGCCGCTGATCCCGCTGTTCATGATCCTCATCGGCTGGGCCACCCAGTCGCGGATGGACCGCCAGTGGCGGCTGCTGGCCCGGCTGTCGGGGCACTTCCTCGACGTCGTCGAGGGCCTGCCCACGCTCAAGGTCTTCGGCCGGGCCAAGGCCCAGGCCGCCGCGATCCGCACCATCACCGGCGAGTACCGGCGCGCGACGCTGCGCACCCTGCGGATCGCCTTCCTCTCCTCGTTCGCCCTGGAACTGCTCGCCACGATCTCCGTCGCCCTGGTCGCGGTCGGCATCGGCATGCGGCTGGTGAACGGCGAACTCGATCTGTACACCGGGCTGATGGTGCTGGTGCTCGCGCCCGAGGCGTATCTGCCGCTGCGGCAGGTGGGGGCGCAGTACCACGCGGCGGCCGAGGGGCTCGCCGCGGCGGAGGAGATCTTCGCCGTGCTGGAGGCGCCGCTGCCCACGCCCGGCACCGCACCGGCACCCGAGGGCACCGCGCTGACCGTCGAGAACCTCGTGGTCCGCCACCCGGGACGGACCGCGGACTCGCTGCCCGCGACCTCGTTCGAGGTCCGCCCCGGCGAGACCGTCGCCCTGGTCGGCCCCTCGGGCGCGGGCAAGTCCACGCTGCTCGGCGTGCTCCTCGGCCTCACCGCGCCGACCGGGGGCCGGGCCCTGGTCGACGGCCGCGACATCGCCGAGCTCTCCCCCGACAGCTGGCGGCAGCGGATCGCCTGGGTGCCCCAGCGTCCGCAGCTGTTCGCCGGGACCGTCGCCGAGAACGTACGGCTCGCGCGGCCGGACGCGGACGACGCGGCCGTACGCACCGCGCTCGCGGACGCCGGCGCACTGGACTTCGTCGAGGCGCTCCCCGACGGCCTGGCGACCCGGCTCGGCGAATCCGGTGCCGGGCTCTCCGCCGGCCAGCGGCAGCGGCTGGCGCTGGCCCGGGCCTTCCTCGCCGACCGCCCGATCCTGCTGCTGGACGAGCCGACCGCGAGTCTGGACGGTGAGACCGAGGAGGCGATCGTCGCCGCGGTCGGCCGGCTCGCCGCGGGCCGGACCGTGCTGCTCGTCGTCCACCGCCCGGCGCTGCTGGCGGTGGCCGACCGGGTGGTGCGGCTGCCGGGCGCCGACACCGCTTCCGACGTGCGGGAACCGGCTGTGGACGCGGGCCTACGGGCCGGCCGGGGTGCGGTCCCGGACGCCGCCACCGCACCCGGTCCCGCGCCCACCGCCGATCCCACCGCCGATTTCGGCGACGGGCTCGACCTCGCCCCCACGCGTGCCTCGGCCCCGGCCCGCCTGCGGCGGATGGCGCGGGCCCGGCGGGCGCGGTTCGCGCTGGCGCTGCTGCTCGGCAGCCTCGCCCTGGGCAGCGCGGTCGGCCTGATGGCCACGTCCGGCTGGCTGATCTCGCGGGCCGCGCAGCAGCCGCCGGTGCTCTACCTGATGGTGGCGGTGACCGCGACCAGGGCGTTCGGCATCGGGCGCGCGGTCTTCCGGTACGCCGAGCGGCTGGTCTCCCACGACGCGGTCTTCCGCATGCTCGCGGACGTCCGGGTCGCCGTCTTCCGGCGGCTGGAGCGGCTGGCGCCGGCCGGGCTCGCCGGGCGCCGGCGCGGCGACCTGCTTTCGCGGCTGGTCGCCGACGTCGATGCGGTGCAGGACCACTTCCTGCGCTGGCTGCTGCCCGCGGGGGCGGCGGCGCTGGTCGGCGCGGGCGCGGTCGGCTTCACCGGCTGGCTGCTGCCCGAGGCCGGCGCGATCCTGGCCGCCGGGCTGCTGCTCGCGGGAGCCGGGGTGCCGGTGCTCTCGGCCGCGCTGGCCCGGCGGGCGGAGCGGCAGCTGGCCCCGGCCCGCGGCCGGCTCGCCACCCGGGTCGTCGATCTGCTCACCGGGACCGCCGAGTTGACGGTGGCCGGCGCGCTGCCGGCCCGTACGGAAGCGGTGCGGCGGGCGGACCGTGAGCTGACCCGGATCGCGGCCCGGTCGGCCACCGTGGCGGGCACCGGCGCCGGGCTCTCGGCGCTGCTGTGCGGGCTGACCGTCGTCGCCGCCGCGGCCGTCGGCGTCCAGGCGGTGCACGCCGGGCGGCTGGACGGGGTGGCGCTGGCGGTCGTCGTGCTCACCCCGCTCGCCGCGTTCGAGGCGGTGACCGGGCTGCCGCTCGCCGTGCAGTACCGGCAACGGACCCGGCGCGCGGCCGAGCGGGTCTTCGAGGTGCTGGACGCGCCCGCACCGGTCCGCGAACCAGCCACCCCCGCGACGGCCCCCGGGACACCCTTCCCGCTGGTCGTGCGCGGTCTGACCACCCGCCACGCCGGGCAGGACCGGCCCGCCCTGGACGGGGTGGACCTCACGCTGGCGGCCGGCCGCCGGATCGCCGTGGTCGGCCCGTCCGGGTCCGGCAAGACCACCCTGGCCCAGGTGCTGCTGCGCTTCCTGGACCGGGAGGCGGGCACGTACACGCTGGGGGGAACGGACGCCCAGGCGCTGGACGGTGACGCGGTCCGGCGGCTGGTCGGGCTGTGCGCGCAGGACGCGCACCTCTTCGACAGCTCACTGCGGGAGAACCTCCGGCTGGCGCTGCGGGACCGGAGCACCGGTCCGGGCGAGGACGGGAACCGGGTGCTGTGGGACGCGCTCGGCCGGGCCCGGCTCGCCGACTGGGTGCGCGGGCTGCCCGACGGCCTGGACACCATGGTCGGCGAGCACGGCGCCCGGCTCTCCGGCGGCCAGCGGCAGCGGCTGGCGCTGGCCCGTGCGCTGCTCGCGGACTTCCCGGTGCTCGTCCTGGACGAGCCGGCCGAGCACCTCGACCTGGCCACCGCCGACGCGCTGACCGCCGATCTGCTGGCCGCGACCGAGGGCCGGACGACGCTGCTGATCACCCATCGCCTCACCGGGCTCGACGCCGTCGACGAGGTGCTGGTGCTGGACGGCGGACGGGTCGTGCAGCGTGGCGGCCCGGCGGAGCTGGCCGCGGCCGACGGTCCGTTCCGGCGGATGCTGGAGCGCGAACGGGCGGTGGACGCGGCCTACGGCATGGCACCGGCGCTCTGACGGTTTTGCAGGTGAATGGCCTCTTATATGGCGTCTTATTAGGCTCAAGGGCATGGATCGCGCCGCCCGCACGGACCCGCCCACCCCCGACCCCATGCACGCCGCCACCGAGGCCACCCGCAGCCTGCAGGGCCTGTCCTCCGAGCTGACCGCCCGGGTACCGCAGCTCCTGGAGGCGATGCGCACGGTCGGCGCGGGGCTCGATCTGCACATCACGCTCGACCGGATCGTGCAGACCGCGGCCGAACTCGCCGACGCGCGCTACGCCGCCATCGGGATCATCGACGACGCCCGCGAGGGGCTCTCGGACTTCGTGACGTACGGCGTCGGCGCGCGGGAGCACGAGCGGATCGGCGCGCTCCCGGACGGCCACAAGGGGCTGCTCGGCGCGCTCGTCCACGACCCCAAACCACTGCGCCTCGCCGACCTCACCCAGGACCCGCGCTCGGCCGGCTTTCCCGCGGAGCACCCGCCGATGCGCACCTTCCTGGGGGTGCCGATCCGCGTCCAGGGCGAGATCTTCGGCAACCTCTACCTGACCGAGAAGCGCGGCGGCGGGGAGTTCAGCGAGGAGGACCTGCACATGGTCCGGGTGCTCGCCACGGAGGCGGGCATCGCGATCGGCAACGCCCGGATGTACGCGGCGACCCGCCAGCGGGAACGGTGGATCGACGGTTCGGTGGCGGTGACGACCGAACTCCTGGCGGGCAGCGACGTCGACGACGCGCTCGCCGTGGTTGCCGAGCAGGCCAGAAAGCTGGCGGATTCGGCGGCGGGCATCGTGCTGCTGCCCGACGACGAGGGCGGGCTGGAGATCGTCGCCGTATCGGCCGACGACCCCGCCGGCATCCTGGGGACGCACATCCCGCCCGACAGCCCGGTGGCCCGCCAACTCCTCGACGGCGAGCCGGTGTTCGTCGACGATTCGGCCAGCGATCCCCGGATGGTCACCGACATCGCGGCCCGCTTCGGGCCCAGCATGCTGCTGCCGCTCAAGAGCGGCGGCCGGGTCCTGGGCACCCTCGCCACCCCGCGGTCCCGGGGTGCCCGGCCGTTCTCCGCCGCCGAGCGGACGCTGGCCACCCAGTTCGCCGCGCAGGCCGCGCTGGCGCTGGTACTGGCCGACGCCCAGCGCGACCGGGAGCGGCTGGCGGTCTACGAGGACCGCGACCGGATCGCCCGTGACCTGCACGACCTCGTCATCCAGCGGCTCTTCGCGACCGGCATGATGCTGGAGGGCGCCCAGCGCAGGTCCGTCGTCCCGGAGGTGGCGGCGGGCATCGGCAAGGCCGTCGACGAACTGGACGTCACCATCCAGGAGATCCGGACCGCGATCTTCGCGCTCCAGCAGGGCCCGGTGGAGGCGCCGTCGGGCCTGCGGACCCGGGTGCTGCGCGAGATCGGCACCGCCGCCGTACCGCTCGGCTTCCAGCCGTCGGCCCACTTCGTCGGCCCGGTCGACTCCCGGATCGGCGAGCTGACCGGCAAGAACCTGATCGCCGCGCTGCGCGAGGCGCTGTCCAACGCCTTCCGGCACGCCCACGCGTCCCGGATCGACGTCGTCGTCGATGCGACGATCCGGCTGCCGGACGGCACCGACGGGGTCCGGCTGACCGTCGCCGACGACGGCATCGGCATACCGTCCGGCGGCCGCCGCAGCGGCCTGAAGAACCTCACCAAGCGCGCGGAGTCGCTGGGCGGCTCCAGCACGTACGGGCCCGGGGTGGGCGAGGGCGGCGCGGGTACGACGGTGGTCTGGGAGGCGCCGCTGTGAGCCGCCGCGCCGATCGGCTGCCGCTCAGGGGCGCGCGGCACCCCGCGCGGCGCACCGCCGCAGAATCCGCTCGATGACCAGCGCGACGCCGTCCTCGTTGTTGGACGCGGTACGGCCCGTGGTGGCGGCCAGCACCTCCGGATGGGCGTTGGCCATGGCGTACGAGGTGCCGGCCCAGCTCAGCATCTCGATGTCGTTCGGCATGTCCCCGAAGGCGACGACCTCCTCCCGGGAGATCCCGCGTTCGGCGCAGCAGTGGGCCAAGGTGCCGGCCTTGCTGACGCCCGGGCCGCTGATCTCCAGGAGGGCGGTGGGGCTGGAGCGGGTGAAGGACGCGAGATCGCCCGCGGCCGACCGGGCCAGCGCGAGGAAGGTGTCCGGTTCCAGGTCCGGGTGGTGCGCGAGCAGCTTGATGACCGGCTGGTCGGGGAAGGCGGGCGGCTCCGCGCCGGCCGCCGGGCCGTCGGGCCCCAGCGGCGCCACGAAGTCGTCGGCCAGCAGCTTCTCGACCGGTGCCACCACCGCGGCGGGGTCCAGCAGGAGCGGCGGGTACTGCGGTTCGTAATGGATGCCGCTGGTGCGCTCGACGGCGAACGAGGTGCCGGGCGCGGCGCTGCGCAGCGCGTCCACGACCTCCCGCGCGAGCGCCTGATCCAGCGGGCTGACCTCGACGATCCGGCCGCCGCGATGCAGATCGACGACGGCCGCGCCGTTCGCGCAGATCGCCAGGCCGTGGCCGTGCACATGGTCGCTGACCACGTCCATCCAGCGGGCCGGGCGCCCGGTGACGAAGAACACCTCGATGCCGGCCCGCTCGGCGGCGGCGAGCGCGGCGATGGTCCGCTCGGACACCGTCTTGTCGTCGTGCAGCAGGGTGCCGTCGAGGTCGGTGGCGATCAGCCGGGGCACGACGGCCGGTTCGGGCAGCACGGCCGGTCCGGGGGCAACGGCCGGTTGGGGCGCCCGGGGTGGCGTGGCGGAGGCATCAGTCACGGGCCCATCTTCCCGCACCAGTGCGCACAGGCGTGCGGTGGGTCGCGCGGATGAGCCGGCGCGGTGGCGCCGGGCGGAGCACGGGAAGCGGGGCCGCTTACGGGCCAGAGCGGTGTACGCGCCCACGACGGCCGGCCCGGTGCGGGGGCCGGAGCAATCGTGGGGAACACCCGGACGGCCGTACGCTCGGGGGCATGCGACTGAGCACCGTGATACTTCCCGTCCGCCGCTGGTCCGAAGGTGGGCGGGAGGTGTGGCAGCGCGCCGAGGAACTGGGCTTCCACGCCGCCTACACCTACGACCACCTGTCCTGGCGGAGCTTCCGCGACCAGACCTGGTTCGGGGCCCTGCCGACCCTGACCGCCGCCGCGACCGCGACCTCCCGGCTGCGCCTGGGCACCCTCGTGACCTCACCGAACTTCCGGCATCCGGTCACCCTCGCCAAGGAACTGATCACCCTCGACGACCTCAGCGGCGGCCGGATCACGCTGGGCATCGGCGCCGGCGGCAACGGCTTCGACGCCACCGCCCTCGGCCAGGAGCCCTGGTCGCCGCGGGAGCGGGCGGACCGCTTCGGCGAGTTCCTGCCGCTGCTCGACCGGCTGCTGACCGAGGACGTGGTCTCGTACGAGGGCGAGCACTACTCCGCGCACGAGGTCCGCAACATCCCCGGCTGTGTGCAGCGGCCGCGGTTGCCGTTCGCGGTGGCCGCCACCGGGCCGCGCGGCCTGAAGCTCGCGGCCAAGCACGGCCAGGCGTGGGTGACGACCGGTGACCCCAAGGTCTCCAACGGCGGCGGCAGCTCGGCCGACTCCCTGGAGGCGGTGCGCGGGCAGTGCGAACGGCTCGGCAAGGCCTGTGCCGAGATCGGCCGCGATGCCGGTGAGCTGGAGAAGATCATGCTCTCCGGCTTCACCCCGGACCGGCCGCTGGACTCCGTCGACGCGTTCGTGGACTTCGCCGGGAATCACGCCGCGCTGGGCTTCGACGAGCTGGTCGTCCACTGGCCGATCGCCGATTCGCTCTTCGCGGCGGACCTCGGCGTCTTCGAGCGCATCGCCACGGAGGGCCTGGCGCAGCTCGGCACCTCGTAGGGGCGGGGGGAGCGGGCTTCCGGGAGGGCCTCCGTCCCGGCCTCTGGGGGCTCCGCGGGGCCTCTGTCCGGGCCTCAGGACGCGGGCCGGATCGGCGGGGCCGGGCCTTCTCGCGGGGTCGGGCTGCGGCTGGTTTCACGTGAAACACGCCGACCGGCCCGCCCCGACCCGCCCGGTCGTTCGCTCACCTCCGCTTTACCCCGTATATAGCCCGGAAGAGGGAGAATCGGGACAGCGGCGCAGTGTGGCGGACGCGGCGCGCCGGGCGGGACCGGCGCACGAGCGGGCCGGCGCACTGCGCGAAGTGCGGTGTTCGTGGAGGAGCCATGGCACAGACCCGATTCGCCCCGGACCGCGGGCTGACCTCGCGGATGGTCACGACGATGTTCTTCATCGGGCTGCTGTACGTCGTGGTCGTCGGCGTGCTGGTGGTCCTGCTGAAGGGCGCCTGGGTGGTGGTGCTGCTGATCGCGGGGGCCCTGTTCGTCGCGCAGTTCTGGTTCAGCGACCGGATCGCGGCCTTCAGCATGGGCGCGCACGAGGTCACGCCGGAACAGGCGCCCGTACTGCACGGCGCGGTGGACCGGCTGTGCGCCCTGGCCGACATGCCCAAGCCGCGGGTTGCGATCGCCGAGTCGGACGTGCCGAACGCCTTCGCCACCGGCCGCAACCGGAAGAACTCGATGGTGTGCGCCACCACGGGCCTGCTCCGACGGCTGGAGCCGGAGGAACTGGAGGGCGTGCTGGCCCACGAGCTCTCGCATGTCGCACACCGCGATGTCGCGGTGATGACCATCGCGTCGTTCCTCGGCGTCCTGGCGGGGATCATCACCCGGGCCGCCCTGTGGAGCGGCGTCGGGCGCAACAACCGGGACCAGAACGCGGCCATCGCCGTGCTGATCGTCACCGCCGTCAGCGCGGTCGTCTACGCGATCAGCTTCCTGCTGACCCGGCTGCTGTCCCGTTACCGCGAACTGGCCGCCGACCGCGCCGCCGCCCTGCTGACCGGGCGCCCCTCGGCGCTGGCCGCCGCGCTGACCAAGGTCACCGGGCAGATCGCCCGGATCCCGACCGAAGACCTGCGCAAGGCCCAGCCGTACAACGCCTTCTTCTTCGCCCCGGCGTTCAACAAGGAGAGCTTCCACCAGCTGCTGTCCTCGCACCCGACGCTGGAACAGCGCCTGGACCAGCTGGGCCGGATCGCGGCGCAGCTCGGGGCGTGAGGCGGCCGTGACGATCACCGGCCCGCCCTGACGGTGCGGGCCGGCCCCTCCAGGAGCAAGGAGTACCCCGCGCATGGGATTTCTGGACGCCCTCCTCGGCCGCAGCAAGCCGGTACGCCCCGATCTTGACCAGCTCTTCGCGCTGCCGTCCGCCGCCGTCACCCTTGAGGCCGCGGCCGGATTCACGCCCACCGGCCTCGGCTCGGTGTGCTTCGCCAGTGTGGAGGGCGGTGCGTTCTCCCGCATCCAGGAGGAGGCCCGGTCCCTGCTGGACGGGCCGGTGGAGTTCACCCAGGACGCGTACGGCTACACCTGGCTGCTCGTACGGCATCCGCCGGAGGACGTGGCGGGCCTGGTCAACGACCTGCACGCGGTCAACACGTCCCTGGAGGAGGCGGGTTTTGGGCCGCAACTACTGTGCTCGCTGGTCGGCTTCCGTGATGACCGGCAGCGGTCGCTTGCCCTGGTCTACCTCTACAAGAGGGGCACGTTCTACCCCTTCGCACCGAAGCCGGGCGGTGGGGAGAAGCGCGAGAATCCGCTCGAACTGCAGGTCAGGGCGCTGCTCGGGGACGATCTGACGGTCGAGAAGGACCTGGCGCGGTGGTTCCCCGTATGGGGCGCGCCGGGGCTGTGACCCCTCGGATGAACGACCGGACGGTACGGCTCACCCGGGGAAGCGGAGGAAGGGGGCGGGCACCCGGTCGGTGAGCCAGACGCCGTTCGCGCTGACCCGGAAGACGTGTCCGGCCCGGTGCATCGCCGCGGCGTCCACGGTCAGCACCACCGGTGTGCCGCGCCGGGCGCCCACCCGGGTCGCGGTGTCCCGGTCCGGCGAGAGATGGACCGCGTGCCGGTTCATCGGCAGGAGCCCCTCCTCACGGATGGCGGCCACATGGCGCGCCACCGTGCCGTGGAAGAGGTGTGCGGGAGGTTCGGCCGGCGGCAGTCCGAGGTCCACCCGTAGGGAATGGCCCTGGTTGGCGCGTATGCGGCCGTCCTCGATGGTGAAGCGCTGTTTGTCGTTGCCGGCCACCACGGCCGCCAACTCGTCCCGCGAGAACCGGAATCCATCGGCCGCGGCCGCCGCCATCAGGTCGTCGACGGGCACCCACCCCTGGGCGTCGAGGGTGAGGCCGATCCGCTCCGGTGCATGGCGCAAATGCTTCGACAGATACTTCGAGAGGCGCACGGAGCGTTGGGTGTTCATGCCTCCAGGGTGCCGCGCCGGGCGCCCCGGAGGCATCCGTATTCACGTCCCGTCGGTCTCGTCCCCCTGCGGGCCCTCGGCGCTTTTCCCGTGTGCTTCGCGGCTTCCTCCGTGCCCTTCGTGCTGGGCGTGCGCGAGCTCGCTGGCCCGTCGTGCCTTGGCGGTGGTCACCTGCTCGGCCGCCCAGCGGGCCCACTCCTCCTGGGCCGCCGACATCCGCAGGCCGTACTCCAGGGCGATCCGTCCGTAGACCGAAATCATCTCGTCGTCCCACTGGGCGTTCTCGTCGACCTGCTCGCACATGGCGCGGGTGCGCGCGGCGAGCTCGGCCTGGTGGAGGAGGAAGGTCTGGGCTTCGAGCGGCGTCACGATGCCGAGGAAGAAGACGCGCAGCAAGCCGTCATCGCGCTGCGGGCCGCTCGGCTCGACCTTGGTGAGCCAGTGGCGCAGCTCCGTCAGCCCCTCGTCGGTGATCGCGTATTCCTTGCGGCCTCGGGGGCCGTGGGCGGTGACCTCGACCATGCCGGCGGTGGTGAGCTTGCCGAGCTCGCCGTACACCTGGCTCTGCGTGGCGGGCCAGACCATCGAGAGCGTGGCGTTGAACAGCTTCATCAGGTCGTAGCCGCTTGCCGGGGCTTCGGACAGCAGGCCCAGCACGGCATGTCTCAGGCTCATGACCGGCAACATTACCTTCCACTGTTGACATGTCAAAGAAGGACCTTCTACATTCGACATGTCGAAGTTGGAATGTGCGGCGAGGATGCGGACGGCGAAGGGCGCCGGTCGTGCGGCCGCGGACGAAGAGGGGGAGACATGAACTATCTGCGGGGCTTCGTGCCGTGGCTGGTCTTCGCGGGAGTGTCCACGACCGGCTGGCAGTGGGGCGCGCTCGCCGGTCTGCTGACGGCCGTCGCGCTGCTCCTCGCCGACCGGGCGGCGGGCCTTTCACTGGACCACCGCGTGCTGGAGTACGGCACGATCGTCTTCTTCGCCGCCCTGTCCGCGCTGGCCTTCGCCCGCCCCGACAGCGGCCTCCGGCTGTACGGCAGTGCGCTCTCGATGGGCTGGCTGGCGCTCATCGCCTGGGTGTCGATAGCGGTCCGGCGGCCCTTCACGATGGGCATCGCACGCCGGATGGCTCCGCCCGAGGTCTGGCACACCCCGCTGTTCCGCCGCATCAACGTCGTGCTCACGGCCGCGTGGGCGCTCTCCTTCACCCTCACCGCGACCGCCCAGGCCCTGGTCTCCGCCTACGAGCTGGACACGGTCTACTCGATCCTCATCCAGGTCGCCGGCTTCGTCCTCCCCGTCCGCTTCACCTCCAGCTACCCCGACCGGGCCCGGGCCCGCTTCGAGCAGCAGGCCGCCGCGCAGGCCGGCATCCAGGAAGGTCTGGCGTCATGACCACCACCTCCCCGACCACCCCGTCCGCCTCCGACGCCCCCGCTCCGCACCTGGCCGGCAACTTCGCCCCGGTCGCCGAGGAGCTGACCGCCTACGACCTCCCGGTCACCGGCACCCTGCCGCCCGAGCTCAGCGGCTGGTTCCTGCGCAACGGCCCCAACCCGCGGGACGCCGCCACACCGCACTGGTTCTTCGGTGACGGCATGGTCCACGGGCTCCGCCTGGAGGGCGGCCGGGCCGTCTCCTACCGCAACCGCTGGGTCCGCACCTCGACCTTCACCGACACAGTGCCGCCCCGCGATGCACAGGGCCGCCACAATCTGTCGGCGGGCGTGGCCAACACCCATGTCGTCCGGCACGCCGGCCGTACCCTCGCGCTCGTCGAGTCGTCGTTCCCGTACGAAATCGACTGCCGTCCCGGCCACGAGCTGGAGACCCTCGGCGTCCATGACTTCGGCGGACGGCTCACCACCGCCATGACCGCGCACCCCAAAACCTGCCCGGCCACCGGCGAGCTGCACTTCTTCGGATACGGCGGGGCCAGACCGCCCTATCTGACCTACCACCGGGCCGATGCGGACGGGGAGTTGGTGATCAGCCGCCCCATCGACGTCACGGCGCACACGATGATGCACGACTTCCATCTGACCGAGCGCCATGTCATCTTCATGGACCTCCCGATGGTCTTCGACGCCCACCGCCGCCCCGGAATGCCCTACCGCTGGGACCCGGAGTACGGCGCACGGCTGGGCGTGCTGCGCCGGGACGACCCGCACGGCGAGGTCCGCTGGCTCCCCATCGACCCCTGCTACGTCTTCCATGCGCTGAACGCCCATGACGACGGCGACCAGCGGATCGTCCTCCACGTCTCCCGCTATCCCGACCTCACCGGCAGAAAGCCGTCCTGCCTGTGGCGCTGGACGATCGACCTCACCTCCGGGACGGTCACCGAGGAGCAGCTCGACGACCAGTACTGCGAGTTCCCGCGGGTGGACGACCGCCTCGTGGGGCAGCGGGCCCGCTTCGGCCACGCCACCGTCGCCGAGGCCCCGGGGACGGGGCACATACCTGGCGCCCTGCTCCGCTACGACCTGGAGACCGGCGCGGTGGTCCGCCATGACTTCGGTCCGGGCCGCACCCCGGGCGAGGCGGTCTTCGCCCCGGCGGACGACCGTCCGGGCGGACCGGGCTGGCTGCTGACCTACGTCTACGACGCGACCACCGACACCAGCGATCTGGTCGTCCTCGACGCCGAGGACATATCCGCCGCTCCGGTGGCCACCGTCCATCTGCCGCAGCGGGTGCCGTACGGCTTCCACGGCAACTGGCTGCCGGAACCGGCACGTTGAGCCCGCGAGGCGTCGAGACGTCCCGACGAGATGGTCCGGCAGGTTGTGCATCCGGGGCGGAATAACCGCGATCGCAGGCTGCTTGAGAACTGAAGAGCGCGTAGCGGCACGCCTGTTGGGGTGCCGGCTCAGGTGCCGGGCGGGGGCTCGGCGCGGGGGGCGGTGTCCGTGGCGCTCTCGGGCGGGGCATGGCGACCGTTCGGGACCAAGGCGTCCAAGGTGCGGGCCTGTACCTCGCGCCGGGCGGCGGCTGCGATGAACGCCGCGGTGTGCTCGGGGCCCACCAGGGCCCGTACGGCCGCCACGGCGTCGGCGGGCAGCGCCACCGCCTCGGCGCCGGCCCCGGGCCCGGCCGATGTGGCGGGCTGCGGCCCGGGGCCCGCCGGGGCCTCGGGGGCGGGGCCGGGAGCAGGGTTCGGGTCGGTCGCGGTACGGGGGTCCGTGACCGGCCCGGAGCCTGCCGGTGGGGCGGTGTCCCTCGGCCCGTGGATCTCCGCGGGCAGCGCCTCGCTGAGGTGCCGGCGGAGGTAGCGGGTGGCCAGGGTCCGCATGGCGCGGGCGAGTTCGGCATCGACGGTCTGCTGGGCGAGTGGCCGCAGCCGGCGGACGAGGGTGGCGGCCTCGGCCGCCTCGGCGTCGGTGGGCGGGTGGTCCAGGAACTGCCGGAAGACGTGCTCGGTGGTGAAGTCCAGGAAGCGCGAGGCGATGTGTTCCACCTGGCCGCGCAGCTCACGGAGATGGGCGGAGATCGCCCGCAGGGGGACACCCGCGGAGTGCAGCTCGGCGGCGACGGCGAGCTCCTGCGGGCTGGGCACGAGGAACTCGTCGTCCCGCCCCGGAAGCCGTTCCAGGACGCCCAGTTCGACCGCCTCAGTGACTGCCGCTTCGTCGGAGGCGCCCCCGAAGGCCGCGTCCAGGTCGGTGCGGCTGATCCGGGACGCCTGCTCGTCGGTCCACGGCCCGTCGATCTCGGCGACCAGGCCCAGCACCCCGCCGAGGTCGAGGCCGGCGTCCCAGGCTTGCAGGAGTTCCTTGATGCTGGCGAGGGTGTAGCCGCGGTCCAGCAGATCGGCGATCTGGCGCAGCCGGGCCAGATGGGCGGTGCCGTAGACGTTGGCGCGGCCGCGGCGTTCCGGGCGGGGGAGCAGCCCGCGGTCCTGATAGGCGCGGATCGTCCGGACCGTGGCGCCGCTGAGATGGGCCAGGTCGTCGATGCGGTACTCGGCCGGGCGGGCTGCGGCCGCCGGCGGCTGCTCGGTCACTGCGGTGTTCCTCCTCCGTCGGCCGCGCGCTACGAGACGGCCGCGCGGCCCACCGCGCCCGCCGCGGCCCGGGCGGCCGGCGAGGACGCCAGATAGGCGACGGCCGCGCGCAGCGACCCTTCCTGCGAGGGATGGTACGACCGCCGCAGATAGCGCGGTATCGCCGTTCCCAGCTCACGCCAGGTGGGGAGCAGTCCCTTACGGACGGCCCGGTTGTGCTCCCGCAGCGAGTAGCGGGAGCGGGCGGCGAGCTGCGGGTCGTGCCGGAGGAGGTAGGCCGCGCCCCAGGCCCACAGGTGGAGCAGCACGGGGGCGGTGACGGCCATGCCCAGCACCCGGCGGGCGTACCGGCCGGGATCGTCGCCGCCGGTGTGCTGGTACATGTCGAAGGCGACCGCCCGGTGCTCGACCTCCTCGGCGCCGTGCCAGCGCAGCAGGTCGAGCATGACCGGGTCGGGCCCGGCCCGGTCGAGGCCGTCGGCGGCCAGCACCCAGTTCCCGAGCACCGCGGTGAACTGCTCGATCGCGGCGATCAGGGAGAGCCGGAAGCGCAGCCACTCCCGTTCCGGGACGGGGACGCCGAGTGGCGGCCGGTCGCCCAGCAGACGCTCGAAGAGGAAGTCGATGTGCCGGGTGTAGGGGCCGGTGTCCAGGCCCCGGTGGGCCAGGTGGTCGAGGACGTAGGAGTGCTGGACGCTGTGGGTGGCCTCCTGGCCCATGAAGCCCTTGACGTCCTTGAGGAGCTGCTCGTCCCGGACCAGCGGGAGGGCCTCCTTGAAGACCTTGACGAACCACCGCTCCCCGGCCGGCAGCAGCAGGTGCAGCACGTTGATGACGTGGGTCGCGGTGGGCTCGTCGGGTATCCACAGCAGCGGTGTCGCACGCCAGTCGAACGAGACCCGGCGCGGGGTGATCGGGTGGTGCTGCTCCCGGAGGGGTGAGCTACTCATACGCGGCTCCTGATATGCGCCGTTGTCCGGCCCTCGCACTCCCCGGTCGTTGGGGGCTCCTGCTGGCCGGTCACTGGGGGGCTGCTGCCGGTCGGGTGCGGACTACAGCCGCGGCTCGATGCGGGCGAGGGCGCGCAGGACCCGCGGGGCGAAGCGCGACAGGAGATGGGCGCCGCGGGCCTCGGGGGTGACGGGCACCACCGCCTGGTTGCGGACCACCGCCCGCAAAACGGCGTCGGCGACCTTCTCCGGCGGGTAGTTGCGCAGCCCGTACATCCGCGCGGCCTTGGCCTGGCGGCGCTTCTCCTCCTCGGCCGACACCCCGGCGAAGCGGGCGGTGCTGGTGATGGAGGTGTTGACCAGCCCGGGGCAGATGGCCGAGACGCCGATGCCCTGCCCGGCCAGTTCGGCGCGCAGGCACTCGCTGAGCATCAGGACCGCGGCCTTGGAGGTGCTGTAGGCGGGCAGCACCTTCGACGGCTGGAAGGCGGCCGCCGAGGCGGTGTTGACGATGTGGCCGCCCTGACCGCGGTCGGCCATCCGCTTGCCGAAGATCCGGCAGCCGTGGATGACCCCCCAGAGGTTGACGTCCAGCACCTTCTTCCAGTCGTCGGTGGTGGTCTGCAGGAAGGAGCCGGACAGGCCGATCCCGGCGTTGTTCACCAGCACGTCCACGGGGCCGTACTCGGCGTCGACCTTGTCGGCGAGCTTCTCCATGGCGGCCTCGTCCGCGACGTCGACGACCTCGGGCCAGGCCTGCGGGGCGCCGATCAGACGGGCCAGCTCGGCGGTCCGCGCCGCGCCGTCCGCGTCCCGGTCGACGGCGACGATCCGGGCGCCGGCTTCCGCGAAGGCGAACGCGGTGGCCCGGCCGATGCCGCTGGCCGCGCCGGTCACCAGCACCAGCTGTCCGCCGAACCGGTCGGCGTACGGGCCGCGTGCCGCGCCCTGCTTCGCCGGGTCCCCCTCCTCCTTGGCGGTGACAAACTCGGTGATCCAGGAGACCAGCTGGTCCGGGCGGGTGCGGGGGACCCAGTGCTTGGCCGGGAGGGTGCGGCGGACGAGCTGCGGCGCCCACTGCTCCAGGTCGTCGTAGAGCCGCTGGGAGAGGAAGGCGTCACCGGTGGGGGTGATCAGCTGGACCGGGCAGTGCGCGTAGGCGTCGGCACGCGGTCGGCGGAGCCGGGCGCGGACGTTGTCGCGGTAGAGCCAGGCGCCGTGAGCCGCGTCGGTGGGCAGCGAGGCGGTCGGGTAGTCCCCGGCCGGCACCTTCTCCACCCGCTGCAGGATGCCCGGCCAGCGCTTGCCGAGCGGGCCCTTCCAGGCCAGTTCCGGCAGCACGGGTGTGTGCAGCAGGTAGACGTACCAGGACTTGGCGCCCTGGTGGAGGAGCTGGGCGGCACGGCGCGGGGTGGGCCGCACCATCCGCTTCTTGATCCAGTGGCCGAAGTGGTCCAGCGATGGCCCCGACATGGACGTGAAGGAGGCGATCCGGCCCTCCGTGCGGCGCACAGTGGCGAACTCCCAGGCCTGTACCGAGCCCCAGTCGTGGCCCACGACGTGCACCGGGCGGTCGGGGCTGACGGCGTCGGCGACGGCCAGGAAGTCGTCGGTCAGCTTCTCCAGGGTGAAGCCACCGCGCAGCGGCCGCGGGGCGGTGGACCGGCCGCAGCCCCGGACGTCGTAGAGCACCACATGGAAGCGGTCGGCCAGCTGGCGGGCAACCTCGGACCACACCTCCTTGCTGTCCGGATAGCCGTGCACCAGCACCACCGTGGGGTGTTCCGGGTCACCCAGCTCGGCGACGCACAGCTCGACGCCGCCGGTGTGCACCCAGCGCTCCGTCGCCCCGGCGAGCCCCGGCCCCCCGCCCGATGCTCCGCCCGATGCCCGGCCCGGCGCCCCGCCCTGCGTCCGGCCCGGCTCCTGGCCGCGGCCCGCAGCCGCGTCCCGTCCACGTCCACGTCCCGTCTTCACGCGGCCTTCTCCTCCTGCCAGCGCCGCACGTGCGGCAGATCGTCGTCCAGCCAAAAGGCGCTTTCCTGGGGGTCCTTGGAGCCCGTCACGACCAGGATCTCCTCGAACTTCGCGCCGATGCCCCGGAACCCGAGGTGGGGTTCGACCGCCCACAGCCCCGGCTGCGGCGGATGATCGGAGAAGGTGTACGGGCTCCACAGCGGGGACCAGCCGTCCCGGTGGCCGTGCAGCGCGTCGGAGGCAAGGCCCTTGAGGGACTGGGTACCGAAACCGAAGACGGTGGGGGACCAGCGGCGCTGCCGGACCCGGTCGATCTTGTGCGCGATGACGCCGAAGGGGTAGGCGCGATGGCGGTTGGCGTAGCCCTGCCGCACCATGAGCCGGTCGACGTCCTGGTAGATCTCCCGCAGCGGGCGGCGTTCGCGGACCTCGCGCAGGATGAGTTCGCGGTGCGCCTCCAGGTCGGCGAGCAGCTTGTCGTGCACGGGGTTGAGGCCGAGACAGCCGGAGTAGCCGATGTCGGCGGTGAAGCCCTGGTGGACGGGGGCCATGTCGAGGATGAAGGGCATCCCCGGTTCCAGCTCGCGGTGGGTGGGGAAGAACTGCAGCGGTATCCGGAAGTTGACGAACGCAGTGCGGTCGCCGAACCAGGCGAACGGCAGGTGGAACCAGTCCCGCACCCCGCGCTCGCGCAGCCACTCGCGCTGCATCCGTGCCGCCGCGCGCTCGGTGATCCCGGGCTTGAGCTGGGCGGCCACGGCCTCCGCGCAGGCGTAGGCGAGCCGCTGGACCTCTCTGAACCCCCTTAGTTCTGCGGTGAGTTCGCCGGCCGCTGCTGAGGTCGCTGTGGTGACTGGGGCCATCGCCAACCGTCCGTCCGTGAGCCGTTCATCGCGGTACGCGCCCGTAACTTGACACTGATGAATGTGACAATGACCGGCGGCGGCGTCAAGGGGGCCGACACACCCGGCGGGCGGAAGCCGGACGGCCCGCCCTTACGACCCCGACCCTGAGACGAGGGCCGCTCAAAGCAGGAGAACCCCTACGGGCTCGTAATACCGCAGGGGGATGCGGATACCGACTTGTGGGTTGACGACCGGTGTGGCGGGCGCCACTACCGTCGAAGACGTGACTGTGATCGTGACCGAAAGCCTGAGCAAGCGGTACCCGCGGGTGACCGCTTTGGACCGGCTCTCCGTTGACATCGCCCCCGGCGTGACGGGCCTGGTGGGTGCCAACGGCGCCGGAAAGTCCACTTTGATCAAGATCCTGCTCGGACTGGCCCCGGCCAGCGAGGGATCGGCGCGCGTCCTCGGCCTGGACGTGGCCAAGGACGGCAACGCCATCCGCGAGCGGGTCGGCTATATGCCCGAGCACGACTGCCTGCCGCCGGACGTCTCGGCCACCGAGTTCGTCGTGCACATGGCCCGGATGTCGGGGCTGCCGCCGACCGCCGCCCGCGAGCGCACCGCCGACACCCTGCGCCACGTCGGCCTCTACGAGGAGCGCTACCGCCCCATCGGCGGCTATTCGACGGGCATGAAGCAGCGGGTGAAGCTGGCCCAGGCGCTGGTCCACGACCCGCAGCTGGTGTTCCTCGACGAGCCCACCAACGGCCTCGACCCGGCCGGCCGGGACGAGATGCTCGGCCTGATCCGGCGGGTCCACACCGACTTCGGCATCTCCGTCCTCGTGACCTCGCACCTCCTCGGCGAGCTGGAGCGCACCTGCGACCACGTCGTCGTCATCGACGGCGGCAAGCTGTTGCGGTCCTCCGCCACCGATGAGTTCACGCAGGTCACGGCCTCCCTCGCGGTGGAGGTCACGGACACCGAGGCCCACCCGGACGGCACCGAGGCGCTGCGCGCGGCCCTGACCGCCGCCGGCGTCGCGGTGACGACCGGCGCTCAGGGCGCCGGCGGCCTCCCCTCCTCCGGGCACCTCCTGTTCGTCGAGGCGGCCGGTGAGCAGACCTACGACCTGGTGCGGGACACCGTCGCCGGACTCGGCCTCGGCCTGATCCGGATGGAACAGCGTCGCCACCAGATCGCCGAGGTCTTCCGCGACGCGGACCGGGCCCAAGCCGACCCCACCCCCGCAGGCGCCCCCGGCGCCCCGTACACCACTGAGGAAGGAGGCGCCCACGATGTCGCCTGAGCCCATGACCCCGGCATCCACCGCCCCACCCGGCGCCTCCATCCACAACATCGGCTACCGCCATTACGACGGCCCGCGGCTGGGCCGCGCCTATGCCCGCCGGTCCCTCTTCTCGCAGAGCCTGCGCGGCGCCTACGGCCTCGGCCGCTCGGCCAAGAGCAAGGTGCTGCCGATGCTGCTCTTCGCGGTGATGTGCCTGCCCGCCGCGATCATGGTCGCGGTCGCGGTGTTCACCAAGGCCGGCAGCCTCCCGGTCGGCTACACCCGCTACGCCATCTACCTCCAGGCCGTCATCGGCCTCTACCTGGCCGCCCAGGCCCCGCAGTCGGTCTCCCGGGACCTGCGCTTCAAGACCGTGCCGCTGTATTTCTCCCGCCCCATCGAGCGCGGCGACTACGTGGCCTCGAAGTTCGCGGCGATGGCGAGCGCCCTGTTCGTCCTCACCGCCGCCCCGCTGCTCGTCCTCTACGTCGGCGCACTGCTGGCCAAGATGGACTTCCTGGAGCAGACCAAGGGCTTCGCCCAAGGGCTGGTCTCCGTGGTGCTGCTGTCGCTGCTGTTCGCCGGGATAGGGCTGGTCGTCTCCGCGCTCACCCCGCGCCGCGGCTTCGGCGTCGCCGCCGTGATCGCCGTCCTCACCATCCCGTACGGCGCGGTGAGCGCGGTCCAGGGCATCGCCTTCGTCCAGGGCAGCGAGTCGGCCGTCGGCTGGCTCGGACTGTTCTCACCGATCACGCTCATCGACGGGGTGCAGTCCACGTTCCTCGGCGGAAGCAGTTCCTTCCCCAACGGGCTCGCGCCGTCGACCGGCGCCGGATTCGTCTACCTCCTCGTCACCCTGATCGCCATCGCCGGCTGCTATGCCCTGCTGATGCGCCGCTACCGGAAGGCCGGTCTATGAGTACCCTCCACATCGACCACGCCTCGCGCTGGTTCGGCAATGTCGTGGCCGTCAACGACATCACGATGACCATCGGCCCCGGGGTCACCGGCCTGCTCGGCCCCAACGGCGCCGGCAAGTCCACGCTGATCAACATGATGGGCGGCTTCCTCGCCCCCTCCAACGGCTCGGTCACCCTCGACGCGGCGACGATCTGGCGCAACGCCGGCATCTACCGCCACATCGGCATCGTCCCGGAGCGCGAGGCGATGTACGACTTCCTCACCGGGCGCGAATTCGTCGTGGCCAACGCCGAGTTGCACGGCCTCGGGCGGCGGGAGGCGGCCCGGGCGCTGGCCACCGTGGAGATGGAGTACGCCCAGGACCGCAAGATCGCCACGTACAGCAAGGGCATGCGGCAGCGCGTGAAGATGGCCTCCGCGCTGGTCCACGACCCGTCCGTGCTGCTGCTCGACGAGCCTTTCAACGGCATGGACCCGCGCCAGCGGATGCAGCTGATGGAACTGCTGCGCCGCATGGGCGACGAGGGGCGCACCGTCCTGTTCTCCTCGCACATCCTGGAGGAGGTCGAGCAACTCGCCTCGCACATCGAGGTGGTGGTCGCCGGCCGGCACGCCGCGTCCGGCGACTTCCGCAAGATCCGCCGGCTGATGACCGACCGCCCGCACCGCTATCTCGTCCGGTCCGACGACGACCGGGCGCTGGCGGGCGCGCTGATCGCCGACCCCTCGACGTCCGGGATCGAGGTCGATCTCGTCGAGGGCGGACTGCGCATCCAGGCGGTCGACTTCGGCCGCTTCACCGCACTCCTGCCGCGGGTCGCCCGCGACCACGGCATCCGCCTGCTGACGGTCTCGCCCTCCGACGAATCGCTGGAATCCGTCTTCTCCTACCTCGTAGCGGCCTGAGGCTGAAAGGAGCCCTGACGCATGTCCACGAGCACGACCACCCCGACCGCCCCGCCGCCACCGGCCGCCGCACCCCGGGCCTCGCTGTTCCACCCGACCGTCGCCCGGCTCACCTACCGAGCCCTGCTCGGCCGGCGGCGGGCCCTGATCCTCTTCGTCCTGCCCGCCCTGCTCATCGTCATCGCGGTGGCCGTCCGTGCCCTGGCCGGCGCCGATGACACCACCGCCGGCGGCATCCTGGGCGGCTTCGCCCTCGGCACGATGGTGCCGCTGATCGGCGTCATCGCCGGCACCGGCGCGATCGGGCCGGAGATCGACGACGGATCGGTGGTCTACCTCCTGTCCAAGCCGGTCCCCCGGCCGACGATCATCTTCACCAAACTGCTGGTCGCCATCGGCGTCACGGTCGCCTTCTCCGCCCTCCCCGTGCTGCTCGCCGGCTTCCTGCTGAACGGCAACAGCCAGCAGATAGCCGTCGGGTACGCCGTGTCCGCGGCCGTCGCCGCGGTCGCCTACAGCGCGCTCTTCCTCCTCTTCGGCACGATCACCCGGCACGCCGTGGTCTTCGGGCTGGTCTACGCCCTGGTCTGGGAGGCGCTGGTCGGCAACCTCGTTCCCGGTGCGCGGACCCTCAGCATCCAGCAGTGGGCCCTCGCCGTCGGCCAGCAGACCGCCGCCGAAGGAGCGATCACCTCGGCCGTCCAACTGCCGCTTGCGATAGGGATGTTGGTGGCCCTCACCGCCGCCGCGACCTGGTACGCCGGCCGCCGGCTGAAGGCACTCACCCTGGCGGGCGAGGAGTAGGACGCCGCGCGGGTGCCCGCTGCCCCAGGGGACCTTTCCTAGGCGCCGCCGCCATTCTTCTGCCGGTCGTTGAACTCCTGCACGTTCTTCAGGTGCTCCTGGTAGTCGGCGGTGAAGCGGGTGTCGCCCGGTTTGACGGTGACGAAGTACAGCCAGTCACCCGCGGGCGGCGCGCCGGCCGCCTTGAGGGCGTCCGCTCCGGGGTTGTCGATCGGGGTGGGCGGCAGGCCCTCGTAGCGGTAGGTGTTGTACGGGCTCTTGGTGCGGGTGTCGGCATGGCTGGTGCGGAGCGTGCTGCGGCCCAGCGCGTAATTGATCGTCGAGTCCATCTGCAGCGGCATGTGCCGGGCCAGCCGGTTGTCGATCACCCGCGCGACCTTGCCCATGTCGGCGGGCCGGTCCGCCTCCGCCTGCACGATGCTGGCGATCACCACCGTCCGGTAGGAGGTGATGCGGTCCTCGGCGAGCCGCTGGTTGCCGGTCTTGACCATGTACGACAGCAGCGACGCCGGGGTGGTGTCCGAGCGGATCGGATACGTCGCCGGGAAGAGGTAGCCCTCCGGGTTGCCCTTCGCCTCGGCCGGCAGCGGGAGATGCGCCGTCTTGGCGGCCTTCGCCGTGGACCCGCCGGGCAGGTGGAGGGCCTTGTCCGCGGCGGCGTAGATCTGGGCGGCCCGCTGGCCCTCGGGGACGGTCAAAGTCTCCTCGTTCGCCCGTTCCCGCAGCAGCCGGGTCACCAGGACCACGGCGAGGACGACCAGGACGGCCAGCACGGCCACCACGATGAGCCGGCCGGTGCGGGAGAACCGCGGGCCCGACCGGCGACCGGGGTGCTGAACATCGCTCATGGGGGCACGGTAAGCCACGCCCCTCGGGCCCCCGGGCGGGCCACCCCCGGATCGTTGCCAACGACGGAGATCGTTCACCGGGCCGCCATCCCCCACCCACACGCGACGTCACCGCCGAGCCGTTCCGCCGTCGGGGCCCGCCGCCGGTCCGTTGCCGTCAGGGCGGTGACCGCCTGCCGTCCGCAGCCTGTCTTGGTGCCGCCAGTGCGGTGGCTGCCTGCCGTCCGCTGCCCGCCGCCTGCGGCTTGCCGGCCGCCACCCGCCACCGCCGCTCGCCGTTTGCCGCCTGCCGTCGGCTCGGTGGCTACCTGTTCGGTGGCTACCTGTCGTCCGTTGCCCGTCGTGTGCCGTCGGGCCCGACGCGGGCGCTCGCCGTCAGGTCGTACTTGGGCTTGCCCACAGGCGTGCGCGCGCCCGCCGTCAGGCCGTAGGCGGGGAGCGTGCCCACCGGCGGCGCCGTGCTCGTCAGGGTGGGCTCGGTGTACGTCGTCAGGGTGTGTACGTCGCCGTCTCCCCGATTCGGCGGTTGCGGCCGGCGCCCATGGCGAGCAGGGCGAGGCCGGCGCAGACGGTGAGCAGGAGGAGGAGGGGGACGGTCCAGCCGTTGGTCGTCTGGTGGACGGCGCCGAGGGCGAGGGGGCCGACGGCGGCGAGGAGGTAGCCACCGGTCTGCGCCATACCGGAAAGGCGGGCAGCCGTATGCGCGTCGCCGGAGCGCAGCACCATCATCGTCAGGGCCAGCCCCAGCGCGCCGCCCTGCCCGACGCCGAGCAGCGCCGCCCACAGCCAGGCGCCCGCCACCGGCGCCATGAGCAGTCCGACGACGCCGCAGGCCATCAGGGCGGACACCGCCACCCCCAGCAGCCGCTGCCGCCGCATCCGCCCCGCCAGCACCGGCACCACGAACGAACCGGCCATCTGCAGCAGCGTGCTGAACGCGAAGACCAGCCCCGCTTCGCCCTTGCCCATCCCGTGGTCGGTGAAGATCGTCGGCATCCAGGCGATGACCACGTAGGCGACCAGCGACTGCGAGCCCATGAACAGCGTGACCTGCCAGGCGAGCGGCGAGCGGGCGAGCTTCGGACCGCGCTCGACCGGGCGGGCGGTCGTGGCCGCGGCGGCGCCGTGCCGGGTGCCGCGCCGCGCCGGCACCGCCTGCGGAATCCAGACCACCGCGGCGACGGCAGCCAGCAGCGCCCAGGAGACCAGCGATCCCCGCCAGCCGCCGAGCGCGCTCTCCAGCGGCACGGCCGTGGCGGCGGAGACGGTCGCGCCGAGGATCATCGCGGTCGAGTACAGCGCCGTCATCCCGGCGGCCCGGTCCGGGAAGTCCCGCTTGATCAGGCCGGGCATCAGCACGTTCAGCAGGGCGATGGCCGCACCGACCACCGCACAGCCGGCGAACAGCGCGACCACCGGCGGCGCGATCCGCAGCACGATGCCGCCGCACAGCGTCACCAGCGCCCCGCAGAGCACGGTCTCGGTGCCCCAGCGCCGGGCCAGTACGGGTGCGACGACCGAGCCCAGTCCCATGAAGACCAGCGGAATGGTGGTCACCAGGCTGCTGATCGTGGCGGGCAGATGGAAGTGCGTGCCGATCTCCCCGAGCAGCGGCGAGACTCCGGCGAGCGCCGCCCGCATGTTGAGTGCGGCGAGGACGATCCCGGCCAGCACGAGCGCCGGATGAACGGTCCGCAGCCGGCGCCGGGCCGCGGCGACCGCCGGTGCCGCGACGAGATCCTCCTCGGCGTCGATCAGCCGAGCGTCCGGGCTCGACGGAGCAGCGGGTCGGGGTCCTGACATGCGTACGTACCTCGCCAAGCGTTACGGGAAACGGAGAGAAGAAAGGGGGAGCGGGGTGGGGCGGGGAGACCGTGGGGAGAGGGGAGCCAGATCCTGGGGTCAGGCGTGCGGGGCAGCTGGGGGTGGCTCGCCGAGCAGGGCTTCCACGGCCCGTTTCGGTTTCTCCAGCAGATCGCGGGTGGCCCGCTCCGCGGCGTCCGGGTCGCCCGCGGCGATCGCGTCGAGAACGGCGCGGTGGTCGCCGTGCACGATCTTCGGCATCGCCTGGTCGTCCAGCGCGCTGACCAGCGCCTCCCTTACGGAGCTGCTGAACCAGCCGTAGGTCGCGGTCAGCGCGGTGTTGTGGGCGGCGTCGACAACGGCCTTGTGGAAGGCGATGTCGTGATCGGCGTAGAGCTCCAGGCTGCCGGAGCCGGGCTGCCCGGACGCGTCCGCCAGCTCGGCCTGGGCGTCCAGGGCCGCGCGCATCCGCTCCAGATCGTCCGGGCGGTGCCGGAGCGCGGCCAGCCGGGCGGCCTCCGCCTCCAGCGCGATCCGCAGCTCCAGGACGTCGCGGATGCCGGCCCGCCGGACCCCGCGCAGGATGTCGCCCGGGTCCGCGGTGGAGACGACGAAGGTTCCCTCGCCCTGCCGCGAGCGCAGCATTCCGGCGTGTACGAGGACCCGGACGGCCTCCCGCACGGTGTTGCGGCCCACCTGCAACTGCCCGGCGAGCGCGTGCTCGGTGGGGATCCGCGAGCCGACCGGCCACTCCCCGGCCGTCAGCTGGGCCCGCAGCGCGTCGACCACGGTGTCCACGAGGGATTGCCGTCCCGCCGCCTGCAGTGCCATGTGCGTGCCTGTGCCTTTTCCCGTTACGGGACCGGGCGTTCCTGTTACTCGTCCGGGCACGGTGGGCCCAGGCCAGTTGCCAGTTGCCCAGTCATCCTACAAATATCGGTTCATGGTACACGGAAGTCGCGGGGGCATGCCTGCCTCGGCCCGGGCCCGGGGCATGCCCGGACCCCGGACCCAGCGACGCGCAGAGAACGGAGAACGGAGAACGGAGAGCGGAGAGCGGAGAGCGCGTGCCAGGAGCGATCCCAGGCTTCCTGCCCCTTCCCGCCCTTCCCGCGCTTCCCGCCTCAGAGACCGATATCGCGTTCCTGGATGTCCGCCAGGGATTCGCGGCGGACGAGGAGGCGGGCGGTGCCCGAGGTGACCGCGACGACCGGGGGGCGGCCGACGAGGTTGTAGCCGGAGGCCATGGAGAGGTGGTACGCGCCGGCCACGGGCACGGCGAGCAGATCGCCGGGGCGGAGGTCGCCGGGCAGCCGGGCGTCGGCGGCCAGTACGTCGCCGGCCTCGCAGTGCCGGCCGACGACGGTGACCCGTTCCGGGGCGGCCGACGAGGACCGGCCGACCAGCCGGGGCGCGTAGCGCACCCCGTACAGCGCGGGCCGTGGGTTGTCGCTCATCCCGCCGTCCACCGCCACGAAGAGGTGCGTCCCGGTGCGTTTGACGGACAGCACCCGGTAGAGGACGACTCCGGACGGGCCGGCGATCGCGCGGCCGGGTTCGACGGCGAGCCGGGGCACCGGCAGACCGGCCGCCGCACAGCCGCGTACCAGCTCGGCGCGGATCCGGGCGCCGAGCGCGGCGATGTCGAGCGCGGGCTCGCCGGGCCGGTACGCGACGCCGTGCCCGCCGCCGAGGTCCAGCTCGGGCAGCGTGACACCGTGCTGTTCGCGGATCCGTGCCAGCAGGCCGACCAGCCGCCGTACGGCCGACAGGTACGGCTTGACGGTGGTGATCTGGGAGCCCAAGTGACAGTGCAGGCCGGTGAGTTCGAGGCGCGGTTGGCCGAGGACCCGGGTGACGGCGTGCTGCGCGGAACCGTCCGCGATCGACAGCCCGAACTTCTGGTCGTCGGTCCCGGTCCGGACCTTGGCGTGACCGCCCGCGGCGATTCCCGGGACGACCCGGATCAGCACCTTCTGGCGTGTACCGGCCGGGACGGCGGCGGCCAGCCGGGCGATCTCGGAGGTGGAGTCGATGACGATCCGCCCCACGCCGAGGCGGAGCGCGGCCCGGAGGTCCGCCGGACTCTTGGCGTTGCCGTGCAGCACGATCCGCTCGGGCGGGAAGCCGGTGGTGACGGCGAGTTCCAGTTCGCCCGCGGAGCAGACGTCCAGGCCGAGGCCCTCTTCGTGCACCCAGTGGACCATGGCGCGGCAGAGGAATGCCTTGGCCGCGTAGAAGACGTCGGCGTCGGGGAAGGCCCGGAGGTAGGCGCGGCAGCGGTGGCGCACCTCGTCCTCGTCCACCACGTAGGCGGGGGTACCGAAGCGGTCGGCCAGTTCCGTCAGCGGGACGCCGCCGAGGGTGAGGTCACCGGTGCCGTGCGGCAACGTGGAGCCGGGCCAGACGGAGAGCGGGTCGGGCGGTGGGGCGGGGAGAGGATCGGGCACCGGGACAGGCACCGGATCGGACAGCGGATCGGGCAGCGGGGCCCTCAGACGGTCGGTGGGGGCCGGTGCTGGTGCGGGTGCGGCCGCTGGTGCCGCCGCCGGGGTGGCGAGGGGCCCGGCGGTCGCGGGCGTCGGGGCGGTGAGGGGGCCGGTGGTCGCGGCCGGTGCCGGGGTGGCGGGCTCCTGGGCGGTGCGGGGCAGGGTGTGGTGGCTCATGGCGTTCGCCCCTCTCAGACGGCCCGCAGGCGCGGCGTACGGGACGCCTGGGCCAGGTGCGAGGCGCCCGCTGTCCGGGTCGCCTGGGGCACGCGTGGTGCGCCCGGGGCGTGGGTGGCGCGGGGTGCCTCGGGGGTGAGACGGGGATCGACGGTCAGGACCGTCGCCCCGAGGGGCTCGGCCAGCGCCCGCAGGGCCGGCTCGGAGAGCCTGACCCACGGCTGGCCGCCGCCGAGGGCCGCGGCGAGGCGTTGGGCCGAGGTGAAGCCGACGGCGGTACGCCCGCCGAGCGGAGTGCGGAACAGGCGGGCCGTACAGCCCGCGGGGCCCGACCGGACGGGGACGAACAGAGGCCCGGCCGGGACGCGATCGGAGGGCTCGGGATCTTCCGCGTAGAGATGGTGGGACACGGCGTTGCTCCTAGAACAGGACATCGGCGGCCCCGGACCGGTGGATGACGATGCGTGTGCCGGGGCTCGGCTCTGCCGACGCTATGCCCGGAGAACGGGCCCCTCCGCCGGATGCTGACGCGTCATTGACGAGTTGTGGACCCTACTTGACGCGATGCTGCTGCCCGGTGGCCGATTGTGGGACAGGAGTGACGCTGTGGATCCGGACCAACCGCCGCTCGTTCCGGACCAACCGCCGCTCGTTCCGGACCAACCGCGTTCGTTCCGGGCCAACCACCGCTCGTTCCGGGCGAATCGCTGCGCGTTCCGGCCGAACCGCCGCTCTTTCCGGGCTGAGGCCGGCGCGTTGCGGGCCGACTGCCGGGGCTCGTTGCCGGCCTACTACCGGGACGCCCCGGGCCGTCTGCCGACTCGTTCCGCGCGGGCGCGGCAGGGTGGGCCACCGCCGTCCCCATCGGGTGGACCGTCCGTCCCCCATCGGGTGGACCGTCGCTCTTGACCTTGACACTGTGGAAAGCACTCCACTGGAAGGCGTCATGTTCAGCATCGGAGATTTCGCCCAGTACGGCCGCGTATCGGCGCGCATGCTGCGTCACTACGACGCGCTCGGGCTGCTGTGCCCGGCCCGTACCGACCCCGTCACCGGATACCGCTTCTACGAAGCGGCCCAGCTCGCCCGGCTCAACCGGATCATCGCCCTCAAGGACCTCGGATTCAGCCTCCAGCAGGTGGGGGCGATCCTGGCCGAGGAGGTGAGCGTGCCGGAACTGCGCGGCATGCTGCGGCTGCGCCGGGCGGAGCTGGAGGCGACGCTGACCGCGGCCGGCGAACGGCTGGCGCAGGTCGAGGCGAGGCTCCGTTCCATCGAGAGTGAGGGACACATGTCTGCCGACGATGTGGTGGTCAAGCCGACCGGGACGGTACTGCTCGCGGAGCTGAGCGGGACCGCCGCCAGTTACGGTCCCGAGGACATCGGCCCGGTGATCCAGCCGCTCTACACGGAGCTGTGCGCACGCCTGGACGCGGCCGGCGTCACCCCGGCGGGACCGGGTCTGGCGTACTACGAGGATGTGCAGGGAAGCGCGACGGGGGACGAGCCGGGTCCCGGTGCCGTCGTCGTGCACGCCGGGCTGACGGTCACCGCGGAGGCGCTGGCCAGGGCCGGAGCCCAGCGCGGCGGGACGGGTGCGCCGGCCACCGGCACCCCCACCGCGACCGGCCTCGGCTTCGACGTGGTCGCGCTGCCCGGGCTGGAGTGCGCCGCCACGGTGGTGCACCGCGGGCCGATGAGCCGCATCCTGCCCACCGCGCAGAACCTGGCGCACTGGATCGACGCGAACGGCTACCGCTCCGCCGGATACGCCCGCGAGCTCTATCTGGAGTGCCCGCCGGACCAGGAGAAGTGGGTCACGGAGATCCAGGAACCGGTGGTGCGGGCCGCCCCAGAGACGCCGTGACGGTCTTGGCGAACGCCACCGCCGCCGGGCTCAGGGCGTCCCACTGACGCACCGCCCACCCCGTGGCGAGCGGCGGCAGCGCGGGGATCGGGACCAGCCGCAGGGACGGGTGGGCGGTGGCCCGGAGGCCGGGGAGCCGGGGGACGACCGCGGGGCCGACGCCGAGTTCGGCCAGCAGCAGGGCGGTGTCCCAGTCGGCGACGCTGGTGGTGCTCGGCGGTGGCACGGCGCCGGAGCCCTCCCCGTGAGGGGGCTCCCGATGACTGTGGTGCCCGTCGGAGTGCTGGTCGTGGTGTTCGTCGGAGCGAGGGCCGAGGCGCTCATCGAGTCGATGGGTGTGGGGGCCGTCGAGCTGATGGGTGTGGGTGCCGTCGAGCTGATGGTTGTGGTGCTCGTCGAGTCGATGGCTGAGGTGACCGTCGAGCCGCATGCGGGAGGTGGAGTTCTCCGGCAGCCGTATGTGCCGGATGCCGGCCAGTTCCTCCGGCTCGATCCGCTCCCGGGCGGCGAGCGGATCACCGCTGCGTACGGCGAGCACCCACGGCAGTCCGATCACCGGGTGCTGCTCGATGCCGCGCACCGGTGGACCGATGGTGATCCAGGCCAGTTCGGAGTCGCCGTCCGCCACCGCCTCGAAGCAGCGGCGGCTCGAACTCTCCGTCCGGAACTCCAGGTTGACGTGTGGATGGCGGCCGCGGAAGGCGACCACGGCCTCGGACATGAAGTGCCGTACGGTCGTCGCGCCGGTGGTGATCCGTACGGTGCCGCCGTCGCCCGCCCGCAGATCGCCGAGTTGTCGTAGCGCCAGGTCGAGCCCGCTCAGGCCGTCCGCCGCGGCGCGCTGGAGGATCCGGCCGGCCTGGGTGGGGGCGACCCCGCGCGGCCGGCGTTCCAGGAGCCCGATGCCCGTCTCGCGTTCCAGGCGCTTGATGCGCTGGCTGACGGCGGACTGGGTGCAGCCCAGGTCACGGGCGACGGCGCTGAGATTGCCCGTCTCGCAGACCGCCACGAAGGCGCGCAGATCATCGAGAGTCACCCGGGTACGCTACGCCGCGCCATGCGCCGTCGACCGCGCGCCGCTGCCGGACGACCGCCAGCACCAGCAGGCCGGCCGCCACGGCCACCAGCCCGGAGATCACCACGATGTCCCTCAGACCGGACACGTAGGCGGCGTTGACGGCTTGCCGGGAGACGGCCGGGTGCGCGGCGGATCCGCGTACGCCGTGCAGTGCGTCGGCGAAAACGGTGCCGAGGACCGCGATGCCCAGGGCGTAGCCGAGCTGGCGGAAGGTGTTGACCGCGCCGCTGGCCATGCCCGCGCGCCACGGTGGTGCCGCGCCGAGCGCCGCCGATACCAGCACCGGCATCGCCATCCCGATGCCCACCCCGCTCACCGCGAGACCGGGCACCAGCGTCGCCCAGCCGGGGCCGGGGCCGGGACCGGAGCCGGAGCCGGTTCCGGAGGCGGCACCCAGCAGCGCCCAGTGCAGCAGGGCACCCGCACCGGTCAGCAACAGACCGATCCCTACCGGGAGTTGGGGTCTCATCCGCTGCAGGTGTCGGCCGCCCAGTGCGCCGACCAGCAACGACATCACCGCCATCGGCGTCACCGCGAGACCCGCCTGCACCGGGCTCAGCCCGAGGATGTTCTGCACCCACAGCCCCACGAACGTCAGGTACGGGAACGCCGCCGCCTGCAGCAGGAGCGCCGCCGCCAGCAGCGTCGCGAACGACGGCCGGCGCATCAACCCCAGGTCGAGCAGCGGCCGGCGCACCCGCCGTTCGATCACGAGGAACGCCGCCAGCGCCAGGAACGCCACCGCCAGCGAGCCCAGCGTCCCGGCCTCCGACCAGCCGCGTTCACCGCCGCGGATCAGCCCGTACGTCAGCGCGCCCGCGCACACCGTGAAGGCTGCCGCGCCCGGCCAGTCGATCCGGGCGGCGCGGGGCGTCCCGCCGGCCGGGTCCGTCCGAGGCCGGGGGAGGTCGCCGTAGGACTCGGGGACCCGGCGCAGCGTGATCACCGCCGCGACCGCGGTCAGCGGCAGGTTGACCAGGAAGATCGCTCGCCAGTCGACGTACTCGGTGAGCAGCCCGCCCAGGACGGGACCGATCGCGGCCGCGGCGCCGCTGGTGCCACCCCAGACGCCGAACGCCACACCGCGGTCCCGGCCCTGGTAGGAGGCCATCAGCAGCGGGGTGTTGGTGGCGAACATCGCCGCCGCGCCCACGCCCTGGACGGCACGTGCCGCGATCAGCACGCCCGGGCCCGGTGCGAGCCCGCAGGCCAGCGAGGCGAGCGCGAACAGGGCCAGCCCCGCTACGTACAGCCGGCGCCGCCCGAAGAGGTCGGCCGCCGAGCCGGCGACCATCAGCAGCGCGGCCAGCGCCAGCGCGTAGATGTCCATCACCCACTGGAGCGAGCTGAAGGAGGCACCCAGACCGTCGGCTATCCGGGGCAGTGCGGTGCTCACGATCGTCACGTCGACCAGCAGCAGGAAGTTGCCGAGGGTGATGGCGGCCAGCGGCCACCACTTGCCGCGCCGGCCGGAACCCGCGGCGCCCTCGGGTGCCACGCCACCGGCAGGCCCGTGGAGTGCCCCGTGCCCGTGCATGCCTGGTTGTCCTCCGCCGGGTCCGTGGGGCGCACCGTGCCCGTGCGTGCCGGCTTGCCCTCTGCCGGGCCCGTGGGGTGTGCCGTGTCCGTGCATGACTGCTTGTCCTCTTTCTCCGTCGCTTCGATGGCGACCCCACGGTCGGTTCCGCACCCGTCTGTCCTCCAGCCACCGCGCTCCCGGCGGCGCAATCCGACCCGCGCTAGCCTCGGACGGTGAAAACCGACGGGAAGCCCGGCGCGGGTGGTGGCGGTTTCGACGCCCTCGACCGCCGGCTGGCCCATGCGCTGCAGCTCGACGGCCGCGCGCCGTTCAGCCGGATCGCGGAGGTGCTCGGGGTGTCCGACCAGACCGTCGCCCGCCGCTACGGGCGGCACCGCACCAGTGGTGCGCTCAAGGTGCTGGGGCTGTCCGACGCACGGGCGTTGGGCGAGGTCGAGTGGATGGTCCGGGTGCAGTGCGCGCCAGAGGCCGCGGTCACCGTCGCCGAGGCACTGGCCCGCCGCCCGGACACCTCGTGGATCTGCCTGATGTCCGGCGGCACCGAGATCGCCGCGGTCTGCCGGGCGGCCAGCAGCGACCACAGCGACGCCCTGCTGCTGGAGAAGCTGCCGCGCACCCCGAGCGTGGTCGGCATCACCGCACACTGCCTGCTGCACGAGTTCTGCGGCGGTCCGCAGGGTCTGATCAGCAAGTCCGGTGCGCTGACGGACGAGGAGGCCGCCCGGTTCGGCCCGCCGCCCCCGGACGTCGATCCGGCGGCCGAACCGGTGGTGCTGGGCGACGCCGACCGACGGCTGTTCGCCGCCCTCGCCCGGGACGGCCGGGCGCCGCTGGCCGAACTCGCCGCCGTCACCGGCTGGTCACCCACCACCGTCCGCCGCCGGCTCGCCGAACTGCGCGCGACCGGGGCGCTGTATTACGACGTCGATTACGACCTGCGGAAATTCGGGTACGGCGTGATGGTCGCCCTCTGGCTGTCCGTCGCCCCCGCCGAACTCGCCGCGGCCGGCGCGGCGTTGGCGGAACACCCGGAGGTCGCCTTCGCCGGCGCCACCACCGGCCCGAACAACCTGTTCGCGTCGGTGCTCTGCCGGGACGTCCGGGCCCTCTACACGTACCTGACGACCCGGGTCGCGGCGCTGCCCGGCGTACGGACGATGGAGAGCGCGCCCCGCATCCGGCAGATCAAGGGGCCGGGCCCGCTGGTCGCCGGCTCGCCCGCGGCCCGGGGACGCCGCCGATGAGGGCGCTGGTGCGGCTCCTGCTGGAGCCGCCGCGCGAGCCCTGGGCGCGCCGCGCGGACAACCCCGTGGCCTGGGTGAAGAACTGGGTCAGGTCGTCCCCCGGAACCCACATCTGGCTGCTGATCATCGGCGTCACCAGCCTCGTGATCGCCTCCGCCTCGGAGGGACTGGGTCAGTTCCTCATCCACCGCACCAGCAGCAACATCCACGAACTGAATGAGCATCCGCTGCCGTCGCTGCTGATCAGCGGCTTCTGGATCGAGAACCCCGGATCGTTCCTGCTGTACGTCGTGATGTTCGAGCTGGTGCACGCCAACGTCGAGCGCTGGACGGGCAGTTGGCGCTGGCTGCTGATGGTCGGCGGGGCACATGTCGCCGCGACCCTGGCCAGCCAGGAACTCGTCCTGCTCGCCATCGAGGGGCACCAGCTGCCGCGCTCGATGACGCACGTCGTCGACATCGGCGTCTCGTACGGCCTGGCGGCCGCCGCCGGCGCACTGACGTACCGACTGCGGTCGCCCTGGCGCTACGGCTATCTCGTCGGCGTCCTGGCCTTCTTCGCCATCCCCCTGACGACCGGCGCCACCTTCACTGACTTCGGCCACGCCATTGCACTGACCATGGGCTTCGCAGCCTGGCCGTTGACCCCGGCGGCGGAGGCGGCGGGGGAAGCGGAGGGAGAGGGGGAGGGAGCTGGCGCGGGGGAAGAGAAGGGAACGGGGGCCGAAGCCGACGCGGGGCGAGAGGGGGGAGCGGGAGCCGACGCGCGGACCGAGGGAGCCACCGCGGGGGAAGCGGGCGGCGGGAGTGGGGAAGAGGGCCGCGGCGGCAGGGAAGAAGGCCGCGAGGCTGGGCGTTGAGGGTTCAAGGGGCCTTCGGAACCCCTACGGGTGGTTCGAACAGATCCCGTAGGGGACGCGAGCGCCCCCTCGGGGCCTCAACGCGGCAGCAGGGGACGGTATTCCAGGCGGGAGACTCAAACCCCGTACAGCCGCTCCAGGACCACCGCGATGCCGTCGGCCTCGTGGGAGGTGGTCACCTCGTCGGCGATCGCCTTCAGTTCGGGGTGGGCGTTGGCCATGGCCACGCCGTGGGCGGCCCAGGCGAACATCGGGATGTCGTTGGGCATGTCGCCGAACGCCAGGGTCTCCTTGGCGGTGCGGCCCAGGCGGCGGGCGGCCAGGGACAGCCCGGTGGCCTTGGTCAGGCCCAGCGGCAGCAGTTCGACGACGCCGGGGCCGGCCACCATGATGCCGACCAGGTCACCGGCGACCTGGCGGGCGGCCGCGGCCAGTGCGTCGTCGTCCAGCGTCGGATGCTGGAGGTAGACCTTGTTGATCGGGGCCGCCCAGAGCTCGCCGGGGTCGTCGAGCATGACGTTCGGCAGCGGGCCCGCCTGGACGCGGTAGCCGGGGCCGACCAGCACCTCGCCCTCCAGGCCGTCCCGGCTCGCCGCCAGATACAGCGGGCCGACCTCCGCCTCGATCTTGGACAGCGCGAGACCGGCCAGCTGGCGGTCCAGCGTCACCGAGGTCAGCAGCCGGTGTTCGCCGGCGTGGTAGACCTGCCCGCCCTGGCCGCACACCGCGAGCCCGTTGTAGTCCAGGGCGTCGAGGATGTGCCGGGTCCAGGGCACCGCACGGCCGGTGACGACGATGTGCGCCGCGCCCGCCGCGGTGGCCGCGGCGAGCGCCTGGCGGGTGCGCTCCGAGACGGTCTCGTCCGGGCGCAGCAGCGTCCCGTCGAGGTCCGTCGCGATGAGCGTGTACGGCAGGGGCGGGACGTCCGCCGGAGCTGATCCGGTCACTTGGCGCCGGACTCCGGGCGACCGGCGACGGGCTCCAGCACGGTCCGGCCGCCGAGGTAGGGGCGCAGCATCTCGGGGACGCGCACCGAGCCGTCGGCCTGCTGGTGGTTCTCGAAGATCGCCACGATGGTGCGCGGGACGGCGCAGAGCGTGCCGTTGAGGGTGGCCAGCGGGCGGACCTTCTGCTTGCCGTCGGCGTTCTCGCGCATGCGGACGGAGAGCCGGCGGGCCTGGAACTCGTCGCAGTTGGAGGCCGAGGTCAGCTCGCGGTACTTGCCCTGGGTCGGGATCCACGCCTCGCAGTCGAACTTGCGGGAGGCCGAGGCGCCCAGGTCACCGGTGGCGACGTCGATCACCTGGAAGGGCAGCTCCAGGCCGTTCAGCCACTGCTTCTCCCACTCCAGCAGGCGCTGGTGCTCGGCCTGCGCGTCCTCCGGCGCGACGTAGGAGAACATCTCCACCTTGTCGAACTGGTGGACCCGGAAGATGCCGCGGGTGTCCTTGCCGTAGGTGCCGGCCTCGCGGCGGAAGCAGGGCGAGAAGCCGGCGTAGCGCAGCGGCAGCTGGCCGGCGTCGACGATCTCGTCCATGTGGTACGCGGCGAGCGGGACCTCGGAGGTGCCGACGAGGTAGTAGTCGTCCTTCTCGAGGTGGTAGACGTTCTCGGCGGCCTGGCCGAGGAAGCCGGTGCCCTCCATGGCGTGCGGGCGGACCAGTGCCGGGGTCAGCATCGGCACGAAGCCGGCCTCGGTGGCCTGCGCGATGGCGGCGTTGACCAGCGCGAGCTCCAGGAGCGCGCCGATGCCCGTGAGGTAGTAGAAGCGCGAGCCGGAGACCTTGGCGGCCCGCTCCACGTCGATGGCGCCGAGCGCCTGGCCGATCTCCAGGTGGTCCTTGGGCTCGAAGCCCTCGGCGGCGAAGTCGCGGACCGTGCCGTGCGTCTCCAGGACCGTGAAGTCCTCCTCGCCGCCCACGGGTACGTCGGGGTGGACGAGGTTGCCGAGCTTGAGCAGCAGCTGCTGGGTCTCTTCCTTGGCCTCGTCCTGCGCGGCGTCGGCGGCCTTGACGGCGGCGGACAGCTCGCCGGCCTTCTTCAGCAGCGCGGCCTTCTCGTCGCCGGTGGCCTTGGGGATGAGCTTGCCGAGCGACTTCTGCTCGGCGCGCAGCTCGTCGAAGCGGACGCTGGACGACCTGCGCCGCTCGTCGGCGGAGAGCAGTGCGTCGACGAGTGCGACGTCCTCTCCACGGGCGCGCTGGGACGCGCGCACACGGTCGGGGTCCTCACGGAGCAGGCGAAGGTCAATCACACCCCCAGGCTACCGGGGTCAGGCCCCGCGCTTCGACGCGATATTCCCCGGCATTGCAGTTTGTCCGGTTTGAGAGGTTTATTCCGTTGGTGGGGTGCGGTAAATCCGCCGGGGAATTCCCGCCCATTCGCTCGTCTTCGCTACCCTTCGCTGCCCTCGTGATCTTCTGGAGGGTGACTGGGGGACCGTCCGGTATGCGGGCGTTCGCGGCGCGCCGGTGATCGGTGATCCACTAGGCGGGAGCGGGGAGTTGGGCGGCCTTCGCGGCCCTCGTGCGGCGGAGTTGTCCACAGGGTGGAGGGGTTCCCGGAGTTTTATCCACAGGCTGTGCGTGAAATCTGTGGAAGTCGGCGACGATCATTCCGCTTCCGAATTGCTCGGCTATGGATTCTCTGTCCAAACCCCGTTCACGCACTCTTTCGTGTGGGATTGCCTCGCTCTAAAGGATGGACCGCAGGAATTATGCTGACGGGTCCGAGGTGGGGTGCTGTGGAGGGATGTGGGGTCGGTAGGGCGATTTGTCGACTGTGTCCGGGTGTCATGTCGACTTACCCACAGGTCGAGAACCGAGCCTGTGGATAACTTTGTGGACAACCCGCAGGCCGTTCAAAGCCGCAGGTCGTGGCTTGGCCGGCGGCGGCTCCACGCCCCCCACGACCATGCGCCGGGAGCTCAGCCCCGCCCGTCCAGGCAGCGCGCGAGCCAGTCCGCGGCCTCGGTGAACGCCGAGTCGGTCATCTGCCGCCGCACGCTCGGCGTCGTCTCGTCCGCGCGCGGATACGAACCGAGGAACCGCACCTCGCGGCAGACTCGCTTCAGGCCCATCAGGACCTCGCTGACCCGGCGGTCGGTGATGTGCCCCTCGCAGTCCACCGAGAAGCAGTAGCGCCCGATGCCCTCGCCGGTCGGCCGGGACTCGATGCGCATCATGCTGACCCCGCGCACCGCGTACTCCTGGAGCAGTTCGAGCAGCGCACCGGGGTGGTCCTCGGCCAGCCACAGCACCACCGACGTCTTGTCCGCACCGGTGGGCGCCGCCGGCCGGGCCGGGCGGCCCACCAGCACGAAGCGGGTGGCCGCGTTCTGTGCGTCGTGGATGTCGGTGACCAGCGGCGTCAGGCCGTACGTCGCCGCCGCGAACTCACCGGCGAACGCACCGTCGTAGCGGCCCTCCTGCACCAGCCGCGCCCCGTCCGCGTTCGAGGCCGCCGACTCCCATACGGACTCGGGGAGTTGGGCCGCCAGCCACTTGCGGACCTGCGGCTGGGCGACCGGGTGCCCGGTCACCGTCTTGACCCCGTCGAGCGTCGTACCGGGGCGCACCAGCAGCGCGAAGGCGATCGGCAGCAGCACCTCGCGGTAGATCATCAGCGGCTCGCCGGAGGCGAGTTCGTCGAGGGTCGTGGTCACCCCGCCCTCGACGGAGTTCTCGATCGGCACCAGGGCGGCCGCCGCCTCCCCCGCCCGCACCGCGTCCAGGGCGGCCGGCACCGACACCATCGGCACCAGCTCGCGCGTCGCCGCCTCGGGCAGGCTGCGCAGCGCGGCCTCGGTGAACGTGCCCGCGGGTCCGAGATACGTATAGCGGCTGGCCGACATCCTTGAGGACTCCCTCGCGTGACTGCGGGGGCACCCCGCCGATCGTCTCCCTGTCCTGCCACGATACCGAGCCGTCCCGGCCCCCGGACCGGGCTTCCGAGGGCCGGACAGGCCGGCCCGGCCCGCGCGCGGGGGCCGTCAGCCCTCCAGCAGCGGCTGTCCCACGTACCCGCCCGGCGCCGCGGCCGGCGGCACCGCGTACAGGCCGCTCGCCTCGTGCCGCAGGAACGGCGAGAGCGCGTCCCCGCGGTCCAGCTTCCGCTGGACCTGGGTGAAGGCCCGCAGCGGGTCGGCCTGCCAGCAGATGAACAGCAGCCCGGCGTCCGGCGCGCCGTCCTCCCGGAAGCCGTCGTGGTACGAGAACGGGCGGCGCAGCATCGCCGCGCCCTGGTTGGACTCCGGCGCCGCGACCCGGGCGTGCGCGTTGGCCGGGATGACCGGCAGCCCGTCCGCACCGGTGGCGTCCAGCTTCATGGGCGTGGTCTCGGAACCGCCGGTCAGCGGCGCACCGTTGTCCTTGCGGCGCCCGATGACCCGCTCCTGCTCGTGCCGGGAGCGCTTCTCCCAGTCGTCCAGCAGCATCCGGATCCGGCGGACGACGGCGTACGAGCCGCCGCGCATCCACTCCTGCGCCGCGTCCCGCCCGACGAAGATCCGCTCGTCGAAGTCCGCGTCCGCCGGCTTGGGGTTGTTGGTGCCGTCGACCTGGCCCATCAGATTGCGGGCGGTCATCGGGTGCGCGGTGGCGCCCGGGCTGCGGTTGAAGCCGCTCATCTGCCAGCGCAGCCGGGCGGTGCCGGCCGCGTCCTTCTGCAGGGCGCGCAGCGCGTGGAAGGCGACCAGGGCGTCGTCGGCGCCGATCTGGATCCACAGGTCGCCGTTGCTGCGCTTCGGGTCCAGCGCGTCGGCGGAGAAGTCCGGCAGCGGATCGAGCTGCCCGGGGCGGTGCTTCGTCAGACCCGTACGGTCGAAGAAGCTGTGGCCGAGGCCGAAGGTGATGGTCAGCGAGGACGGGCCGGCGTCCAGCGCGACACCGGTGTCGGCGTCCGGCGCCCGGCCGGCCATCAGCTGCTCGGCCGTCCGCGACCAGCGGCGCAGCAGCGCGGCGGCGGCCTTGCGGTCGCTGCCCGGTGCCAGGTCGAAGGCGACGAGGTGGCCGCTGGCCTGCAGCGGGGTGGTGATCCCGGCCTGCTGCTTCGCCCGGTCGTCCCGGAACGGCACCTCGGTCGAGCCCAGGGAGCTCAGGGCCGCGGCGGGCCCGTCCTCATGGGCCGCGGCCGTGCTCAGGGCACCGCCGACGCCGCCGACGACCAGCCCGGCGGCGCCCGCCGCGCCGACGGTGCCGAGCAGCCGGCGGCGGGAGAGCGTCAGGGCGGTCCGCGGGCCGGCCGGCTCGGGCGCCGGGGCCTGCGGTTCGGGGGCCTGGGGTTCGGGGGCCTGCGCGCTTCGCTTGCTCATCAGCCGATCTTCACGTTCCTGAACTCGGTCACCTGGTCGATGTCGGAGGTCCGTACGAGCAGCGAGAGCTGCCACCGTCCGGGGACCGGCAGCAGGACGCCGCTGGCGCGCCAGTGTCCCTTGCCGGTGTGCCGGGGCACCACCGTCAGCGGCCCGAGCTTCTTGGCCTTGAGGGTGAACTCGATCTTCACCTCGGGGACGTCCTTGGCCCGGCCCTTCGGGTCGGAGATCCGCAGCCGCAGCTCGTTGGCGTTGCCGCTGCGGCCCGGGTCGAGGTCGATCCGGGCGGTGCCCTTGCCGCCCGGACCGCCGGTGTCGAACGGGACGGTGAGGACCTGCGGCTGGTTGGCCGTGGCCGACTGCCCGCCCGACGCGGCCTTGACCGCCTCCTCGGTACGGGCCGGCTCGGTGGCGGTGAGCACCGTCGTCACCACCAGCAGGACCACCGCGACCGACGCCTCGGCCAGCACGGACCGGCGCAGCCCCAGCCGCTCGGGATCGGCGTCGCGCAGCCGCTTGGTACGGGCGGTGCGCAACGCGGTCCGCTGGCGGGCGAGTTGGGCGGCGCGGGCGGGGTCGTCCGGTTCCGCGGGGGGCGCCGCGGCCGGTTCTGTCGCCGGTTCGGCTGCCGGGTCCGCGGCCGGTTCTGTCGCCGGTCCGGCCGCCGAGTGCGCCGTCGGTCCCTCGTCGCTCCGATCCGTCTTCCCGGCCGCCGGGACGGCCGCCGGGACCGTCACGGCCTTCTCGGAGGGCTTTTCGGAGGGCTTCTGGGAGACCTTCTCGGAGGGTGCGTCGGCCTCCTCGTCGTCCCGGGCCGCCTCCGCCGCTTCCGGTTCCGGCGCCCGAACCTCCGTCAGCCGCGCCGTCCAGCGCCGCGAGAACCAGGCGAGGCCCACGAGCACCGCCACCAGGCCCACCTTGAGCAGCAGCAGCCGCCCGTAGGTGGTGCCGGTCAGTGCGGTCCAGGTGCCGACCTGCCGCCAGGACTGGTAGAGGCCGGTGGCCACCAGCACCAGGACGGAGCCGAACGCGATCCGGGAGAAGCGGCGGACGGCGATCCGCTCGACCGGCGGCCCCCAGTACAGGGACACCACCAGCGCGGCCAGCCCGCCGAGCCAGGTGGCGACGGCGAGCAGGTGCAGGACGTCGACCGGCATCGCGATCGCGGGCTGCAGCCCGGTCGAGGCGTGTTCGGCCATCGCCCAGGTCGCCGCGAGGCCGGTGGCGACGATCACCCCGCCGATGCCGAGCCCGAACGACAGGTCCTTGCGCCGCCGGGCCTCCTCGGCGGGGTCCTCGGGGGCGTCGGGGCCCTCGGGAGCGTCCTCTCGGGGTTCCTGCGCCCGCGCGTACGCCCCGAACAGCACCGCCACGAAGAGCGCCGCCGCGGCGAGCAGCAGCAGCCGGGAGACCAGCGCCGCGCCCGGCTTGGTGATCAGGACCTGCTGCAGCCCGCCGAGGTCGAAGACGTCCGCGAGATCGCCGGAGCCGGTGTACGGCGTGCGCAGCAGCAGCATCGCCACGGTGGTGCCGGCCAGCACCGCCCATCCCTGGACGACCAGGCGCTGGACGGACCGTACCCGGGCGGCGGCCGGCCGGCAGGCCACCACGAAGGCGGCACCGCCGGCCAGCAGGACGAAGCCCGCGTACGCCAGCGCCCGAGCGATGCCGTAGAGCGCCCCCACGAGCCCCCCGCCGGCCTCCTGCTGGGCCACCGGCGCGGTGGTCTTCGAGGGCGCCCCGATCGAGAAGGTGAAGGCACCGGAGACCGGGTGGCTGTCGGCGGAGACCGCCTGCCAGGCGACGGTGTACGTACCGTCGCCCAGGCCCGGCGGCAGCCCCGTGCCGTATTTGACGGTGCTGTCGCTGCACAGGTTGCGCAGTTTGCCGCGGTCCACCCGCTTGCCCTGCGGGTCGAGCACCCGGATGGAGTCGTCACCCATCGCGACGCCCTCGGAGAAGGTGAGCGCCACCTGCTCGGGCGCCTGGTCCACCACCGAGCCCTGGGCGGGGGTGCTGCCGGTCAGCGCGGCGTGCGCCGAGGCCGGGGCGGCACCGCCGAGCAGCGCGCCCGCCAGCGCCACCGCGACGACGAGCAGGCGCAGCGCGGCGGACCGTCGCGGCCGGAGGCCGGTGGTGACCATGGATCGCTCCCTCAACTGCCGTGTGAGTGCCTGTGCTGGGACGTACCGGACCGCCCGTTACTTCTTCGGCTGGTAGGTGGCGGCCCGGACCGGGACGTTCACCTTGACGGGCTCGGCGTGGGCGAACTTCAGCTCGACGCTGATGACGTCGCCCTTGGCCGGCTTGTACTTGAGGCCCATGAACATCAGGTGGGTGCCGCCGCGTGCGAACCGGAGCTCGCCGCCCGCGGATATCGGCAGCGACGTGACCTGCTCCATCTTGGTGCCGACCGTCTTGTGCATCGAGACGTCCTTGGCCAGGTCGCTGGTGACCGCGACGATCTTGTCGGCGGCGCCGTTGTTCTTGACCGTGAAGAACGCGCCGGCCATGTCCTGGGTGACCGGCTGCGGCATGTAGGCGCCGTCGACCTCGAAGTGGGGGCCTGCGTCCCCGGCGCCGCAGGCCGACAGGGCGAGTCCGGCGGTGAGGGCGAGGGCGGCGGCGAGGGTGGTGCGGCGGTTCACGGGTTCTGTCCCTTGATGATCTTCGGAAGTGCGGTGGTGTAGTTGTCGGAGGTCGCCTCCTGCATGCCCAGCCAGTGGATCTTGTCGTCCTTGGGGGAGCTCAGCAGGACCTGCGCGCCGTGGGTGGAGACCACATCGCCGTTCTTCTTCTTGACCGGCTTCTCGATCCCGATGTTGACGCTGCGCGCGCCCGCCTGGATGGTGTCGAAGCGGCCCGTCAGACCGATGAAGTCCTTGTTGATGCCGCCGAGCCACTTCTTGAGGGCGGCGGGGGTGTCGCGCTCCGGGTCGGAGGTGACGAAGACGACCCGCAGGTCCTTCTGCTCGGCCTTGGGCAGCTGCTTCACCGCGACCGCGATGTTGGCCATGGTCAGCGGGCAGACGTCCGGGCAGTGGGTGTAGCCGAAGTAGATCAGCGTCGGGTGGCCCTTGGTCTTCTCCAGCAGGTCGTACTTGGCGCCCTGGGAGTCGGTCAGGACCAGGTCCGGCTTCTCCATCGGAGTGTCGAGCGTGACCAGGGGCTTGGCGGCCGTGCCCCCGGAGACCTCGGCGGCCGGCTGGTCGCGGTCGCTTCCCTGGTCGCAGGCGGTCAGGCCGAGTGCCGTGACCGCCGCGACGGCGGAGGCGAGCAGGGCCCTTCTACGCATTGCGCTACGCATTGCAGATGTATCCCGTTTGTGTGGTGTGGTCCGGCGCCCCGCTCATGCGGAACGGGGCGACGGGCCGGCGGCGCGGTGGGGCGCCGCCGGCCCGTGGTGGCGATCAGGCGTTGCGCCGCCGGCCGGCGAACACGCCGAAGCCGACGCCGATGACGCCGACGACGATGCCCGCGGCGCCCAGGAGGCGAGCGGTGTTGTCGCTGGTGTCGGCGGCCGCGACGGTCTTCGCGTCCCCGCCGTGGTCCCCGCTCTTGGCGTCGGCGGCCGCGCCGTGCGCGTCGTCCTCGGCCGCGGTGAGCTTGAGCACCGGCGCGGGGTTCTCCGGCTCCGGGCCGCCCTCCTTCGTCGGCTCGATCCAGCGCACGACCTGCTTGTTGTCGTAGGTCTGGAGGGCCTTGAAGACGAGCTGGTCGGCGTCCTCGGGCAGCTGGCCGATGGAGAGCGGGAACTGCTGGAACTGGCCGGGCTCGACGCCCTTGCCGTCGGCGGTCCAGGTGACCTTCGAGGGCGCCTCGGTGATCTTCTCGCCCTCCATCTCGATCGGCTTGGCGAGCTTGGTCTTGGTGACCGACACCTTCCAGCCGGGCACCGGCTGCGGCATGACGGACGCCAGCGGGTGGTCGGTGGGCAGGGTCACCTCGAGCTTCACCGTCGAGGCGTTGTCCCGCTCGTTGGGGACCTTGAAGTTGACCGTGGCGAAGCCGCCCTTGGGGGCCGCGCCGGGCTGCACGCTGACGTGCGCGAAGGCCGGCCCGGCGAGCAGCAGCACACTGCCGGCCGCGATCCCGCCCACCAGGGGCAGCCGGGTCGTGAGGAATCCGGCGATTCCGGAGCTCTTCGAAGGAGCGGAAGCAGCGGAAGTCCCGGACATCGTGGGCTCGCTGGGCATGGTCGACGCGTTCGGCATGGAAAGCACTCCACAGGAAGGAGAGAGATACGGGTGACGGTGATCGGTGGCACGCCCACGGCGACACCCCGCGACCCCGTACCCTCCCCCGTGCCTTGAAGGCACGGGAGGTACCTCCACGTGGGAACGTGCGTCGCGTGACGTCAGGCCGCGAGGGCCAGGGCGGTCACGGCAGGCGGCCCTCGCCGGATCACACTGTGGTCGAGCGCGGCGCCCTGCGGGCCGGGTTTGTCATCCCCGTACGAAACGAGGGCGCGCAGCAGTGCCTCGTGCGCCGCGCCGAGGCCCGCGAGCAGGGCGCCGACGAGCGCGAGCACCCCGCGCACCGCACCGAGCAGGGCGCGGACGGTCAGCTCGTACGCCGCCGGGGCCGACAGCCGGACCAGCCGCCACAGCGCCGCCTCGCCCCGCCGCAGCAGCCAGCCGACCGCGAGTGCGGCCAGAAGGTGGCCCAGCAGCATGGGCAGCGACGGCAGCAGACCGTGCGTCATCGCCGGGTCGGTGGCGGCGCCACCGGCCCTCGCCGGTCCGCCGGACGCGCCCAGACCGGCCGCGGAGGCCAGGTCGTAGCCGCCCCCGTCGAGGAGCCGCCGCGCCCGCGCACCGTCCAGCCGGCCCGTGCCGAGCCCGCACATCAGGTGCCGGGCCAGGTCCACGGCCGTCGCGTCGGACAGCGCGCCGTGCCCGGAACCTCCGGAGCCGGCCGCCATCTGGGCCATCGGCATCCGCTGCCGCGCCATCCGCTCGGCGGTCGTCAGGCCGCAGACCTGCCCCCACACGAACAGCGAGTGCAGTGCCAGCTGGCCCACGGCGAGTCCCGCGGCGATGCCCGGCAGCGACCGCTCCCGGCCGGCCAGCGGCGCCGCGACCGCGAACACCACGGCGGCGGCGACGCCCAGCGTCCACAGCGGGACGGCGGCACAGGAAGCGATCATGTGCCCGGCCGCGGACAGCGCGACACAGACCGCGGTGAAGACCGCGGCCCTCAGCAGCCGCAGGTCCGCGGCCGCGCGCGCTGGGGAGGCGGGCGGGGCAATCATGGCCGCGCCATCATCCCACTGCCCGCGCCCGCGGCCTACGGCAGGGCGGCCCGGGGCGGCGCCTGTCGGGGGCGTCCAGGGCGTCCGGGAGGGCGCGCGGAGGCGCGTGCGCGGCGCTGCACCTACACCGATGCGCTCACTCTTCGCATCCGCCGAATGAGCGGTATCACGTCCCGGACATGCTTACGGACCTTGGGGCACGGCAATACGTATCGATATGTCGAGCCGCGGCCAGGAGGCTGGAGCGATGAGCATCTGGTGGTCACTCCATTTGCGGCGCGAGGCTGCGAGCGTGCCGCTCGCCCGGCGTCTGCTGCTGGGCACGATGGAAACGGCGGGCGTGGACCCGGACATCTGTTACGACCTGTCGGTCGCGCTGTCCGAGGCGTGTGCGAACGCCGTCGAGCACGGCGGCGACGGAGCCCCCGAGGACTACCGCGTGACGGTCTTCATCGACGGCGACACCTGCCGCATCGAAGTCACCGACTCGGGCCCCGGCTTCCGCGGCGCTCCCGCCGCCCCGCCCCATAGCACCGCGGACCGCCCCCTGCCGGCCCCCGTCCCCGCCCCCGCCCAGGCCCCCGCGCACGCGGAGGCAGGCCGGGGGCTCTTTCTGATCGAGGCCCTCACCGACCACGTCCGCTACCGCAACCGCACCGGCCGCCCGGGCGCGGTGGTCAGCTTCGACAAGATCCTCAAGTGGCGCGAGGGCGCGGCGCTCCCCATGGCGTCCTGAAACGGCGCCGGGGCTGCTGGGCGGGACATCGGACGCGGCGCGGAGTGTAAGGGCGGGAGTGCCTCGCGAGGCCGCGGGCTGGCCGGAAAGTGCCTGCTCGGGAGGGTTGGCGGCGGCGGTCTCGCGGTGGGAGGACCTCCCCCGCGGCGTCCCCTGTCCCTGCGAGACCGGCGCACACCAAATCTAACGCGAAGATGCTCGCGTTAGTCTTTCCCGGACAATACTTGGCGTGATCCCGCACTGCAATACGGAGCCGGCGTGACGACAGCGCACCAGCCCCGGGGCGCCCCGGGCGAGACCCGACCCGGCGGGCGCACGGCGCGCACCCGTGAGGCCGTACTGGCCGCGGTGTTCGAGGAGTTGGGCGCCGGCGGGTTCGCCGCGCTCACCATGGAGAAGGTCGCCCACCGCTCGGGGATCCACGTCGCGACGCTCTACCGGCGCTGGCGCAGCATCGAGGGCCTGGTGTGCGACCTGCTGACCGAACTGAGCTCCGACGTGCCGCTGCCGGACACCGGCACGCTCCCGGGCGACCTGCATGCGCTCGCCCGCTCGATAAGCGCGTTCTACGGCGAGCCGCGGACGCGGCGGCTCATCGAGGCGGTGGTGTCCGCGGCGGCCCGCGACCCGCAGGTGGCCACCGTGCTGCGGTCGTTCTTCGGCGAACGGCTGGCGCTGGCCGGCCGGATGGTGGAGCGGGCCGTCGCGCGCGGCGAACTGCCCGCGGACACCGATCCCGAGCAGGTGATGTCGGCGCTCGGCGCGCCCTTCTACTACCGGATCCTGATCGCCCGCCGCCCGGTCGACCCGGCGCTGGCGGAATCCGCGGCCACCGCAGTGTGGGCCGCGGCCCGCGCGGGCGCGTACGCGCGGGAAGGCCACGGGCCGGTGGACGACGCCACCGGCCCGTGAACGAGGGCTACTTCTTCAGCCCGGCCATCCAGGCCTCGACCTCGTCGGACCGGCGCGGCAGCGCGGCCGAGAGGTTCCGGTTGCCGTCCTCCGTGACGAGGATGTCGTCCTCGATGCGGACGCCGATGCCGCGGTACTCCTCGGGGACCGTCAGGTCGTCCGCCTGGAAGTACAGACCGGGCTCCACGGTGAGGACCATGCCGGGCTCCAGCGTGCCGTTGACGTACGTCTCGGTGCGGGCCGCGGCACAGTCGTGGACGTCCAGGCCGAGCATGTGGCCGGTGCCGTGCAGGGTCCAGCGGCGCTGCAGGCCGAGCTCCAGCACCCGCTCGGCCGGGCCCTCGACCAGGCCCCACTCGACCAGCTTCTCGGCGAGCACCCGCTGCGCCGCGTCGTGGAAGTCGCGGAAGGCGGCGCCCGGCTTGACCGCCGCGATGCCCGCCTCCTGGGCCTCGTGGACCGCGTCGTAGATCTTGCGCTGGAGGTCGGAGAAGCGGCCGTTGATCGGCAGGGTGCGGGTGACGTCCGCGGTGTAGAGGGTGTCGGTCTCCACGCCGGCGTCCAGCAGCAGCAGGTCGCCGGAGCGGACCGGGCCGTCGTTGCGGACCCAGTGCAGGGTGGTGGCGTGCGGGCCGGCGGCGCAGATCGAGCCGTAGCCGACGTCGTTGCCCTCGACGCGGGCGCGCAGGAAGAACGTTCCTTCGATGTAGCGCTCGGACGTCGCCTCGGCCTTGTCCAGGACCTTCACGACGTCCTCGAACCCGCGGACGGTGGAGTCGACGGCCTTCTGCAGCTGGCCGATCTCGAAGTCGTCCTTGATCACCCGGGCCTCGGAAAGGTAGACCCGCAGCTCCTCGTCGCGCTCGGCGGTGACCTTGTCGGTCAGCGCGGCCTCGATGCCGGCGTCGTGCCCGCGGACGACGCGGACCGGGCCGGTGGCCTCCTTGAGCGCCTCGGCCAGCTCCCGCACGTCCTTGCAGGGGAGGCCGAGCAGCGCCTCGGACTCGGTGAGGCTGTGGCGGCGGCCCACCCACAGCTCGCCCATGCCGTTGAGCCAGAACTCGCCGTTCTCGCGGTCGGAACGGGGCAGGCGGTAGAGGGTCGCCTCGTGGCCGTCCTTGGTGGGCTCCAGGACCAGCACGCTGTCGTCGGTCTGGTCGCCGGTGAGGTAGACGTACTCGGTCGAGGCGCGGAAGGAGTACTCGGTGTCGTTGGAGCGGGTCTTGAGGTTGCCCGCCGGGATCACCAGGCGCTCACCGGGGAAGCGCGCGGACAGCGCGGCGCGGCGGCGGGCGGCGTTCGGGGCCTGCTCGATCGGCTGCAGGTCGCGCAGCTCGGTGTCGGCCCAGCCGCTCTTCATGTTCTCCGCGAGCTCGTCCGAGACGCCCGGGTAAAGGCCGTTCTTGCGCTGCTTGATCGGCTGCTCGTCCTCGTCCGGGGTCTCCGGCGTGAGCTCGTCGGTCACAATGCCTCCTTTTAAGAGTGAACCGCATTCCATCGTATGTGCCGACGGATGACGGTCCAGGGGGCAAGAAGGTGTGACCTGTCGGGCAGCGGCCGCGCCCCTTTCCGGGGCACCGCCGGCCACCCGTCTGACCTGCGGAATCGCTGGCCCTACTCCTCGAAGTACGCCACCAGCAGCACCACGTCCTCCTCCGACGACGGGTCGTCCAGCCCCCGCGGCAGCATGGTGCGCAGGATGTGGTCGGCCACCGCCTCCGGATCCTGGCGGATCGCCCGGGGGACGCCCGCGGCGGCGGTGTGCAACCGGGCGAAGGCGCGGTCCATCGGCTCCCCGGTGCGGTGCAGCAGCCCGTCGCTGTAGAGGAGCAGGGTCTCGCCGCCGGCCGGTTCGATCTCCACGCTGGGCGCTTCCCAGCAGGCCAGCATGCCCAGGGGCGCGGACAGCGTGGTCTCCACGAACTCCGTGCGCAGATCCCCGAGGATCAGCGGCGGGCAGTGACCGGCCCCGGCCAGCACCAGCTTCCGCGGCAGCACGCCCGGCACCGGCGGCGCGGGCGGGCCGCCGGGGGCGCCCGGCGGCGGCTCGGTGAACGCGAACAGCGCGGTGGCGCTGCGCGCCGGCTCGGTCAGCCGCAGCAGCAGTTCCAGGTCGGAGAGGACCGCGACCGGGTCCTCACCCTCCATGACCGCGTAGGCGCGCAGCGACGCCCGCAGCCGTCCCATGGCGGCCACCGCGCTCGGCCCGGACCCGGTCACCGAGCCGACGGCCAGGCCCAGCGCGCCGTCCGGCAGCGGCAGCGCGTCGTACCAGTCGCCGCCGCCGCGCGGGCCGGTGGCGTGCCGCACCGCGAGGCGGACGCCCGGGACCCGCGGCAGCCGGTGCGGCAGCAGCTCCGCGCGGAGCGTGGCGGCGGCCTGCCGGCTGCGGTGGAGTTCGAGGAGGCGGGCGAGGTGTTCGGCGGCGTGGCTGCGGTAGAGGCCGACGAGATGGCGCTGGCGCTCGGTGGGGGCGGCCGGTTCGTCGTAGAGCCAGACCGCGGCGCCGGTCCGGCCCACGGGATCGGCGGTGAGCGGCACGGCGTAGCTGGCGGCGTACCCGAGGCGGGCGGCGACCTCCCGCAGCCGGGGGTCGAGGTCCTTCTCCCCGGGGATGTCGGGCTCGCTGATCTCCGTGGGGTCGTCGGGCCCGCCCCAGCCCTCGGGAGGGTCGTCGCCGGCGCCGGAGATGCCCGGCTCCGGAAGGCCGTCCAGTATCCGCGCGTACGACAGGGCGCGGCGCGGCACGGTCTCGATGTGCCCGATCTCGGCGTGGCCGAGACCGAGGCCGACGGTGGTCTCCGGGCCGAGTCCGTCGGCCGGCGCCAGGACGACCAGACCGCGGCGGGCGCCGACCAGCGAGGCGCCGGCGCGCAGCAGCTCGTGCAGCGCCTCGTCCAACGTCCGCGTGCGGGCGAGCCGTTCGGTCAGGTCGTGCAGGGTGCTGAGGTCGGAGATCCAGCCGGCCAGCCGGTCCTGGACGGCGGCGAGTTGGTCGAGGGCGGAGACGTCGGGGGTGGCGGGGGCGGAGCCGGGCGGGGGGTCGGGAGCGGCGTTCCCGGCTCCGTCGGTGGCGGTGTCGGACGCGTCGTCGGAGGGGTCGGACGGGCTGTCGGAGCCGGGGTCCGCGGGGGTGTTCGCCACATGCGGGCCGACAGTGTGCGGGGGAGCGGGCAGAGCTGGTTCGATTCCAGCCACTTTCGGTACGTGAGGGGCAGTCATGGCCGGCGGCTATCGTCGCGCCAGGCATTGCTCCAGTTCAGGCCGCTGATTGTGAGGGAGTGCGGCTTTTTGTTGAGTGACGTTGTGCGATCCGTTCGGGCGCTCAATTTCCTCAATAGCATCGCAAACCCCCATGTCATGCTGCTCCGCTATCAATGCTCCAGATGTACACGCACCAGAGAGGGGATGTCCAGCACTGTCCCCGTGGGGTTTGTGGTGTCCGTGAGGTCTGTAGATTGGCCTGAAAAAAGCCCCACGAGCGTCAATTTGAGGTCGACTGGCGCCGATCGACAGCGCGTCATCACCACCATGGCGGGTACGTAATCGGGAAGGTGCGGGGTCAGTTGGGCCCGCATCGGGAACTCTCCGGCGGGCACCGACGTCTCATACGGCGACGACCGCACGCACTCCCAAGTGGCGGGGACTGAACCACCGGAAGCGCAAGCGCCATGCGCGCGCCACCCCTCGCCACGTTCCCCGCCCGGCGTACGACGTGATGCGCTGCCTTGTACACGCGGTGATCAGAGATCCACGTGGCGTGATCGACGCGCGATCGACCCCGGCGTGCATGACCGGGCCGCAAGAGCGCCACCACGGCATCGAGCGGCCCGTGCGGGACCATGCGGACCGGGCACGCAGTGCCTTGAAGTGCCATGAAGAGCGATGGACAAAGCCCTCGGCAAGCCCTCGGCGTTAACGGAAAGGAACGAGCGCTCATGCGCGAGATCCTCGGAAGGCGACGCAAGATCCTGTTCCGGCGCACGGGGAGGTCGGCGCTGCTCGGTGCGGCGCTCCACTGCGCCACCGAGTGGCAGTGGCCCGTACTTCCCGGTGTGGCCCTCGGTCCCGCCGGCCGGCAGCCCGCCGGTGCCCGGCTCGGCCTCGGCGAGCGGCCCGCCCGCCGGTGCAGCTGCCCCGACCCGGACTGCGTGGTGCCCGGCGCGCATCCCTTCGACCCCGGCCTGCTCGCGGCGACCACCGACGCCCGGATGGTGCGCTGGTGGTGGACCAACCGCCCGTCCGCCCCGATCGTGCTGGCCACCGGCGGCCGCGCGCCCTGCGCGGTGAGCCTGCCGGCGGTCGCCGGTGCCCGCGCGCTGGCCGCCCTGGACCACTTCGGCGTCCGCGTCGGCCCGGTGGTCGCCACGCCCACCCGCTGGTCACTGCTCGTATCGCCGTACGACCTCGCGGAGTTGGGGGAGCTGCTGCACTCGCAGGACTGGGTACCCAGCTCGCTGCGGTTCCACGGCGAGGGCGGCTATGTGGTGCTCCCGCCGTCCCAGATCGGCGCCGGCCGGGTGCGCTGGGAGCGGCCGCCGGCAGCGACCACCGCCGCACCCTGGCTGCCGAAGGTGGCCACCATCGTCGAGGCCCTGGTGACGGCCAGCACCAGCACACCGGACGGCGGCAGCCGGCTCGCGTACTGACGGGCGCGGCACGGACGACCTCGAAGAAACCGCGGGCGGTTCACCCGTACGGGTGTGACGGGCCCGATCACTACGGGAAACGGGTGGCCGGGCGACCGGACGCACCGCCCGCGGCCGATAGGTTCGGCACACCGTCACGCCGTCGGCGTCGACGACGGCATCTCAATCGCAGGTGGGGCCCATGCAGCGTGCGCAGAAAGTCCGCATGACCGGGCTCGCCGGTATGGCGGCGCTCGCCGTCGCCGTCCCGCTCGGCGCCGCGACGGCCGGCCCGGCCGCATCACTGCTCCCGCACCGCCGGGCCGCGGCTCCCCGCGCCGGACAAGGAACGCGCACGGCCGAAAACCACCCCCTGCGCGCAGGGGACATGACGGGGAAAAGCGGCATCGAGGCGCGGAGAAACGGCGCCGAGCCGGGGAAAATCGGCACCAAGGCGGGCGAACGCGATGCCGAGGCCGGGGGACGCGGCGCCAAGGAGGTCAAGGGTGCCGGTGCCGCCGCTTCCCACCGCCCCGGCGGCCCCCTCGACGGCCCGCTCGACGCCCTCGGGCTGCCGCTCCTCTCCGGCCGGATCACCCACTGTGGCCCCGAACTCGCCTCCGGGCGGGGCATCGAGGCGCAGACCTGTGTGCTCACCGAGCGCGGCCGGACCTGGGCGCGGACGTACTACCGCAATGTCACCGGCGGCGCGCTGCGCGCCGTACTGACCCTGCTGCGCCCGGACGGCCGGAGCATCCAGGTGAACTGTGAGGTGCCGACGGCCGATGTGCCGGGCGTGTGCGAGACGCCGGCCGGCCGGACCGTACGTGGGGACCGCACCGGGTACGCGGCGGTCGCGGAGTTCTCGGACCCGGCGGGGGAGCGGCTGCTGTTGCGCTCCGGCAGCAACTAGGCGGCGGACGAAGGAAGCCCGGCGACGAGCGGCCCGGAGGCGGAGGGCCCGGCGGTGGACGGCAGCGGCTCGGGCTGATCGCCGCGCGTGGGGCGTCCGTGCTGATCGTCCGCGGGCGCTCGTCCGTGGTGATCGTCGGTGCGTGCTCGTCCGCGCTGTTCGTCCGCGCTGATCGTCCGGGCCGGTCGGAATGCCTGGTTCCGGACATGGAAGCGCCCGGTCGCTGGCGACGGGGGATGCACCAGCGACCGGGCTTTTAGAACCGTAACAAGAGATCGGCGGTTCGCAAATTCGATCGTGGAATTCCGGACGCTCATTTACCGTCGCGTAGGGGGAGTTGTGACCGGTGTCACGCCAGGGTCCCCCGATGCGTACGGTGCGCGCGAGCGCCGCCGGGACGGTCAGCTCAACGGTCAGCTCAGGGTGATCTGACGGTTGGTGAGGCCGCCGCGCGCCCGGCGCTCGTCGGCGGTCAGCGGGGTCTTCGCCGCGAGCGCCTCGGTCAGCCGCTCGGCGAACTCCAGGGCCGGCTTGGCGACCTCGTCCGCCCCCATCGCGGAGGGCAGGTCCCACACCGGCACGACCAGCCCGTGGGCGCGGAACGAACCGACCAGGCGGGTGCCCTCGCCGAGCGAGGACGTGCCCGCGGCGTGCAGCCGGGCGAGGGCGTCCAGCAGCTGCTCCTCGGGGTGGGCGGTGACCCAGCGCAGGTGGTTCTTCTCGGGCGCCTCGCACCAGTACGCGCCCTCCAGGCCGGGAATCCGGGCGGTCGGGATGGCGGCCGCGTTGGCCCGCTCCAGAGAGGCGGCGACCTCACCGGTGGCGTTCTCGGCGTTCTCCACCCAGAACTCGAAGCCCGTGTGGACGGTCGGCTCAAAAGGTGCGTTCAGGTCGAGCAGGTCCTGGAGGCGCGGACCCTCGGAGGAGGGGCGTGCGGCAGCGACCGGATTGCCCGGTTCCGTGGCCAGTGCGCGCTGCAGGGTGTCCGCGAGGTCGCGGCTGATGTCACCGGAGGCGGTGTCGTTCTGCAGCCCGAGCAGGACCGCCCCGTTGTCGCGGCGCAGCGCGGGCCAGGCCATCGGCAGCACCGTCGCCAGCGTCACCGAGGGCACGCCCTCGGGCAGCCCGCCCTTCAGCGTCAACTCGGCGGTGGCGGCGGGCACCAGCTCGCGCATCGCCACCCAGTCGCACTCGCCGGGCAGGCCCTCGAAGGGGCGCTGCACCAACTCGGTGACGGCGTGCGCCGCGCGCCGCCCGTGACACGCCTTGTACCGGCGGCCGGAACCACACGGGCAGGGCTCACGAGCGCCGACGACCGGCACCTCCCCGTCCTTGATCTGCGGTGCTGCGGACTGGGGCTGGGGGCGGCGCTTCTTGGCCATGCGACGGCTTCTCCTGGTCGATCCCGGGCGTACGCGTTTCGGCGCGAGCCTAGGCCATCGCGTACCGGGTCGCCCTGACCGTGCGGGGGGCCGTCGCGGGTGTCTCGCGGGGGGTGACCGAATCCTTTCCCCCTACGCCAAGCCCAGTCACCTCTATGCCGAGCCCTGTTACCTCTAGGCCAAGTCCTCGGCCCCTACGCCGAGCCCCCTCACCTCTATGCCAAGCCCCGTTACCTCTAGGGCAAGTCCTCGGCCCCTACGCCGCTCCTCGTCCCTACGCCAAATCCTCGATGTCCAGGAAGGCGGCCGGGTTCAGCGGCCGGCCGGTGGGTGCGAGTGAGGACGGCAGTCCGGCGACCGGGTCGGTCAGCGCGGTGGCCGTCGGATCGGGCATCAGATCCACGCGGGTAGCGAACGCGCCCTGAAGAGAGAGCACCGCCCAGACCGTGACCTCCCCCGGGGCGCTGTCGCGTACGCCCCAGTCCTTGGCGAGCGAGCGGATGATCGCCAGCCCCCGGCCGCCGTGCGCGGTGACGGAAGGAGTGGCCGGGCGCGGCCGGGTCGGCCCTCCGCCGTCCGTGACCGCAACGGTCAATCGGCCCTGTCCGTCGATCTGCCAGGACGCCCGCACGGACGCCGCGGCCCCCACCCGCGAGCTGTTCCTAGCCGCCACCGGGCCCGCCGGGCCGGGTTCGTCGATCGGACGGGCATGCCGGCAGGAATTGCTCAGCAACTCCGAAAGGACCAGGACCGCGTCATCGACGACCGTGTCCTGAACTCCGCTTGCCAACAGCTCTTCACGCATGCGCCGCCTGGCCATGCCCACGCCCACCGGGCCATGGGGTACGGCCATGATCGACGACGTCGGCACCTCTTGTGCCACCACCAACGCCACCCCCGAGACCTCCTTTGCCCCACGCCACGGGATGAATGCCCCAATGGACTGGACCGGAAACCGGCCACTCGACACGCAGTGACGCACAAACCGGCATCGGATACCGGCCGAATGCGCCGGTGCACACCCTGTGAGGGGCTTTAGCCAAGGCCGAGTTGCATTCGTACCTGCTTGGGGCGATTTGTGATCACCGCATCGACTCCCAATTCCTGGCACAACACGACATCGTCGGGCTCATTGACCGTCCATACATGCACCTGATTGCCCGCTCGATGTGCCTTGGCGACGTATTCGGGATGTGCCCGGAGGATCCGGATACCGGGTCCCGCGATGCCCACGCCCGCCGGCAACCGGCCGTCGCGGTAGCGGGGCGTGAGGAATTGCATCAGGTAGACGACGGGGATGGCGGGCGCCGCCGTCCGGACGCGGTGCAGCGAACGGGCGGAGAAACTCATCACCCGGACCGGAGACGGCTGCTCGGCGTTCCTGGCCGGGTTCGTGTAGCCGAACCGGCCCAGCAGCTCGACCAGTCGCTCTTCCACCTGTCCGGCCCAACGCGTCGGATGTTTGGTCTCGATGGCCAGCTCGACCCGGCGGTCCGCATCGGCCACCAGCTCCAGCAGCCGCTCCAGCGTCAGAACGGACGTCCGCTCGGGATCCTCGTTCTGCCGGTCCGGCGCCTCGCCGCCGAACACCCCGCCCCGGCGGTCCGGCGCCTCGGCCCCGAACGCTCCGCTGCCCAACGCCCCGCTGCCGAGCGTCCCGCTGCCGAGTGCCTCCTCCTTCCAGGAGCCGAAGTCGAGGGAGGCGAGATCGGCGAGTTCGAGGGCGGAGACCGCGCCGCGGCCGTTGGACGTGCGGTTCACCCGCCGGTCGTGCACGCAGACCAGATGGCCGTCCGCGGTCAGCCGGACATCGCACTCCAGGGCGTCCGCCCCGTCCTCGATCGCCTTGCGGTACGCGGCCAGGGTGTGCTCCGGGGCGTCCTCCGAGGCGCCTCGATGGGCCACAACGGACATGGCGGGGCGATCCGGGCGACGGTCCTGGGCGGGGCGTGCATAGCTCACCGCGTTATCGTGCCACTCGCCGGTGTCGGGCGACCGGGCGGGCGGAGCGGGCGGACCGGACGGACCCTGGTGCCGGGGGGACCGGGTGGACCCCGGGGCTGGGGGACCGGGTCCCTCTCGGTCTTCGTTACGGGAGCCTGCTGGAGGCGGCCGCCGGCCCCGCCGTGGATCTCGGAGTGGATCTCGGCGTGGAGCCCGGTGTGGAGCCCTGCGCGCGGGGCGACCGTACCCCGACGTGCGGAACATCGGATGCGCCCGTTTTGTCCGGCATAAAGGATGAGAGCACAGTCACAGCCTCGGCTTACGGCGCTCTGACGCGCGGTGGGAAAGGCTGGGACGGAGCTTCGCCCGTATCGCCCGGCCCGTACCGCCCGGCCGGGGACCCGCGGATCCACCGCGCGGCCCCGACCGACGGCCCGGTCCGGCGGCCCGGGACTCGCCGAGACCGCCGGGATCCTGAATCCTGGGGTATCGGACTGCCGGAGCACTGGAGCAGTCGACAACTGGAGTAACTGGAGTACTGGAGAACTGGGAGTACCGGAGCAGCGAAGAACTGGGAGTACTGGGATTACTGGGAGTGCTGCGAGTACGGGAGCACGGAACGGCGGGCCGGGCGTACTGGCGAGCCGCGAAGTGGGTAGCCGAGCCACCAACCGGAGGCAGGCCCGGTCGATCAGGCCCTACGGTCCAACTGGTCCACCGCGGTCCAGCTGGTCCACCCGGCCCAGCTGGTACGCCCGGTCCAACTGGTCCACCCGGTCCGGCCGGGCCTCGCCGTCCAACCGGCACTCCGGCGACGACCGCGGATGACGCCCTCCGAGAGGTACTCGGAGACGTTTTCCGGAAGTCTTCCGGAAGTACTCGGAGACGTCGTCCGGGACGTACTCCGGGACGTACCCGGGGAAGCCCTCCGGGGCGCCACGGGGACGCACTCCGTGTCACTGTCATCACCACCCGGTCGGGCCGTGAGGCCCGGCCGGACCGTAAGACCCCCGTACGGGCCACCGGGCCCGGCCGGGACCGTAAGGCCGTGAAGCTGAGGAGAGAGCTGTGAGCACCGAGAACGAGGGAGCCGTCCCGTCGGAGGCCAGGCCGCCGACCGGGGCGCAGCCGGACAGCGCTGCCGCGTCCGCCTCCGGCGCCCAGACTCCCGACGCCCCGCCCGCGCCCGCGACTCCCCCCGCGGCACCCCCGCCGCCGGACTTCGCCCCGACCGTCGCCTCTGCGGACGGCCCCGGCCACCCGCAGCAGCCACCCCAGTCGCCCCCGTCGCACCAGTCGGGATACCCAGGTGGCGAGCCCACCGGGGCCGGGCACCCGGGTGGTCAGTCCCCTGCGCCCGGATACCCGGGTGGTGAGCCCCCCGCGCCCGGATACCCGGGTGGTGAGCCCACCGCGCAGCTCCCCCCGTACGCCGTGGCCGGACACGGTTCCTCCGGCGGCGGCTGGGGCGGGCCCCCGTACGGCGGTGGGGGCGACCCGTGGGCGGGGGCCGGTACCCCGGCTCCCAAGCGGCGCACCGGCGGGCTGATCGCCGCCGTCCTGGCGGCCGCGCTGGTCGCCGGCGGAGTCGGCGGCGGCATCGGCTACTGGGCCGCGGGCCGCGACGACACCGCCTCGACGACGGTCTCCGCGCCCGGTGACGCCGGCGCGCTGAACCGCAAGCCCACCTCGGTCGCCGGGATAGCGCAGCGCGCGCTGCCGAGCGTCGTGACGATCGAGGCGCAGGGCGCCACCGGCGAGGGCGGCACCGGCACCGGCTTCGTCTACGACAAGCAGGGCCACATCCTCACCAACAACCACGTCGTCGCCAGTGCGGCCGACGGCGGCAAGCTCACCGCGACGTTCTCCAACGGCAAGAAGTACGCCGCCGAGGTCGTGGGCCACGCCCAGGGCTACGACGTCGCCGTGATCAAGCTCAAGAACCCGGGTGACGCCACCCTCAACCCGCTCCCGCTGGGCAAGTCGTCCAACGTGCAGGTCGGCGATGCCACGATCGCCATCGGTGCGCCCTTCGGCCTGTCCGGCACGGTCACCACCGGCATCATCAGCGCCAAGGACCGGCCGGTGGCGTCCAGCGACGGCGGCGGCAGCCAGGCGTCGTACATGAGCGCCCTGCAGACGGACGCGTCGATAAACCCGGGTAACTCCGGCGGCCCGCTGATGGACGCCGGCGGCAACGTCATCGGCATCAACTCCGCGATCCAGTCGGCCGGCAACGGCGGCGGCCTGGGTGGCGAATCCGGCCAGTCCGGCAGCATCGGGCTGGGCTTCGCGATCCCCATCGACCAGGCCAAGCGGGTGGCCCAGGACCTGATCAAGACCGGCAAGCCGGTCTATCCGCAGATCGGCGTCCAGGTCGGCATGCGGGACACCGGCGACGGCGCGACCATCGCCCAGACGGGCAACAACGGCTCCGACGCGGTCACCCCGAACGGCCCGGCCGACAAGGCCGGCCTGCAGCCCGGCGACACCATCACCAAGCTCGACGACACGGTCATCGACAGCGGCCCCACCCTCATCAGCGAAATCTGGCAGCACAAGCCCGGCGACCAGGTCACCCTGACCTACAAGCGCGCCGGCAAGGAGCACACGGCCAAAGTCACCCTGGGGCAGCGCACGGGCGACAAGTGACGCGCTAATCTGATCCCGCGGCACCCGCGCTCCCACGCGCCGGCGCCGCGGGGAGGCTTGCCCGAGCGGCCTAAGGGAACAGTCTTGAAAACTGTCGTGGCGGCAACGTCACCGTGGGTTCAAATCCCACAGCCTCCGCGCTGATGGGCGTTTGCCCAGGTGGGAGGGGTTTTCCGAGGTATCTCGGGCCCCTCCCACTTGCATGTTGTCTCACCCCGTACCGCGTGTATCCCGGTCGGAATCAGCCTGTGTGGACCAGGCGTGGACCAGGATCCGGCTCACTCGGCTGCGCGAAGCGCCCGCTCGATCGCCTCGTTGGCCTGGTCGCGGCGGCCATCGAGCACCCTGGCGTAGAACTTGTACAGCACGGCCACGCTGTGGCCGGCGCGACGGGCGACCTCGACGGGGTCGACACCCGAGACGAGCCAAAGCGAGATGCCGGCCTTCCGCCCGCAGTAGGGCACATCCGCGAACAGGCTGTCGAACTGGTGCGGGGGGAGCGCTACCTCGCGGGCCTCCTTCCAGATGTCTGTGTACTCCTTACTGAGCAGGACCCCACCTCGCGCCGCCCGAAACAGCCGTCCGTCCGGCGCCACCCCGTAACGGTCGATGTGGGCCTGCAGAAGCTGCACCAGCTCCGGCGGGATCGGGATGTCGCGCACCGAGGACCGTGCCCGACGCTTCAGACCGCGCTCTTCGTAAGGCTTCCCGTCGTTCGTCCAGGTGGAGCCCACGCGGGACGCGCTGCCGGAGAGCACCACCGTGCCCCAGCCGGTCTCGGGAAGGATGCAGTCGGCCTTCCTGAGGTTCATGGCTTCCGCCGGCCGGGTGGCCGCGTAGTAGATGCACGCGAAGAACGCATGCAGGTGCTCGCCGCGGGGGCCAAGGGTGGCGACGGCGTCAATGAGCTCTTTCGCCTGTCGCGGGTTGGGGACGTACCGCCAGTCGATTTCATCGTCCGTGGAGGGCGGAGACCAGTCCACGGAGGGCAGTGGGTTCGCCATAAGGCGCTTTCGCTCCACGGCGTATCTGAGTGCATTGTTGAAGACGGTGCGACGGTTCGTGATGGTGGTTGCTGCAGCCTGCTTTCCGTTGAGGCGCGTGCTCAACGCCTTCAGTGCTGCCCGGACCTTCTCGGAGTCGTCCTCCAGCGCGGACACGGGGAGGGCTTTGGACGATAGCCAGGTGAGTGCGGCAGTGAGGTGCTCCGGCGACGGGGTGCGGTGCTCAGAGAAGTTGAATGCGTAGCCGGTCAGTGCCCGTCGCAGCACTGCCGGGGCGGGTGCCCCTTTCGTGTCCTTGACCAGAGCAGCAGTGACGGCGGCAAGCGCGTCGGCACGAGTGGCCCGGCCCTTCGCCGACGCAGCCTCGGACCACTTCATCTTGGCATAGTCCTTGGCATGGTCGAACCAGGTCATCTGCGGTTGAAGCGCGGTGAGTTCAGATTTGGGAAGACCGGTCTCCGTATCGAACTGCTCGCCCCTTTGAGCCGCAGCCATAAGCTGTGATCGTCGGCCGTCGGCCAGCGTCTTGGTCTTGAAGGCCTTGGAGTGAGGGCGTGAGCCAACCTTCCAGCGGACTTGAAAAGGCTTGGGGCGATCGGGCCTCTCACGAATGGCGTGCATGGTGAATTCGAAGGTCAGCAAGGGGCGTTCTCCTGGCGAATGAAAGTGGGCCCGGCCGGTGCGACAGCCGGGCCCATCAGCGGGGAGGAGATCAGGCTGCGGACTGCTCTTCTTGGCCGGCCAGCCAGGTGTCGAGGTCGGCCCGGCGGATGCGGATCTGGTGGTTCGGCAGCTTCACGACCCGGGGGCCGAGGCCGCGGGCGCGCATGCGGTAGAAGGCGGCGCGGGACATGTCGAGTTCGGCGAGGACTTCGGGGAGCTTGAGCATCTTGGGGCGGGCCATGGTGCGACTCCTTCGAGGCATGGCTCACGGGGCCAAGGGCCCCCTTCTCTCAGGTCCGCTACCTCCGCTACCTCCGCTACCGCCCTGGTCAGGGCCATGATCGAGGTAGCGGGTAGGGGTAGCGGTAGCGGATAGATGCGGCTACCCGCCCGCTGTGTGGCTGCGGGTGGGTAGCGGCAGCGTGCTGCTTGGTAGCGGATAAATTCGGCTCATCCGCTACCGATTTCAGGGCTCTGACCTGCTGGGTAGCGGAGGTAGCGGAAGTAGCGCACTTTCCGGGGGTGGGGGGCAGTAGCGGGCCCACGCGTCCAAGAGATCGGCGGCGTAGTAGCCCTTGAGGACGCTCCCTGCGGTCTTGATGTTGCGGGAGGCGATGGGCTCGTTGTCGGCCGTCATGTACTCCGCGAGCATCTTCGACAAGCGGCGATTGTCGAGCGGCTTGCCGTGGAGGTCGGCCCAAGGGGCGTCGTCCAGGGCGTTGAGCCGATCCAGGATGGCGACGGTGGGCAGGCGGTCGATGCCGACCATGACGTGATCGCGCAGGTCGGTCAGCAGCCGGATTCCCAGACTGCCCTTGTCGTTGGCCTTGGACGCGGTTACCAGCGCCACGCACGCCGCGCGGGCCCGCTCGGGCCAGTCCCCGCCGGCCGCGTCGGCGACGGCCAGGAGGGGCTCCCACACGTCCGCCGGGCGGTCGGAGACTCCGTCTGGCATCTCGGGGAAAACGTCCGTGACCTGCTCCTGTACGGTCTCGGCCCACTTGGCGAGCCGGTCTCGGAGCTGATTGCCCTCACGCACATGGATACGGATGCGGAACGGCTCGATGCTCTCGTTGCGAGCACGGCGGCGCATGCGGATGACGACCGAGCGGGTCATGATCGTGTCCGGAAGGTGGCCGAGTCCGGCGACAGCGAGAGCGCAGTACGAGGGGAAGCCCTGCACTTGCTGGTTGGCTCCGTCTCCGACGCACCGGTACATCTCCCGACCGCGCGTGTGGCCCGCGTTGATGAACCCCCGGAGCTGTTCGTTCTCTCCGGCTTTGGGCCCGAAGACGGTGTCGATCTCGTCGAAGAGGATCGTGGGCCGTCCGCCGTCGACACCAGAGACGGACCGGAACAGGGCGGCGGCGGATGCGTCCACAGCCGCCATGGAGCGTGGTACGAGCGTTTCGACGACTTCCAGCGCCCGTGACTTCCCCGACCCCGGTTCTGGGGACAGGAACGCCAGACGCGGGGTGGAGTCGAAACAGTCGAGCAGGTGAGCGTGGGCGTCCCACAGCGTCACGGCGACGTAGGCGGCTTCGTGGGGGAAGACGTTGAAACGGCGGTGGAAGGCTTCCACCTCATCGAGCAGCGCCGCACCGCCGGCCACCTCGGTGGCTTGCTGCTGGGTGCTGGTCATGCGGCCCTCTTCCTGTTGCTGGCGCTGCCGTGGCGGGGGCAGTGCTGCTTGTGGCGGGTGTAGTTCTCGATGAGCGGCTGGATGTCGCCGCGGCCCTCGGCCCGGCGTCGGTAGCCACAGGGACAGGCCGCGCTCACGGAGATGAGCCACTTGGGCTGGGCGATGATGTGCAGCCCGTAGAAGACCGGTACGGCCGCGGGCTGGGTGGGCTGGTGCCCCTCAGAGCGAAGAGCTGAAAGGACGCCCTGACGGGCGACGCCCTTCGGCGCACCACTGCCGGCCGGGGTGCGTGCCGGTTCGGCGGAGCCGGTGCCGTCGGGGGCGTCAGGAAGGCTCTTCAGAGGGGGACGGGTCGGGTTCGTCATGCCGTCCTCCGCTGCGAGTTGTGCGCGATGGACCAGTTCAGACCGCTGCGGATCGTCGAGCGGCACCCGGCAGACGACAGACCGGCCAGCTCCCCAGCCGCCTGAAGAGCCTCCTCCACCACCGAGCGGGGAAGGTCGCCCCAGACGACGAACCGCCCCAGGGCTCGCGCCGCCCGCAGCAGCGTGGCGTTGCGCTGACCCTCCGGCGCGCTGTTCACGCTCGCGGTTTCCGCCGTGAGCGCCGCTGCCGCGTACCGAGAGGCCCTGAGAGACGACGGCGCGGCCGTCAGGCCCCGGGAGGGCTGACGGGGCGCCAGGAGGCCGTACAGCCAATCCGGCAGCGGGGCAGGCGGAGTGGGGTCAATGACGGTGTAGGTGCCGGCGGCCGTGGTGCTGCCGGGCGCGACGACGAAGCCGCCCCATGCCCGAGTGTCGATCAGCGGCCCGAGCTTGCCCGCCGAGTTGCTCAGCCGGTCCCCGGCCGGGGCGGTGAAATACAGGTGCCGCCCGCCGCTTGCAGTCCGGATCGTGCGGGTGGTGGGGACGGGGTGGCCGGTGCGCTCGCAGAGCGCCTGGAAGGTCGTCACGCCGCAAGGCGTGTCCTTCTTGCTGTTGCTCTTGGGCATGTCGAGATCGATGACGACCAGGTCGGACGGGCCGGTGGCGACGCCGACGTTGAAGGGGAAGGTGGCCCAGGCGGCGCGGATGCGGTCGGGGTCGGTGGTGGCGCGCTGCTCCCACTTGAGGTGACCGCCCGCGCAGTCCCCGGTGCCGGGGCAGAACGCCTCACCGTGCAGCGCAGGCCGCTTGTCCCCAGGGCGCAGTGGGATGACTGTCCAGCCTTGCTCCGCGGCGTCCAGGGCTGCTTTGAGCAGGTGCTCGTTCATGCCGCCACCTCCAGCGTGCTGGCGAGGAAGGCGTTGGCGAGCCAGCGGCCGTAGGCGGGCGGGATGGCCTCGGCGATCTCCTTGCGCACGCTCGTCCAGTGGATGCCCATCGCCTGCTGCCATTCGGCGACGGTGCCCTTGCCGCCGCCCTCGCCGTAAACGGCGTAGTACGGGCCGTCGTACCACTTGCCGTGCCGCATGCCGGCGACCCGGCCACGGTGCTGCGGCTCAACGGGCTTGGGGGTGGTCCAGTGGCCGAGTTCGAAGTTGCGGTGGCGGATGACGGCCAGGCCGAACATCTCCCCGCACAGCGTGACGTCCACCCTCATCCGCTTCGACGCGCGGCCGGGCGGCTGTTCGATGGCGTAGGGGCGGCCGGTGGCCTCCAGCGCGTCCCGGGTCGGCTCCAGCAGGTCGGGATAGTTGGAGCGCTTGGCGGCGTTGGTGCCGGCGGTCAGGGTGCAGTCGAACTGGCACGGCGGCCCGGCGTGGATGAAGTCGTACTCGTGGCCGTGGGCCCGGATGTACTCGATGGCGTCGCCCTGGTGGAAGACGTCGCCGATGTAGCGAGGCTGGGGGGCGAGGTCCACGCCGGTGACGTGGCACCCGGCGGCCAGGTAGCCGGCGGTGTCACCGCCGACACCGCAGAAAGCGGCCAAGACCCGCAGGCGGGCTCGCCGGATGAGGACAGGGTGGGTCATGCTGGAGGTCTCCTGTTCTGTGAAGTGAGCGGAGAGACCAGGGCGGCCCGGGACTTTGGCGAGACGCGGGCCGCCCTGGGCGTTGCTAGCTGCGGGCGCTGGCCCGCGGGTCGTTCGTCTGATCGGCGGCCCAGAGGGCGTACTGCTGACGGACGTAGGCGCGCGGGTCGCAGCCCCGGGGCGCCTGGTCGATGTCCAGCAGGACGGTGGCGGTCGCCTCGGCGTCCTCCGCGGCGCAGGTGTCCTGGTCGGGGTCATCGCGCAGGGCCATGCGGTCGAGCAGCGCGGCGTGGCGCAGGTACCAGTCCCGGTCCAGCTCGTCGGCGGAGGCGTTGGCGGTGCTTTCGGTCCACGCCTGTTCGTAGGCGATGGTCGGGGCGTCGGCGTACGCCTCTTCGGGCGTGGGCCACTTCTGGGCCAGGCGGCGGGCCGCTTCGTAGGTGTCGGCGGCCATGTCGTCGAGGGCGACGAGCAGTGCGTTGAGCTGGTGGCGGGTGATGTCGCAGGTGTGGGGCTTGGTCCAGCCCGGGCAGTCCAGTTCCACGGTCACGATCTCGTTGTCGCTGAAGTTCACGTCAGCTCTCCTTGGGTGAGTTACTCGCAGATGCAGTCGGGGCGTTCGCTGGAGCCGTCGGCGCCGCACTGGCAGCAGTGCGGGTAGGGGTAGGGCTCGCTGTGGGAGGCGGGTGCGGACCCGCCGAGCTGGGGTCGTGCTTGATGGAGGCGCGATCGGCCGCTGCCGACTGTGCCGGGTACTCTGCGTAACCGATGGGAGATGCAGGAGGAGAGGGGCCTCACGGCCCGAAAACCGGGCTCGCGGGCACCGCTGGAGGGGCACCTCCATCAGGTCCACCAGGCCCATCGAGGCGTTGTTTGCGCAGTTGAGGACCAGTGGAGGTGGGTGGTGGACCGTCTGGTGGAGTTCTCCATCAGATTCCGGTGCCTCCACCACCTTCCTCCATCAGTCTGCGACTACTCTGCGTCGCGGTCGGCGGTGTCTTCGCGTGCTTCGATGGCCGTCTCCACCCGGGCGCGGGAGACGCACACCACGCCGGTTTTGCCGTTGTCGGCCCTTGTGGCCTTCGGCTCGGCGCCTGCTTCGCGAAGTACTCGCGTGAGGTCGTGCAGCTCCCATCCGTCGTAGGCATGGGGGTGCGTGCTGATGAGCCGACGCAGTACCTCTTGGGTCTGGATGCGCTTGCCGTCGCCCAGCGCGTCGAGCACGTTGGCCAGGTGGTCGACGTCCTGTGCGGGCTCCGCGGCGGTCTGCGGCGCGACGCCGGCCCGGCGTGCCTTTGCCCGTTCGGCGATCTCCTTGGCGGGGTCCTTGTCGATGAAGTGGGTTCGGACCGTCACCGAGGGCTGGCCGGGAGCGAGTTTGATGCCGTCGCCAGCCACCACGAGCGTGCCCTTGTCCAGGCCCTGCCGCAGTTTGTGGGGGGCCGCGCCGGCGTCGACCGCCGAGTCGCCCACGGCCATGCGGGCTTGCGACTCGGTGCCCAGCACCAGGGACGCGCGGATGTGGTTGCCTTCCCGGGAGCGCTTGGGGAGGTTCTCGTTCGTGGGGTCTTGCGTGCCCTCCCAGATCGTGACGTTCACCGCGCGCCCCTGATCGTGGACCTTCTTCACGGCTTGGAAGTAGCGGCTGTCTGCCTTCGATCCCCCGTAGGGCGCTCCCTTGCGGACCGCACCGCTGTCGGTGATGTGTGTTTCCACGGCGCTGGAGCCGTAGGCGACCTGGGCTTCGTCGACGATGAGCACCAGGGGGTTGAACCGTGGGTCGGCCAGGATCTTGTCTTGGCTCCAGCCCTTGGTGGAGAGCTCCCGCATCAGATCGATGCGGCGCCCCATCTCCTCCACACCCCCCTCCACCATGTGTGTTGCTTCCATGACGTGCTCGTCGGTCGGGCCCTGGATGAGCACCGTGGCGATCCCGTCGAACATCTGCCAGTCCCCGACGCCCTTGAGGTCGGCGAGGCGGAACTCCACGCGCGTGTCGAACGCGAGCCACAGCGCCAGGGCCCGCAGGCTGGCGGTCTTGCCCTGGTTGGACAGGCCGGTGATGAGCATGTGCCGCTGCCACAGGGAGATCAGCGCCGTGTCGCCGCGCAGGTCCTGGCCCCAGGGCGCCCGGCCCTTTCGCATGTCGGCGGTCAGGTCTGGGTCGGTGACCAGCGGGGACGGGCCGATCGGCTGGTCCAGCGCGCCGGAGTCGGCGACCCACATCCTGACCGTGCGGGGCGCCGGCGGGATCGTCATGTGCAGCTCGTGCTCGTGCCGGTTCATGTTCTCGGCGAGCTTGCGGCGCTTGCCGAGGATCTCCTCGGTGGAGACCCCGGAGGGCAAGGTGACATCGACTTCGATGCCGCACCCCGCCAGGCGGATCGGCCCGAGCATCCCGGCGGCCCCGTCCGCCATCTCCTTGATGGCCTTCTTCAAGGCGGGGATGCCCAGGTCGGAGAGGGCTTTGACCACGATGGAGGGGGTGATCGGGATGTCGTCCGGCGTGCCGGAGTCGGGCCGGGCCCAGGCGGGCGCCGTCTGGTGCTTGTGGCCGGCGCGCCACAGATGGGAGAGGCAGGCCACGAGCGCCAGCCCCAGAGCCGGGCCCCACGCGATCCCGACGAACCAGCACAGCGCCCGCACCGCGTCGATCGCGGCCAGCGTCGGAGCCACCACGTCATGCAGCTCGCGGTCATGGATGGCCATGCAGATACCGACCAGCAGCAGGACGCCTTCGGCAGCAGCCGTGCCGATCGCAGCCGACTTCGCCATCGTCGGCACCTTGTGGATCAGCTCGATCCGTCGTTCGTGGCGCTCCCGGCGGAACCGGTCCGCCCGGTCCTGCCATTCGGCCGCCGCCGCGTGATCCCCGGCGGCAAGGGCCATGGCCCGCATCCGGTGATGCACGGCCACCGTGCGGCCCTCCCAGCTCCGCTTGGCAACGACCCCGGCCCCACCGACGAAATAACCACCATGCCGCGCCACCATCTGCACGGCGGTACGAGTGCGGTCGTGCGTGGCCAGCCGGTGCGCCCCACGGGCGACACGCCTGATCCGGCGAAGGCGGCCGGAGGAGGGCGGCTCAGCGTCAACGATGGGCCGCTGCGGTTCTTCGATCGGGTCGGCGCCCGGAGCGGATGCGGGGGCGGTGGTGTCTTTGACCAGGGATGTCAGCGTCGGCGCGGCGGCGGCGCGGGTGACGCGGTGTTCGTCGAGGTCGTGCACGGTCCCCAACGGCGGTTGCTCGGCCGCGGGTTCGGTCATGATGGTGTCTCCCGTCGCTGCTGAAGGGTGTGCAGGGAAAGGCCCGGGACGGTCGGATTCCTTGGCCGGGTGCGGCCGTCCCGGGGCGTAGCTACTTGGCCTCGGCCCGCTTGGCGGCGGTGTCGAGGATGCGCTCGACCTTGCGCTGAAGGTCGGAGAGGTCCACGTCCTCACCCGCCAGGGAGCGCTTGCACATGCGGGCGGTAAGAAGGGTGACCTTGGCCTTCTCGGCGGCGGTCAGCGGCGGTTCCTGGGCCATGACGCTCCGATCTGGAGCTGGACTGTCCAGCTCCCCTCACCGCCCGTACGAGACGGGCGGATCGGGCAGCCGTCAGCCGCGCTTGCGACGGGCCTTGGCGACGTTCTGAGCGGCGGCCTTGCCGTCCGGGCCGCCGAGCGAGCGCACGAGGGTGACCGACCCCCACCCGATGACGACCACGACGAAGGCAACGACCGCGAGGGAGATGGCCATCGAGGAGATGGCGGCGACCAGCAGCGGGCCGAAGTAGACCCCCGCCGCGACCGCCCCGCCACCGATGCCGGCGCCGAGAGCGACGCGCTGAACGGTGCGGTCCGGCGGCGCCTGGTGGATGTGCTGCACGATGACCTGCTGTTGGTCGTAGGCGGCCGGTGCGGGCAGAGGTTCGGGCCGGTAGACGACCGGCTGTTGCGGCTCTCGTGGGGCGGGCAAGGGGTTGTCGAACTGGTAGCGGCGCGGCTTCACGGGCCGCCTCCTTTCAGCAGTTCAGCGGCGGTACCAGGGCACGTGCTTCTCGGCCTCGTGAACCGCCGCGTTCAGCTCGCGGTAGGTGTCGGTCTCATGGGTGATGCCGGCCGCCATCTCCTCGCGCTGGTTGTCGTGCAGGGCCTTCAGGGCGGCCTTGTGGGCGATGACGGCGTCGTTGCTGCTGCTCTTACGTCCGAGCATGTGGGCCTCCATGCCGTGGGCCGGGGCTGTCCCAGCTCCCCGCCCGCCCCGGTGCTGGCCCGGGGCGGACAGGCAGCCAGTCAGGCCGCGGCGGGGCGGGGCATGGCACGGCACTTCTCGGCGTGCGTCTGGGCCCACTTCGCGGCGTCCTCGCGGGCGTCTTCGAGTGCCTTCTCCTCGGCCTCCGCCGGGCTGTACTCACAGTCCAGGTAGTAGCCGTGGTAGTCGAAGGGCTCATGCAGGGTGTTGCAGCCGGTGCAGGCTGCATTGGCAAAGCCGCGCCTGGCATCGATCCGGATGTCGACGGTGGCGCCGCCGAGGGTGAGGTAGCGAGCGATGACGCCCTCGGGCCACACGGTCTGGGTCGTGGTGGTGGTCTGCATGGCGGGCCTCTCAGACGTTGACGGTGACGGTGGAGTGGCGGGCAGCGTCGGCCGCGACGGCGCGTGCGGCGGGGTGGTAGCGGGGGGTGTCGCCCTTGCGCCGGCGGGGCGGCGCGGACCGCTTGCGCGGGGCCTTCGCGCCCTTGTCGGCAGTGGGGGGCATTTGGTTCGCGACCTGCGGCTTTTCGCGGCGCAGCGGCACGACGTTGCCGGTGTCGGGGAGCACGTACTGCGGGTGTTCCAGCCCGGCGCGGATGCGTCGGCCGATGGCGTCCGCGTCCGGCGTGCGAGCCTCGATCAGACGGGTCGCAGCAGCGGCCGCGTGGCGCTCCAGGTCCGGGGTCATGCCGGGTGTGGTTGGGCCGTGGACGATGGTCCACGCAAGCTTCCAGGCGTCCTCGGCGGGCAGCGTGCCGAACGGTGCAGCAGAGATCAGCCGGTTGGCGACGCGCAGCACCTTGCGGTGGTGACGCCACCGGCGGGCCGCGTGCCGGCGCTCGTTACGGGCCTGTTCGTCCCGACCGGCGAGCGTCGAGACCCATTGCCGGATCTCGAACACGACTGGCCCCAGGACGGTCACGGCCGCCAGCCCCGCGCCGGCCGCCGCAGCGTCACCGGCGGTCAGCCCGTGCCCGGCAAGGGAGAGGCCGTAGCCGTAGTTGATGTGAGCGGCGAACGCGGCGCACGTGGCGACCAGGCCCCGCAGCAGCCAGCGCACCCACGCCGGTGCGGAGCGCGCGTCGGCGTAGGCGACGCCGGCCGCCATCACCCAGGCCGCGCCCTCCAGCCCGAGCGGGACCGGCGTCAGCATCGGGTGGATGCCGACGAAGTGCGCAATCTGTGCGGGCAGGGAGGCCAGCCCGGAGGCGACGACCAGGGCGAGCGTGCCGTTGCGGTAGATCTGCTCCGGGGTGAGGGCCTGCGCCCGACGCTCGGCGCGCTCTCGCCGGCGGTCCTGCCGCGCGGCACGGTCGGCGGCCTTGTCGGTGCGGGCCTGTTCCCGCAGACGGGCGGCGCGCTCGTCGTCCTCCCGCCGGCGGGCGGCGCGGCGCTCCTCGGCGGCCGCGGCGTCCTTGCGGGCCTGTTCGGCGGCCGCGGCCTGGTCGGCGCGCTTCTCCATGCGGAGTTCGGCGAGGTAGCTCATGAGCCACCGCCCCACGCGAGAATCCCCGCCAGCACCAGCAGCCCGCCGGCCACGCACGTCAGGTCGATCGCGCGCCGCAGCCGGCCGAACTTGAGCACGGCGATGCGGGAGAGCGCCGCGATGTGCGCGTGCCGGTCGTCCTCGCTCAGTGCGTCGCGGATCTCGTCGGGGGTGAGGGTGGCCCACAGCGGGAAGCCCTGCGGTCGGCGGCCCCCGCCCAGGTTGGGCCGGACCGTGAAGAGCAGCAGCCCCGCCGCCGCCAGCAGCACCGCCACCCCGGCTGCCCCGAACGCCACCGCGGCCGGGGAGAGGCGGACGCTGGTGGCGACCGACCAGGCCCCGGCCAGCATCGCGCCGACGAACGCCAGCAGCAGACTGGCCTTGGAGTCGGTGCGGGCAAGCTCCGCCTTGACCTCCGCGTGCGCCGCGGTCAGTGCCGTGTCCTGGAAGCTCATGCCCCCACCTCCGGCACGAAAGCCGTGGCGGACACGTTGGCCAGCTCCCGCCGGGCGGCCAGCACCCGGCGGCGGGCCCGCCGCAACCGGCGCTCGTCCACCTCCGAGGGAACCCGGTCGAGGACGATGATCTGCGCGTCGAGCAGCTCGACCTCCGCGGAGATGAGCGGCATCTCGGCGTCGATCGCATCAAGCTCCGCGGCCGTCGGGCCGCGGTCGTACTCGGTGGCGGTAACGACCGCCTGAACAGGACCGATGTTCCTCATCGGGTCGGCTCCTTTGACGAGTGGGACGGCCCAGAGCGGCCCCGGGATCGCACCCCGGGGCCGCACGCCGTCGTGAGAGTGGAGCGGTCCAGCTCCCCTCAACCCCGCCCGTACGAGCAGCCCCGCAGGGGCGCCCGGACGGGCGGAGGAGGCAACCGGCCGCAGCGCCACAGCACTGCGGATACACGGGCTTCACCGGTGCGCCGTTGCCACGGGCACCGGTCCCGAGCCGGGAAATCGGGTGCGTCATCGTCACTGCTCTGACGCCAGCAGGGCGGCGCGTACCAGGTGGCAACGAAGGGGCTGATCTTCAGAAATGAAGGGGTGCTCCCCAGCGCTGTTCTCCAGAGCTGGCACGCGGACAGGTCAGGTTCGCCTGCCACTAAGGGGCCGCCGCGGCCTTCTCCCGGGCCGTTGCGGGGACGGGGACTCGCACCCCGTCGACTTGGCACGCTGTTGAGTTCTCAAAGAACGACCGCTTCCTTCCAACCCGTGTTCGCGGGCCTTCCGGGCGGCGCTGGTCGTGCATTTGGTGCAGGCCAAACAAGGCCCTTAGCGCGCGCTGTCCTGGGACTGCGTTCGCTTGAGTAAGACAATGGCGCACAGTCCCAGGACTGTCAACAGTCCTGGGACTGTGTTTCACTGGACCCGTCGAGAGGAGCTCCGGGATGGCGCCCAAGTGGAGAGAGCTGGCGGACCGGCTGGCCGAGCAGATCAGGAGCGGGGAGTACGCCCCGGGCCAGCAGCTGCCCGAGATCCGGAAACTCGTCGAGGCAGGCGAGGGCTCGAAGTCCACCGTTCACCAGGCGTACAAGGCTCTTGAGGCGGAAGGGCTTGTCACGTCCTCCCGCGGCCACGGCACGGTCGTACGCGCGCAGACCCCGCTCAAGCGACTGGGGATCGAGCGCTACGACAAGGCCAAGTGGCGCGACGGGGATGAGGTCGCGTTCATCGCCGACCGAGTCGCTTCAGGGCGCGCCTATCGGCGCGGCGAGCAGACTCAAACCGTCAGCCGTGTTGAGGCTCCTGCTGCAGTAGCTGCTGCTCACGGACTCCCAGAAGGGGCCGAGGTCTACGCACGGGCAAGGCTCGTGAAGGAGGGCGAGCAGCCCACGCACACGTTGACCAGCTACTACCGGCCCGAGCACGTTGAAGGGACACGGATCGTAGACCCGACCCCGGGCCCGGCCGGCCGCGGCGGGGGCTTTCGGGTGCTGTACGACAACGGTTACGAGATCGACCACATGCGAGAAGAGCTGTTCGCGCGTGTCCCTACGCCCGACGAGGTCAAGCTCCTCCGGCTGCCGGCGGGAGAGCCCGTGGTCGAACTGCACCGGACGACGTACACGGCTGACGGCACCGTGGTCGAGTTCGCGATCGGCGTGCATGCGGCTTCACGCTTCGCCTGGTCTTACGACTTCAGAGTCCCTGACTCGGCCCGACGCGATGAGGAGGCAGGGAAGTGATTTCCGCACAGGCGTGGGCGGACGCCCAACTCCTTTGGGACTTCCAGCAGATGCACCACGAACTTCGGCCCTGCTCGATCGCGCTTGGCCTGGGTAGCCACGACCTCGGAGTAGCCGACACCGCCGCGGACCTGTTTCACCGCGGCATGATGCCGCTGATTGTCTTCACTGGCTCCACTAGCGCGACGACGCGGGAACGAATGCCGAGGGGCGAGGCCGTCCACTACCGGGAGCGCGCAGTGGAGTTGGGCGTTCCCGAGTCGGCGATCCTCGTCGAGCCTCGCGCCCGGAACACGGGCGAGAACATCCAGTTCTCCCGGGCCCTGGTGGACGACGCCGGCATCGACGTCACGTCCGTACTACTGATCAGCAAGCCGTACGAGGAACGACGCGCATACGCCACGGCGCGGAAGCTCTGGCCCGACGTGGAAATCGTGAGCGCCTCCACACCCATGACGTTCGAGGGGTACGTGGACTCGATAGGGGACCCCCGCTTGGTGATCGACATGCTCGTTGGTTCGTTGCAGCGGCTTCTGATCTACCCGAAACAGGGTTTCATGATCAGCCTGCCAGTGCCGGGCGAAGTGCGAGCGGCCTTCGATCGTCTGCGCGACGAAGGATTTACGAGCCGACTCGCCGGCGGTGCGAGCACCGCTCACTGAGCGAACCCTCGGGGCTTCACGAGTATGGGGAGCGGTCCTTGGTCCGTGGCACGCTGTTGCTACGGGTCTCGCGCGTAGCTGACGAACTCTGGCCCTGGAAATGCGTGGTGCCACCCACTGCAGCAACGAATGACGATCACTTCCCGCCCCACGTCGTGTCGGTGTTCCGCACCGAGCACTTCCCTGACGCTGCCGCCGCTACGGCTCACCGACACTCGATCGGTGTCCTCAAAAGAATGACACCACCCCCATGTCCGGGCTGGCTACAGCTCGCGTCCTGCAGTAGCACCGCTCATGCTTGAAGGAAGTTCAGGGCGTCGGTAGGGCGTGGCCTTGGTGTGCATGCGGGAGAGAGACGTGACTGAAGACGGAAGGGCAGCCCGAGCCCTGCGAGTGTTGTTTTCTCGGCTTGCAGGTGGCCTGGCGAAAATGTCCCACCCCGAACAGGATGCTTCTTTTGCCCCTATCAAGCCGCGACAAGATGACCAGGTTGCCTGGGAGTCTTACTGGGAAAGTATCGGGCAGCCGTGGAGGAAACGCCCAGAAATCTCCCCAGTTCGACAGCATAACTTTCGCCAAAGGCTAGCTTCTTCCAGCGACGTTCTTCGTGGTGCTTTTCCCTTCAGAGGAATCCATCTGCAACGCGATGACCTGGAGTGGCTGGTGGGCGAGAGTAGGAACGCTGCCGAAATTGATCTCCGCGGAGCGGATCTTAGTGGCGAAGATCTCAGCGGTCTTCCTTTGGGGCAAATTCGGGCTGGCATATCAGGACCTGATTGGAGGATGATCGATCAGCAGGTGCCCGATTCCGATCGCCGTGACATTCTTTATAGAATTGCAGGAGTGAATCTCCGCAGCTGTACCCTTATTGGAGCTGACCTTAGGGGAGCTGCTCTGTCATATGCAGACATGCGAGAGGCCAAACTGAGCGATTGCCACTTGGAAGGCGCCGACTTGTTTCGGGCGAATCTTGATGGAGACTTTCCTGCGAATCTGCACGGTGTGACCTTTGATCGAGACACAAGACTGAATGAAGCCAGGTTCGCATCCCCTCAAGGCGTGGCGCCGAGGATTTTCGATGTTCAGTGGAATGGCGTCTCTCTTTCCGGAATTGACTGGGGCGCGGTGAAAAAAGTCGCAGACGAGAAGAAGTCCAGTCATCAGGCGCGGAAGCGGCAGGGAGACACATGGGCAGTACACAATGCGCGTCGCATCACCTGGTATTCAGAAGCATCGCAATCTTATAGGCAGCTGAGTGAGGTACTTCGAGATCAGGGAATGTTCGACCATGCTCGTCGCTTTCTCTATAGGGCCGAAGTGGCGCGATTCTGGAGTCTGCTCCACTCGCTTTCAGATCCAAAGAAGTGGCCGACTTTCGCATTTTCGTTTATGTTGGGCGCCATTTCTGGCTGGGGATACCGCCTCTATCGAAGCATCTTTTTGTATTCCGCAACGGTCCTTCTCTTCGCTTTCTGTTATAGGCAAGGGCTTTCTGGAGGCCATGAGAGTTATAGCTGGCGAGAGGCGTTGGTGTTGAGTGTAGCCGCATTTCATGGAAGAGCCTTCTATCCAGGGGGCGAGATGTATAGCCCTGGCACAGATTTCGCTGCAGTGGCGGCTGGAGAGGCATTCGTTGGTCTGTTTATCGAAGCGATCGTAATTGCCACCTTCACTCGGCGGCTTTTCTCCGAATGAGGGTTTTCTTGTGACACTCAGAGCTGATCGCTGCATCTGTTGCTCGCGTAGCCTGGCGTGCCCCGGGTGAGCATGGATCCTATAGGCCAGTGCGGCAGCGGCGGCTTAAGCCTGGGGGCTCGCAAATGGGGCCTGCACTTGCGCTGACGCAACGCTGAGCGTGGGCATCTCTGCCTCACGAAGAACGGCCCAATCCTCTCATTCTGCAAAGTAGGCGAGCATTGCGGCCATTGCGCGGTCGGTCACTTCTGCGACCTCTCCCAGGCCGTGGATTGCAATTAGGCGTTGCTCGTCTTTGTATTTCTGGACGACAGTACTTGTGACTTGATCCCATATTTCCCAGCGCTTTCCGATTACCATCCTTGAATCATCTTCTCGAAGTGCGAGATCCCCGCCACAGATATCGCAAATTCCGTATTTCTTGGGTTTTGCGTAAACGACATGGTTGATGTGCATTGAGTTGTCCCTGCAGACCCGCCGACCGCTGCAACGGTGGAATGCCTCTTCCTGCGGGATATCGACATGTAGCGCTAGGTCAATCTTTTTCGCGTCGAGGGCGAGCACCTCGTCCAGTATTTCAGCCTGCCGCAAGTTGCGGGGGAAACCGTCGAGCAGGAAACCTTTGCGAACATCGTCCTGAGCTAGGCGGTTGATCATTGATTCCACAATCACTTCGTCAGGGATCAAATCACCTGCTTCCAATGCTCGCTTCATTTCAATTCCGAGCTTGGTGCGGTCGCTGATATTTTGGCGCCACACATCTCCAAGGGATACATGGGGGATGTTGAGATGCTTGCTGAGAAACGCGGCTTGGGTTCCTTTTCCTCCTGCCGGCGGGCCTACCAGTGCGATCCGGAGCGACTTTCTGTTACGCAGGCCTGCAGCGGGTTGATCAACATTGTCTTTTGCTGAACGCAGAATTTCAGACGCCTGCTTCCGGGCGGATGTAACGATGACTTCAGCTTCGGATTTTGCCGCTGCAAGAATCGCGTTCGCCTGCGCCTGTGCCTGATCTACGAGTGACGTAGCGAGGTCGGCTGGCGACGGGGGATCGTCCGATGCAGCGACGCTGGGAGTTTGCCCTGGAGCGGTCGGTGAGAGGGTGGATTGCGTCCCTCTTCTTCGAACCAGGCCTGCTTGGCGTTGCAAGAGCTTTACCCGCTTCCAGTGCTCACGCCACTGCTCTCGCGTCCTCTGGTCGGCACCACCTAGCTGACGTATCAACTCCAGGGTGAAGTCCAACGAAGGAAGCCGCTTGCCGGCTAAGACCTCAGAGATGGCGGACGGAGACAAGGTCACACGGCCCGTCCTTCGCGCAGACGCTGAGATCGTGCTGTAGGTCGGAGCGCCATGCTCAACGTGCGACTGGCGAAGAGCAGCGGCAAAGGTGGCCAGCTCACGTGCGTAGACGCGGGCGGCGTCACCATCGGAAGACTCAGTGGAATAGAACTCGATCATGCCACTCCTCCCCTGTGCCAGAGAGCTAAGCCTACGGCTACGCTCCCGAAGATCGCCGACGTTTGCCGAACATTGCCGAACCCGGGGCTCGTCCGGCGAAGTTCGGCGTTCTTCAGTGGCCCTAACAGCTTTCTCAGGGAGATTCGGAGGTTTACGAGTTACGTCGGTCCGTTATGGGACCGCACGCTAGGGCCGCTCTCATGGACCCATCGCACAGCGTTGTCCCCCGGCCGTCGGGGAACTGAACGGTGCGTAGGAAGAGGTGCTTCATGGCCGTCTGGCCGCGTACACGGTGCCCAGTCTGCCGCCGCTCCGTCGCGGTAAGTCCGGGTATGCGCAAGATCGTGGATCACAAACACCCGCGTCCTCGCGATCGGGCGCTGAACCTGCTGCTATGCCACGGGTCGGAAAGCATTGTGGAACTGAGTCGAGTACCTTCCTCGCCCCGCACTGTGGGGGCCGAAAGGTCGGAGCAAGAGCTGATGCTCTTCTGATGCAGCTGTGCAGACACCCCGTGTCGATCCGATCCGTACCTCCGCTACCTCAGCCCATGGACCAGGGGTGGACCGGCAAGAGCTGGTATGTGGGCACCACGGGTATTTCCGCAGCTCAGTAGCCTGCGGGTGGCCGGGGAAGCCTTCTCTTGAAAACTGTCGTGGCGGCAACGTCACCGTGGGTTCAAATCCCACAGCCTCCGCAGAGATCGGCGTCTTAGCTGGTCAGAAGGGGTGCCCGAACGGATCGGGTGCCCCTTCGGTGTTTCAGGTGTCGCAGTCTGCAGCGCGGTCGTCCCGGTTGGGGTCAGCTTGTGTGGGCGAGACGTGGACGAGGCGTGGACCGGAAGAGCGGTGGTCTTTCTTTTCTCTCGTAGGCGCGCGGTTCGCTGTGGGGAGGTTGGGCCGGGGTGCGGCTGCTCGTGCGGCTCTGCCCCCGGGGGGATGGCGAAGGGGGGGTGCTGCTTTCGCTGGAAGCGGCCTTTTTCTGTTGTCTGCTGCGCCGTCCCCTCGGAGGCTCCGTGTGTCCGGCCGTCTCAGGAGAGCAGTCGGCAAGGGGGAGGTCGTGGGGGACGCAGTGGGGGCTGGGGGTAAATGGGTGGCGGTGTGGGGGTGGTGGGGGGAAGTTTGGGGTTATGGGTTGTATGCGGGAGTTTGAGGAATTGGTTGCCGAGGCGGAGGTCGTTTCGGTGGAGGGGTGGGATTGGGCTACGGAGGAGCGGCCCTTGATCGAGGGCAGGAAGCCGGAGCGCGGGATTTAGCGGGGGGTGTTACCTCGGGGAGGGCGGTGTGTGGTCGGGGAGGGTGGTGGGTTGTCGGGGTGGGCGGTGTGTTGTGGGGGAGGGGCGGAGAGCCTTGGGTGGCGCCTGTCAGCGCTGGCGGGATGCTGAGGTGATGGTGGCGCGGGCCTCGTGTTCGGGGAGGCCGGTGTGGCAGGCGGCCTCGGTCAGGCGGGCGGCGAGTTCCGGGCCGAGGCCGTCCTCGTAGGCGCGGCAGGCGGCCCAGAAGAGCCGGGCGTTGCGCTGGCCGACCGGGGAGGAGCGCACGAAGCGCACGAGCGCCGCGGCGGGCTGGGGCGGGACGCCGGGCGGGGGCTCGTATCCGGCACCGGCGTGCTTCGGGGAGGCGCGCCGGGTGGGCATGGGCGGGGCCGTGAGCAGCGTGAGCAGGGCGCTGGGGACGAGGGCCGGGCGGGCCGGGGCGTTCGGGGCGAGGACGTAGCGGCCGTGGGCGGTGAGTGAGCCGGGGCCGACCAGATAGCCGCCCGCTCCGCGGACGTCTATACCGGGGGCGAGGCGGCCGACCGAGTTCGGGACGGGCGGGGACGGCGGGCCGGTGAACCAGACGTGTCGGCCGCCGCTGGGGGTGCGGACCATGATCGTCGGCGGGACCGGGAAGTCGTGCGCCTCGGTGAGGAGCAGCAGGGCGGTGAGGCCGTCGGCGCCGTTTTTGGTGTCGAGGTCGAGACCTATGAGGTGGTGCGGCGGCAGCCCGCAGGCGATGCCGTAGCCGGTGGCCCAGGGGGCGGCGGCGAACATGCGGCGGATGGTGAACGGGTCGGTGCTTGCGTCGTGGACACCGTGCCCGAGACGGCCGCAGCCGCCGTGGCAGGGCGGGACCTCGGGATGCCCACGGTGCGGGGACCGCAGGGCGGGCAGCTTGGCGCGGGTGAGGGGGAGGACGGGATAGCCGCGCTCGGCGGCCACCAGTGCTTCGGCCAGGGCGGCGGCATGGGCGGAGGGGTGAGCGTTGGGGGGTGGGGTGAGGGTGGGAGGGGGGCTGCCGTTCCTGTTGGGGGGTGGCGGGGGGTCGGTCGGGGTGTCGGTGGGGGTGCTGTGGCCGGCGGTCGGGTCGCCGGCCGTCCGTTCGCCGGCCGTCGGCTCGCCTGCTGTCGGTTTGCCAGCCATCTGCTCCACGGCCGTCGGTTTGCCAGCTGTCGGCTCGCCTGCCGTCTGCTCGCCTGCCGGCTGCTCGTCGGCCGTGGGGTGGTCGGTGCGGGGGTGGTCGGTCGGCGGGGCGGTGGGTGCGGTGGCCGGTGGGCGCGGTGGGGGCGCCCACCGCTTGTCGGCGGGTGGGCGTGACGGGGCGGCGGTCGGTGGCGCTTGCCGGCGCCCGTCGGCCGGTGAGGCGTGCCCACGCCCGTCGGTCGGTGAGGCTTGCCGGCGCCCGTTGGTCGGTGACTCCTGCCACCGCCCGGCGGTCGGTGGCTCGGTATGGCGTAGGTGCAGGGGTGCCATGCCGTTATTTTCGTACGAATGTTCGATGAAGGGAAGAGGGGCGCGCGGGGGAGGGCCCGTGCGCCGGGTGGCTGAGCCGGGCGGGTAGGGGGCGCTTATCCCTGTGGGGGTGGGGGTGCTGGTGTGCCGGTGTGCTCGTCGTGGGGTGGAGGCGGGGCGACGTGGTGCAGCGGGGGTTTACCCGGGGCTCCTCATGCTTGCGGGGGAATCGGGCCTTCGTGGCGGATTCGCCGGGGATTCGTGGGCAAGCCTGAGCTCGCGACGTCGCGACGTTGCGGCAAGCATCGTGGTGGCCGACCAACTGCCCGATGGAACAACGGAGTTACGCAATTGACCGGACGTGGTCGGGCCCCGCGGGCCCGGTTCGGCAGGTCGGATCCAGAAGTTGTGTTCCGTAGGAGGAATTGACATGGCAAGCACCCGTACTGCCCGCGTCCTCGCCGGTGCCGCCGCACTGCCCTTCGCGGTGGCGCTCCTTTCCGGCGTGGCGCAGGCTGACAACGGCGGCTTTGCGAGCAACGGGTCGAATGCGGCGTCGACGAGCCAGGGGGGCGTCCTCATCGGCGGCGACAATCACGGCAATGCGACCAACGGCCAGCAGGTCGCCAACGGTGCCGGCGTCGACAACCAGAACAACACCGCGAGCGTCAACGGGTCCGGTTTCACGACCATCGACCAGGGCAACGCCACCGTCAGCTTCGGGAACAACATCGGCTGACCCGGGGCCGCCGTATGGGGAGTGGCGGCTGACCGAGGGGTGATACGTCGAGGCCGGTACCGAGGGCATGGGCTGCCCGGGGTTCACCGCGCCGGCCTTGACAGTGAGCGGGTTTCTGACGGACAGTCAGGAACCCGCTCGCTTGTGTGCCCACCTACGTGTGCCCACCTGTGCGCGCCCACTTGTGCGGGACCACCTGTGCGGGCCCACTTGTGCGTGCCGGTGTGGGGCCGTCACGGACCGCCGGACGGCCGGACCGCCGGACCGCCGGGGCGGGGGGCCAGGGGGCCACGGGGCCCTCGGGCCGTCCGGGCCCGCCGGGATCCGGGACACAGAAGGGGAGGCCGTCGACGTGCACCTCGCCCCCACCGCGCGCCAGGAACGCCTGCGCGCCGAACTCCGCGCGTACTTCCGGGACGTGATGCCGAACGGAGTGCCGGAGGGTGCTGCCGCCCAGCGTGCGGTGCTGCGCCGGATCGGCGCCGACGGCATGCTCGGCCTCGGCTGGCCGACGGAGTACGGCGGGCAGGGGCGCGGCCCCGACGAGCAGTTCGTCTTCTTCGACGAGGCGTACCGCGCCGGCGTTCCGGTCTCCATGGTCACCCTCAACACCGTCGGTCCGACCCTGATGAAATACGGCACGCGGCGGCAGAAGGAGTTCTTCCTGCCGCGGATCCTCCGGGGCGAGATCGTCTTCGCGATCGGCTATACGGAGCCGGAGGCCGGTACCGACCTCGCGGCGCTCCGTACTCGTGCGGTGCGCGAGCCGGCCTCTGATACGGAGGGGCGGCAGGAGCCCCTGGGAGGCGCAAAGGGCGGCGGGTCCGGTAGTGGAGGCGTAAGCGGGACCGGTGGCGAGGCCGGTGACGCGGCCGGTGTCGGGACCGGTGGGGAGGCCGGTGACGCGGCCGATGGGGAGGCCGACGGGTGCTGGCTGATCAACGGGGCCAAGACCTTCACCAGTAACGCTCACCAGGCCGACTGGATCTGGCTGGCCTGCCGCACCGATCCCGACGCGCCCAAGCACAAAGGCATCTCGATCATCCTGGTGCCGACCGGTGCGCCGGGCTTCTCCTGGACGCCGATCGAGACGGTCGGCGGGCTGCGGACCACCGCCACGTACTACGACGACGTACGCGTTCCGGCCGGCCACCTCGTCGGTGCGGAGAACGCCGGCTGGCAGCTCATCACCAACCAACTCAACCACGAGCGCGTGGCGTTGGCCGCGATCGGCATGCAGGCCGAGGATGCGTACCGCGCGGCGCTGGAGTACGCCCGGACGGCCGACCCGCAGACCGGGGAGCGGCCGGCGGACCGACCGTGGGTCCGGTCCCGGCTCGCCGAGGTGCACGCGCGGCTGGCCGCGACCCGGCTGCTGAACTGGCGGCTGGTCGGTGAGGTGGGCGCCGGGACGCTCAGCCCCGGCGATGCCAGCGGGGTCAAGTTCGCCGGGACGGAGAGTGCGGTCGAGGTCTACCGGATGTGCCAGGAGGTGGTCGGCGAGGCCGCCCTGGTGCGGGCCGGTTCGCCGGGCGCCTACGGGGACGGCGAGCTGGAGCGGATGAACCGTGCGGCGCAGATCAACACGTTCGGGGGCGGCGTGAGCGAGGTCCAGCGGGAGATCGTCGCGACGATGCGGCTGGGGATGCGGAGGGGACGGCGATGACGGCCACCGGGGACCTGTTCGAGCGGCTGAAGGCGTACGAGGGGCGGCCCGCGGCCACCGCCGGCGTCGGCAAGGACCCGGTCAACGCGGCGATGATCCGGCACTGGTGCGAGGCGATGGGGGACGCCAACCCGGCGTACGAGGGGCCCGACGCGATTGCCCCGCCGACGATGCTCCAGGCGTGGACGATGGGCGGGCTCTCCGGCCATCAGGGCCGCTCGGGGGCGTACGACGAGCTGTCGGCGCTGCTGGACGGCGCCGGCTGCACGGCCGTGGTGGCGACCGACTGCGAGCAGGAGTATCTGAGGCCGCTGCGGCCGGGCGACCGGATCACCTTCCACGCGGTGATCGAGTCCGTGTCGGAGCGCAAGGTCACCAAGCTGGGGGCCGGTCACTTCGTCACGACGCGGATGGACATCCTGGCGGACGGGGAACTGGCGGGGACGCACCGCTTCCGGATCCTCAAGTACGCCCCGGCGCAGGCACGTCGGGAGGGGCCACAACCGCCACCGCCACCGCCATCGGCACCGCAGGCGCAGGCCCACTTGGAGCGGGCGCAGGCACCAGCACCGGCACCAGCGCAGGCACCAGCACCAGCGAAGGCACGGCGGCCGCGGCCGGTGATCAACCGGGACAACGCGGGGTTCTGGGAAGGCGTGAGCCGGCACACGCTGCTGATACAGCGGTGCGGTGGGTGCCGGACGCTGCGCTTCCCCTGGCTTCCCGGTTGCCAGGCGTGTGGCTCCCCCGAGTGGGACACGGTCGAGGCGAGCGGCACCGGCACCGTCTACTCGTACGTGGTGATGCACCACCCGCCCTTCCCGGCCTTCGACCCGCCTTACGCGGTGGGGCTCATCGAACTCGCCGAGGGCGTGCGGATGGTCAGCAACGTGATCGGCGTGCCTTGCGACAAGGTGCGGATCGGGATGCCGGTGCAGCTGGAATTCCTGTCTGTGGACGAGGAGTTGGAGCTGCCGGTCTTTCGTGGGGCCGAGGCGTGCGGTGGCCGGTCTTCCGTGGGGAAGGGGAGGGCTGAGGGCTGATGGACTTCACGCCCACCGAGGAGCAGTCCGCCGCCCAGCAGCTCGCGGCGCGGATCTTCGGCGACCTCGCGACGCACGACCGGCTCGCGGCGGCCGGTACCGCCGCGGACGCCGAGCTCTGGAAGGCGTTGTGCGCGGCCGGGCTGCCGGCGGCCGTCGAGGAGATCGGGCTGCTGGGGCTGGCGCTGGTCCTGGAGGAACAGGGCCGCACCACCGCGCAGGTACCGCTCGCGGCGACCTGCGCGTACGGCGTGCTGGCCGTCGCCCGGCACGGCACGGACGAACAGCGGGCACGGCTGCTGCCGGCGCTACGGGACGGCACCGCGGTGGCGACCGGCGCGTTCCCGGCACGGGGCGCCGTCACCGCCACTGCGGGCGCCCTCCCGACGACTACGGGTGCCCTTCCAGCGACTACGGGCGTCGTCTCCGCGACTACGGGTGCCCTCCCCGCAACTACGGGCGTCGCCCCCGTGCCTACGGGAGTTGGCACCGCGTCCCCCTCCGGGCAGGCGATCGTGGGCGGTGGCACCGGGTGGTTGACCGGAGTCGTCCCCGTTGTGCCGTGGTTGCGGGACGCCACCCACGTACTGGTCCCGGACGCGGAGCGGGTGCTCTGGCTGGTGCGTGTCGCGGCTGCCCGGGTCGAGCCGGTGGAGATCACCGCGCCCTGGGCGGCGGGGCGGCTCACGCTCGACGGAACGCCGGCGGAGCGACTGGGCGGGACGCGGGCCGATCGGCTCGTCGGCACGCGCAGAGGGCGGCTGGGCGGCCCGCGAGGGGACGGATCAGCGGACCGGCCCCCGGCCCCGTACGACGACGTACTGGCGTGCGCCCGCATCGCCTTTGCCGCCCTGCAGGCCGGGGTCTGTGCCGGCGCGCTGGCGCGTACGGTGGCCCACACCACCACCCGCGAACAGTTCGGTCGCCCGCTCTCCACCAACCAGGCGGTCCTGCTCCGCGCGGCCGACGCGTACATGGATACCGAGGCCATCCGCGTCACCACCTACGAGGCGGCCTGGCGCCACGACGAGGGGCTGCCGTGCGACGGGCAAGCGCTGACCGCCGCCTGGTGGGCCTCCGAGGCGGGCAGGCGCGTGGTGCACACCGGCCAGCATCTGCACGGCGGCATCGGCGCGGACCTCGAACACCCCGTCCACCGGCACTTCCTCTGGGGCCGCCAGCTCGACGCCCACCTCGGCTGCGGTGCCGAACTCCTGGAAGAACTCGGTGACTTGCTGACCGAGCCGGTGCCCGAGCCGGTGGCCGAGTCGGTGGCCGAGCCGGTGATCGATCCGGTGATCGAGCCGTCGACCGAGGAGGAGCAGCATGACGACGCCTGAACGGCACAGACCTGAACAGGGCGACGCACCTCAGCAGTGCACACCCGAAGAGCGCATGCCCGAAGAGCGCATGCCTGAAGAGCGCATGCCTGACCAACGCACGCCGGACCTCCGTGCCGACCTCGGGGCCCACCTCCGTGCCGACCTCCGGGCCGGTGACGTACTGCCCGCTCTGGAGATTCCGATCACCCGGACGCTGATCGTTGCCGGTGCCCTCGCTTCCCGCGACTACCAGGACGTGCACCATGACGCCGAGCTCGCCAAGGAGAAGGGCTCCCCCGATATCTTCATGAACATCCTCACCACCAACGGGCTGGTGGGCCGCTACCTCACCGACCACTTCGGTCCCACCGCCGTGCTGCAGAAGCTCGCGATACGGCTCGGTGCTCCCAACTACCCGGGAGACACCATGACGTTGACGGCAACGATCACCGAGGTCGGCCGCGCCACGGACGCCGCCCCGGCCCCCGCCCGGGCCCCCGCTCCGACCCCCACCCCCGGTGGGACCACCGTCCAGGTCCGCATCATCGGCACCAACGCGCTCGGTCACCACGTCACCGGCACGGCGACCCTCCGCCTGCCTCCGGGTGAGGCCGCGGCGTCCTGCGCGTCCTCGCCCCGCCTTTCCCCGGAGGGCACCGTATGAGCCTGCACCGCCCCGACGCGCTCTCCGGGCGCGCCGCCATCGCTGGGATCGGCGCGACGGAGTTCTCCAAGGATTCCGGCCGTAGCGAGCTCAAGCTCGCCGTCGAGGCGGTACACGCCGCACTCGACGACGCCGGGCTGGGCCCGGCCGACGTCGACGGTCTGGTCACCTTCACCATGGACACCACCCCCGAGATCACCCTCGCGCAAGCAGCGGGCATCGGGGAGCTGACCTTCTTCTCGCGCGTCCACTACGGCGGTGGCGCGGCCTGCGCAACGGTCCAGCAGGCGGCCCTCGCCGTCGCCACCGGAATCGCCGAAGTCGTCGTCTGCTACCGGGCGTTCAACGAACGCTCGGGCCGCCGCTTCGGTTCCGGCGTCCAGGAACGGCAGCCCTCCGCCGAGGGCGCGGCGCTCGGCTGGAACCTCCCCTTCGGTCTGCTCACCCCCGCCTCTTGGGTCGCGATGGCGGCCCAGCGCTACCTCCACACCTACGGCCTCACCCCCGAGGCCTTCGGTCATGTCGCGGTCACGGATCGCCGTCACGCCGCCCGCAACCCGGCCGCGTATTTCTACGGCAAACCGATCACCCTCGCCGATCACGCGGCCTCCCGCTGGATCGCCGAGCCGCTGCGGCTGCTGGACTGCTGCCAGGAGACCGACGGCGGCCAGGCCCTCGTCGTCACGACCCGCGAGCGGGCCCGTGACCTGCGCCAACCGCCCGCACTGATCACGGCCGCGGCCCAGGGCGCCGGCCGCGCCCAGGAGCAGATGACCAGCTTCTACCGCGACGACCTGACCGGCCTGCCGGAGATGAACGTGGTGGCCCGCCAGCTCTGGCGCACCTCACGACTGACCCCCGCCGACATCGACGTCGCCATCCTCTACGACCACTTCACCCCCTTCGTCCTCATGCAGCTGGAAGAGTTCGGCTTCTGCGCGCCCGGCGAGGCGGCCGGCTTCGTTGCCGCGGACGTCCTTCCGTTGAACACCCACGGCGGCCAGCTCGGCGAGGCGTACCTGCACGGCATGAACGGCATCGCCGAGGCCGTCCGGCAACTCCGCGGCACCTCCCCCAACCAGGCCCCGGACGCCACCCACGTGCTGGTCACGGCGGGGACCGGCGTACCGACCTCCGGGCTGGTCCTCAGCCGGGACCAAGCCGCCACCCCGGCCGGTCCCACGGCGGGCCCCACAGACAGTCCACCGGCCGGTCCCCCGGACAGTCCAGCGGCCGCCCCCTAGGGGACCGCCGGGCCCCCTCCCCCCAGAGGAGGTGGGGCCCGCCGTCTCCGTACAACTTGAGGGGGAGACCGCTTCGGCACCTGGGACCGATCCGCCCGCACCCCCCTCGCTCCTAGCGTGGGAGCCATGACCACGCCTGTGTGCACCAGCGCTTCGACCGCCGCTGTGTTCCCCAGCTTCTCGTCCTACGTACGGGCCCGGGGGCCGGTCCTGCTGCGCGCCGCGCGGTCCCTGTCCGCCAACCCGAACGACGCCGAGGACCTCCTCCAGACCGCCCTGGCCAAGACGTATGTGGCCTGGGAGCGGATCGAGGACCACCGCGCGCTGGACGGCTACGTCCGCCGCGCGCTGATCAACACCCGTACCTCGCAGTGGCGCAAGCGCAGGGTGGAGGAGTTCGCCGTCGACGAGCTCCCCGAGCCCGACCCGCTGCCGTCCCCCGACCCGGCCGAGCTGGAGGGCCTGCGCGATGCGATGTGGCGCGCGGTGATGCGGCTGCCCCCGCGCCAGCGGGCCATGGTCGTCCTCAGGTATTACGAGGACCTGAGCGAGGCCCAGACCGCCGAGGTCATGGAGGTCTCGGTCGGCACGGTCAAGAGCGCCGTCTCCCGCGCCCTGGCCAAGCTCCGCCAGGACCCCGAACTCGCCATGATCGCCTGAGGGAACGGCCCGGAGAGGGAGACGGAGGAGAGGGAGACGGAGGCGGGGCTTACGCCTCGCGGTTCACCAGCAGTCTGCCGACCGCCTCTTCCAGTTCGGCGACGCGGTCGGCCAGATGGGTGCGGTCGACCGAGGAGGCGTCGCGCAGGAGGAGCTCCAGGTCTGCCAACTGGCCGGCGATGTCCGCCAGACGGGCCGCATCGCCCGGAGCGGTAGCGGGAGCGGTAGTGGGGACGGGGTCCGGGGCGGAGGACCTGGGGGTCGTCGGGTGGGGTACGGGGCCTTCAGGGGGGCCGCCGGCTACCTCGGTCTCCCCGTGCGCCTTGGGCGTCTTGGGTTCCCCGTGCGCCTTGGATTCCCCGGACGTCGCGGATGCGGCCGCGCTCTCCGGCACGTCAGCAGCCGCCCGGGTCTCCTCCGGCGCATGGATCTCCTTGGGCCCATGCCCCTCCTCGGCCCTCTCCGCCCCGCGAGTCTCCGTGGAGGCGGAGGCGGAGGCGGAGGTGGACGTGGGGGTGGGCGTGGGGGTGGACGTGGACACGCCCGCCGCCTGTTCCGCTTCGGCTGCGCCCGGGCGGTTCTCGTTCGTCAGGAGGCGCTTCAATTGTTCTGCCTGGGCGGCCAGTTGGCGGTTTTTGCGGTGGAGGTCCAGGAAGACGTTCACCTTGGTGCGCAGGAGCCAGGGGTCGAAGGGCTTGATGAGGAAGTCCGCGGCGCCGACCGTGTAGCCGCGGTAGGCGTAATTGGGGTCGACCGAGGCGCCGGTGAGCAGAATGATGGGCACGTCCTTCGTCTGGTCCAGGCCCTTGATGTTGGCCGCCGTCTCGAAACCGTTCATGCCGGGCATCAGGACGTCGATGAGGACCACCGCGAATTCCTCGCGGAGCATTGCCTTGAGGGCTTCTTCGCCGGAGCGGGCGCGGACGACTTTCTGGGTGAGGGAGCCCAGCACGGCCTCCAGTGCGACGAGGTTCTCCTCCATGTCGTCGACGATGAGGATGCTCGATGAGGTGTCCGGTGTCGTCGTCATGACCGCCGCCCCGACTCCGGTCCCGCCGTGTCGTCCTGCCGGTCAACCTCTCCGATTTCCTTGGCCGCCGTGGCCGCCCCGGCCACCGTGGTCTCCGCGGCCTTCCCGGTCGCCTTGGGCTCTCCGGCCTCCCCAGCCTTCCCGCTCTCCCCGCCCTTCCCGGTCTGCCCGGCTTTTCCAGCCTTGTCCCCGTCCCCGTCCCCGTCCCGGTCCCCGTCCCCGCCGTCCGGATCGCAGGCGCCCCCGGAATCCTGGCCCGCATTCGGGTCCAGCAGTTGGCAGATCACCGAAAGGAGACGGTCCACGTCCACCGGTTTCGGGATGTAATCGCTGGCGCCGCTTTCGATCGCCTTTTCGCGGTCGCCGGGCATGGCCTTCGCGGTGAGCGCGATGACCGGCAGGTCCGCGAATCGCGGGGCTTGTCGGATCGCCTTGATCATCTCGTAACCATCCATTTCCGGCATCATGATGTCCATCAGCACCAGGGAGACGTCCGGTGTCCGGTCGAGAACTTCAAGGCCCTCGCGGCCGTTCTCGGCGTATTTCACATTGATGCCGACCCGGCCCAGTACGTGGGTGAGCGCGAAGACGTTGCGGATGTCGTCGTCGACGATGAGGATCCGGCGGTTCATCAGGATCTGGCCGGGGCGGCCGCTCAGCCAGTCCTTGAGGCGGGTGGTCTCGGGCCAGGTCACGTCGCCGCCGTCGGTGGGGCGGGGGGCCGTACGGGGAGCGGCCGACTCGGACCGGCCGGGGAAGGCGTCGTCCGGCGGGCCCTGGCCGCCCGCTGCCGGGGCGGACGGCACGGTCGGAGCGGCCGGTGCCCCCAGGGTGACGGGGGCGAGCCCGGTTCCGCGGGCGGTCCCGCCGCCCGGGCGGTGCTCCGCCGCCACGCCGGGGCGGACCTCGGGCCCGCCGTCGGGCCTGGGCTCGGTGCCGTCGACGGGCCGGGGTGACGCGGCCGGGCCGAGGGCCGGGAGCGGTGCGGTGTAGCGGGCCGGGACGTAGAGGGTGAAGGTCGAGCCGACGTCGGGTTCGCTCTCGGCGGTGATCCGGCCGCCGAGCAGCGCCGCCATGTCGCGGCTGATGGACAGGCCCAGGCCGGTGCCGCCGTATTTGCGGTTGGTGGTGCCCTCGGACTGCTGGAACGCCTCGAAGATCCCGCCGAGTTTCTCCGGCGGAATGCCGATACCGGTGTCCTTGACGGAGAACGCGACGACATCGTCGGCGGTGCGCAGCGATTCCTCCTCGAAATGCCGCCCGGAAACGCGCGCCACGAGGAGTTCCACGCCGCCGGTGGAGGTGAATTTCACCGCGTTGGAGAGGAGGTTGCGGAGGATCTGCTGCAGGCGCTGTTCGTCGGAGAACAGTTCCTCGGGGACGTCGTCGGCGACCTTGACGTCGAAGGTCAGGCCGCGGTCGACGGTGAGCGGCCGGAAGGTCGCGCGGACGTAGTCGAGGAGTTTGATGAGCGGCAGCGGCTTGGGGTGCACGTCCATCCGGCCGGCCTCGATCTTCGACAGGTCGAGGATGTCGTTGATCAGCTGGAGCAGGTCGGAGCCGGCCCGGTGGATGGTGACCGCGAATTCCACTTCCTGCGCGGAGAGCCGTCCGTCGGGGTTGTCGGCGAGGAGCCGGGAGAGGACCAGCAGGGAATTCAGCGGGGTGCGCAGCTCGTGCGACATGTTCGCCAGGAATTCGGACTTGTACTGGGAGGAAGTGGCGAGGAGTGCGGCCTTCTCCTCCAGTTCGGCGTTGGTGAGCTGCAACTCGTCGGAACGCTGGCGGAGTTCGGCGGTGAGCCGCTGGGATTCCGAAAGGAGCGATTCGGTGCGGGAGTTGGCGATGATGGTGTTGATGGACACCCCGATGGTGTTCACGAACTGGTCGATGAAGGCGAGGTGGACGTCGCTGAAGCGGCTGAAGGACGCCAGCTCGATGACGCCGAGCACCTGGTCCTCGAAGAGGACCGGCAGGATGACGATGCTGGCCGGGGCGGCGGCGCCCAGGCCGGAGCTGATGGTGATGTAGTCGGGCGGTACGGCGTCGACCACGATCCGCTTCTTCTCCATGGCGGACTGGGTGATCAGCCCCCAGCCGGGGGTGCCCAGACGCAGCCGCGGCAGGGAGCGCCGGCCCTCGGGCTGGCCGGTGCCGTAACCGGCGATCAGCTCCAGGCCCTCGCCCGGCTCGGCGCCCGCCTCGGCCAGGAAGAACGCGCCGAACTGGGCGTTCACCAGCGGCGTCAGCTCGCGCAGGATCAGGTCGGCGACCTCGACCAGGTCGCGGTGGCCCTGCATGAGGCTGGCGATACGGGCGAGGTTGGACTCCAGCCAGTCCTTGGCGCGGGTGGTCTCGCGGAGGTTGGCCACCATCAGGTTGATGTTGTTCTTCAGCGCGGCGACCTCGCCCTGGGCGTCCACGGTGATCGAGCCGGACATGTCGCCCTGGGTGACCGCGCTGGCCACCTCGGCGATCGCGCGCACCTGCGTCGTCAGGTTCAGTGCCAGGTCGTTGACGCTGGTGGTCAGCCGCTTCCAGGTGCCGTAGACGCCCTCGACCCGGGCCTGGCCGCCCAGCTGTCCCTCGCTGCCGACCTCACGGGCGACCCGGGTCACCTCGGAGGAGAACGAGGAGAGGGTGTCGACCATGGTGTTGATCGTCGTCTTGAGTTCGAGGATCTCGCCGCGGGCGTCGACGTCGATCTTCTTGGACAGGTCGCCCTTGGCGACGGCGGTGGCGACCTGGGCGATGTTGCGGACCTGGGAGGTCAGGTTGTCCGCCATGAAGTTGACGTTGTCGGTGAGGTTCTTCCAGACGCCGGACACGCCGTGGACCTGGGCGCGGCCGCCGAGCCGACCCTCGGTGCCGACCTCGCGGGCGACCCGGGTCACCTCGTCGGCGAACGCCCGCAGCTGTTTGACCATGGTGTTGACGGTGTCCTTGAGTTCGAGGATCTCGCCGCGGGCGTCGACGTCGATCTTCTTGGACAGGTCACCGTTGGCGACGGCCGTGGTCACCTGGGCGATGTTGCGGACCTGGGAGGTCAGGTTGAGCGCCATCGAGTTGACGTTGTCGGTGAGGTCCTTCCAGACCCCGGACACGCCCCTGACCTGCGCCTGACCACCGAGGTTGCCCTCGGTGCCGACCTCGCGGGCGACGCGGGTGACCTCGTCGGCGAAGGCGGAGAGCTGGTCGACCATGGTGTTGATCGTCGACTTCAGTTCGAGGATCTCGCCCTTCGCCTCGACGGTGATCTTCTTGCCGAGGTCGCCCTCCGCGACCGCGGTGGCGACCTGGGCGATGTTGCGGACCTGGGACGTGAGGTTGTCCGCCATGAAGTTGACGCTCTCCGTGAGGTCCTTCCAGACCCCGGATACGCCCCTGACCTGGGCGCGGCCGCCCAGCTGGCCTTCGGTGCCGACCTCGCGGGCGACGCGGGTGACCTCGTCGGCGAAGGCGGAGAGCTGGTCGACCATGGTGTTGATGGTCGACTTCAGTTCCAGGATCTCGCCGCGCGCGTCCACGGTGATCTTCTGGCTCAGGTCACCGTTGGCGACGGCCGTGGTCACCTGGGCGATGTTGCGGACCTGCCAGGTGAGGTTGGACGCCATGAAGTTGACGTTGTCGGTGAGGTCCTTCCAGACCCCGGACACGCCCCTGACCTGGGCGCGGCCGCCCAGCTGGCCTTCGGTGCCGACCTCGCGGGCGACGCGGGTGACCTCGTCGGCGAACGCCCGCAGCTGGTCCACCATCTTGTTGACGGTCAGCTTCAGCTCCAGCAGCTCGCCGGTGGCCTCGACCGTCACCTGCTGGGTCAGGTCGCCGCGCGCCACCGCGGTGGTGACCACCGCGATGTCCCGGACCTGCGCGGTCAGCCGCGACGCCATGGTGTTGACCGCCTCGGTCACGTGCAGCCAGTCGCCGGACAGCCCCTGGACCCGGGCGCGGCCGCCGAGCCGGCCCTCGGTGCCGACCTCGCGGGCCACCCGGGTCACCTCGCCGGTGAACAGGGAGAGCTGATCGACCATGCGGTTGACCCCGCTGCCCAGACGGCGCAGATCGCCGCGTAGCTCCCGGCTGCCGTCGTGCAGCTCGACGTGCTGGGTCAGATCGCCGTCGGCCACCGCGTCCAGCACCCGGGTGGCCTTGGCCAGCGGGACCACCAGCGCGTCCAGCACGGTGTTGGCCGCCTCGATGCTGGTCGTCCAGGCGCCCTGGCCGGGGCTGGCGGAGATCCGCTCGTCCAGCCGGCCCTGCCGGATGATTTCTCCGCGCACCCGTTGGAGTTCGGAGGACAGATGGGCGTTACGGGCCACGATCTGGTTGAGGGCGCCGACCAGGTCCGCCAGGACGCCGTCCCCGGCGGGGCCGTCCGGGATCTCCACCCGGCTGGTGAAATCCCCGTCGCGCAGCGCATTCATCGCCGCGAGCAGCGGCCGCAATTCGCTCGTGCGCACCCACTGGCCGTTGCCGTCCGGCTGGGGCGGGTCAGGAGCCATGACGCACCCTCCCCCCAATGATTGTTGTGGAGAGACACATTCCCGCGGAGAGATCCATTTGGGGCGGGTATGACATAGTATAAAGCGCTTGTAATCACATTCTCCCGGTATATCAGGGGCCCGTAGTGGCAGCGCTGTCCAGCCCGTACGCGACGGAAACCGTGTCCCGGAAGGGTCTGCCGGCCAACCAGCTCGCGGCTTCCGGTGCGCGCAAATTCGTCCGCGCGCTGCTCACCGAACGGGCCGCCGCACCGCCCGCCACCGCCGGACCGGGAGCCCCGGCGATCAGCTCCGAACTCATCTACACCGCGGTACTGCTCACCAGCGAGCTGGTCACCAACGCCGTGATGTACGCCGGCACCGACATCGACGTCACCTGCCGCCTGGAACACGGCCCGCCGCCCGACCCCGGAACCGGGAGCGGCCGGGCGACGGTGGGCGTGGTCCTGGAGGTCTCCGACCGCCACCCGGCCCGGGGCGTGCGCGGCGGGGTGGACGCCCGCACGGGAGAGCCCGGATACGGCCTCCAGCTGGTCAGCGCGCTGTCCGAGGCATGGGGCGTCACCTACCGCAGGGCGGTCAAGACGGTCTGGTTCCGGCTGGAGGCCACCGAGGGCGAACCGGTCAGCCCGTCCCAGCCCCGGCCCCGGCCTCCGGCCGAGGAGCACCGCGCCGAGCCCCCGGCCCGCCCCGGCCACCCGGAGGCCGGGCTGCCCCCCGCGGCGCACGCAGCCGAATGGGCCGACCGCGGCGGCCCGTCCTTCCTCGCCGAGACCAGCGAGCTGCTGGCCGGCCAGCTCGACCAGGACATGGTCACCGCGCTCGCCGCCCAGCTGCTGGTCCCCCGGCTCGCCGACTGGTGTGCCATCTGGCTGAGCACCGAGGGCGGCGGACGGCAGCTGTCCCGGGTCTGGCACGTCGACGAGCGGCGCATCCCCCCGCTCCGCGCCGACCTGGAGCGCGACCCGCCCCGTGAGATGTTCCGCACCGGCGGCACCCCCTGGCCCTGGCCGGAACACGCCGGCGCGTCCCCGGCGGGCGGCTCGGCGCTCGCCTTCCCGCTCACCGCCCGCGACACCGACCAGGGCGTCCTGCTGCTCGGCCGGGCCGGACACCTGCGGATGACCGACACCGTGGTGCGGATGGTCGAGGACGTCGCGCGGAGGGTCGCCCAGGCCGTCCACACCGCCCGTCAGTACACCCGGCAGACCACCATCAGCCTGGCCCTCCAGCGCCGTCAGCTGCCCGCCTCACTGGCCAGCATCGAGGGCGTGGACACCGCGATCGTCTACGAGCCGCACGGCGAGGGGCAGACCGTCGGCGGCGACTTCTACGACGTCTTCCCCATGGGCGGCCGCCGCTGGTGCTTCCTGCTCGGCGACGTCCAGGGCAAGGACCCCGAGGCGATGTCCGTCACCGGACTGGCCCGGCACCTGGTCCGGCTGCTGGCCCGCGAGGGGCACGGCGTGGAGTCCGTCCTCGGCCGGCTGAACCTCGCCATGGCCGAGGAGACCGCCGAGGCCATGGAGCTGGGCGGCGAGCAGGCCGGCGCCCGCTTCCTGAGCCTGCTGTACGGCGAGCTGGAGGTCGACGCCGGCGTGCCCGGCGCCCGCTGTACGGTCGCCAGCGCCGGGCATCCACCGCCGCTGCACATGTTCGTCGACGGCACCGTCGAGCCGGCCTCCGAACCGCAGATGCTGCTCGGCATCGACGAGGGCACCGAGTACCAGGCCAGCTCCTTCGACCTGCGGCCCGGCGAGACCCTGCTCTGCGTCACCGACGGGGTCACCGAACGGCGGTGCGGCAACTGGCAGTTGGACGACAACGACGGTCTGATCGAGGTGCTCAGGGACGGCCTCGGGCTGGGCGTCAAGGCGCTGGCCGAGCACGTACGGCGGGCCGCGCACGACTTCGGCACCGGCCCGGTGGAGGACGACCTGTCGGTGCTGGTCCTCCAGGCGCTGCCGCCGACGGTCGAGCCACGGACCTGAGGGCCGGGAGCGGCGGCGCGGCCGGTCCGGGTGGGCCGTACCGCCTGGGCTCAGGCCCCGCCGGCCCGGCTGACCAGCAGCTCCCCGCCGCCCGCGACGACCCCGCCGCCGTGTCCGGCGACCGGGTCGAACTGCCCGCCGGACAGCCGGTGCCCGGGCGCCGCCCCGCCGTCGGCCGGCCGCAGCACTTCGGTGGTCCGCGGCGCCGCCTGGGCGGCACCGGACGCCAGCACGCCGACACCGCCCAGGGCGGCGAGGACGAGGCAACGGCGGAGGTGGGGGCGCATGAGGGGCTCCAATGAGCAGGGGTGACCGGTTGCCCGCCAGCGTGCGGCCCGCCCCGGCGCCACACAAGCAACCCGTCCGGCGGGCCATCCCTGTGGGTGAACGCCCGGCTCGCGTCCCGGCCGGCCGCAGGTGACCGGACCCGATCCGCAAGTGACCGAACTCGCACGCAGGCAACCGAACAGAAGGAAGAAATCAGTCTCGTGGCCGCCGGCTAGTGACATACCGCGTGGTATGCCAGCACAATCACCAGGAAATTACCCTCGCGTAACGGCCGCTGTCTTGGGAGGCCCCTGGTGTACAGCACGATGCAGGACGTACCGCTGCTGATCTCACGGATTCTGACCCACGGATCCACGGTCCACGGTCGGTCCCAGGTGACCACCTGGACGGGCGGCGAGCCGCACCGCCGCAGCTTCGCCGAGATCGGCCGCCGGGCCGCCCAGCTGGCCCACGCGCTGCGCGACGAGCTGTCCGTGGCCGACGAGGACCGGGTCGGCACCCTGATGTGGAACAACGCCGAACACATGGAGGCGTACCTCGCCATCCCCTCCATGGGAGCGGTGCTGCACACCCTCAACCTGCGGCTGCCCGCCGAGCAGCTGGTGTGGATCATCAACCACGCCGAGGACCGGGTCGTCCTCGTCAACGGCAGCCTGCTGCCGCTGCTCGCCCCGCTGCTGCCCCAGCTGGAGACGCTCCGGCACATCGTGGTCGTTGGCCCCGGCGACCGGTCCGTCCTGGACGGCGCGCGGGCCCGGGTGCACGACTACGAGGAGCTCATCGCCGACCGCCCGGAGACGTACGACTGGCCGGAACTCGACGAACGGGACGCCGCGGCCCTCTGTTACACCTCCGGCACCACCGGCGACCCCAAGGGCGTGCTCTACAGCCACCGTTCGCTCTACCTGCACTCGCTCCAGGTCAACACCGCCGAGGCGTTCGCGCTCTCGTCGCGCGACATCACGCTGCCCGTCGTGCCGATGTTCCACGTCAACGCCTGGGGCCTGCCGCACGCCGCCTTCATGGCCGGCGCCTCGCTGCTGATGCCGGACCGCTTCCTGCAGCCCGCCCCGCTCGCCGAGATGATCGAGACCGTACGGCCCACCATCGGCGCCGCGGTCCCCACCATCTGGCAGGGGCTGCTTGCCGAACTGGACGCGACCAAAAGGGATGTGGCGTGCCTGCGGACCGTCGTCATCGGCGGCTCCGCCTGCCCGCCCGCCCTGATGCGCGGCTTCGAGGAGCGGCACGGCATCCGCGTCGTCCACGCCTGGGGCATGACCGAGACCTCGCCACTGGGCTCCGTCTCGCACCCGCCGGCCGGGGTGAGCGGCGAGGAGGAGTGGGCCTACCGCGCCACCCAGGGCCGCTTCCCCGCCTCCGTCGAGGCCCGGCTGATCGGTCCGGACGGCGCGCAGCTGCCGCACGACGGCACCGCGGCGGGCGAGCTGGAGGTCCGCGGCCCGTGGATCGCCGGCGCCTACTACGGCGGCGCCCAGGGCGAACCGCTGCGCCCCGACGACAAGTTCAGCCCCGACGGCTGGCTGCGCACCGGTGACGTCGGCACCCTCACCCCGGACGGCTATCTGACCCTGACCGACCGCGCCAAGGACGTCATCAAGTCCGGCGGCGAATGGATCTCCTCGGTCGAGCTGGAGAACCACCTGATGGCGCACCCGGACGTCACGGAGGCCGCGGTGGTCGCCGTACCGGACGACAAGTGGGGCGAGCGGCCGCTGGCCACCGTCGTCCTGAACCAGGGCGCCACCATCGGCTACGAGGACCTCAAGGCGTTCCTCGGCGAGCGGATCGCCCGCTGGCAGCTGCCGGAGCGCTGGGCGGTGATCCCGGTGGTGCCCAAGACCAGCGTGGGCAAGTTCGACAAGAAGGTGCTGCGGCGGCAGTACGCGGACGGCGAGCTGGACGTGACGCTGCTGGCCTGACCGGCCCCACCGGGCGCCCGACGACCGGGCGCCCGGTACCGCCGGCTGCTAGTTGGTACCGATCTTGGCCAGCAGATCGACGATCCGGGACTGCACCTCGGCGCTCGTCGAACGCTCCGCCAGGAAGAGCACCGTCTCACCGGCCGCCAACCGCGGCAGCTGCGCCGGATCGAGGTCGGCGGAGGTGTAGACGACCAGCGGGGTGTGGTCGAGCAGCCCGTTCGCGCGCAGCCAGTCGACGATCCCGGCCCGCCGGCGACGCACCTGCATCAGGTCCATCACGACGAGGTTCGGGCGCATCTGCGTCGCCAGGGTCACCGCGTCGGTGTCCGCGTTCGCCCGCGCCACCTGCATCCCGCGCCGCTCCAGCGACGTGATCAGCGCCCCGGCGATGGCGTCGTGCTGCTCGATCAGCAGCACCCGCGGCGGGTGGTTCTCGCCGTCCCGCGGCGCCAGCGCCTTGAGCAGCACCGCCGGGTCCGCCCCGTAGGCGGCGTCCCGGGTCGCCTGCCCCAGACCGGCGGTCACCAGCACCGGCACCTGGGCCGCGCCCGCCGCCTGCCGCAGCGACTGCAGCGCGGTACGGGTGATCGGCCCGGTCAGCGGGTCGACGAAGAGCGCCGCGGGGTACGCCGCGATCTGCGCGTCGACCTCCTCACGGGAGTTGACGATCACCGGGCGGTAGCCGCGGTCGCTGAGCGCCTGCTGGGTCGCGACGTCCGGCGCCGGCCAGACCAGCAGCCGGCGCGGATTGTCCAGCGGCTCCGGCGGCAGCTCGTCGTCCATCGGCATGGGCTGACGGTCCATCACCTCTATGGCACCGTTCGGCCCGTCCAGCGGCTCGGGACCCTCGCTGCCCTCGTCGGGCGCGGAGATCGCGAAGGCCCGCCCCTCACTGGCGTCCATCAGATGCGGCTGCGGCTGCGCCGCGGGCGCCGCCCCGGGCTGACCGGCCGCCGGCACACGGTCCTGCGGCGCCGTCGGCTGCGGACCGGGACGCGGCCCGGCCCCGTCCGGTACCGGCCCGGCGGCCGCCGCGCGCTCACCGTCCTGCGGCGGCGCGGCGAGCTTACGGCGCCGGCCCGAACCCCCGGACGTACCACCGGGCGGGGTGCTGCCGGGCGGCAACGGCCGCTGCTGCCCGGCGATCTGCTGGGCGAACGGCACGCCCTGCCCGAGCGTGCGCACGCTGAACGCCCGGCCCTGGGCCGCCGCCTCGTCCTCGGAGCCCGGCGGGAGCGGCTGACGGTGCGGGTGACCGCCCGGCCCGCCCTGTGCCGGTACGGGAGCCGCGGGCGCCTCCTCGGCGGGGCTGGGGCGGCCACGACGGCGTCCGGTCGGTGCGGGGGGCACCTCGGGCCCGGCGGGCGCGTCCCCGCCCGGCACCGGCGCGATGGCGGGCGCCGGACCGGCCCCGCCCGGACCGGCCGGCTCGGCGGCAGCGTCGGACCCGGCGGGCTGCGCCACCAGCCCCTCCGGCCCGGCCACGAACGTCCCGGACGACTCGGAGTCGGCCATCGCGGCCGCCGCGCGCTCCTCGGCGGCCGCCCGGCGGGCCCGACGGCGCCCGGTCGGCTCGTCCCAATCGCCTTGGATCTCGGCCGAGTCGGCATTCCCGGCGGCGGCCTCCAGGGCGTACCCGGGCGGCCCGGCGGGCGGCGTGGCCTCCGGACCACCGGCCACCGGCCGACGCGCCCGGCGCCGGCCCGTACCGCCGGCCTCCTGCGGACCGGCCGCCTGCGCGGGCACCTGATCGGCGACCGCGGGCAGCGCGGGCAGCCCCGACGGCGCCGGCTGCGGGACCCGGTCCGCCGCGGCCGGCGGCAGCGCGAACGCCGTCCGCTGCCCGGCCTGCTGCGCGGCACCGGCGCCGGCCGGCGCCCGGCCCCGCTCGCCCTGCGCGGCGCGCTCCGGCGCCTCGGCCAGCGCCCGGCGGGCCCGCCGGCCGGCGGGCTGGACGGGACCCAGCCCCTGCGCCTGGGCGGGCGCCGGGGCCTGGCCCGGAATCTGCGGACGTGCGGGCACCGGGCCCGTCGACGGCCCGGCCGCGGCACCCGGCCCGGTGGCGGCCTCGCCCCGGTCCGGTCCGGCGGCCGGCACCTGCCCCGGCTGCCGGCCGGCGGACGGGTCTGCACCCGAGGGCAGCGCGGGCAGCCCGGCGCCCTCCGTGGCACCCTGCCGCGCCCGCCGGCGCCCCGTAGGAGGCACGGCCTCGGCACCCGCCATACCCGGCGGCAGCCCCGGGCCCTCGCCCTCGGCAGCCGCCGGCTCGCCCGGCACACCCTCGGGCGCGCCCTGCTCCCCAACGGGGCGCCGGGCCCGCCGGCGTCCGGTCGGCGACGCGCCACCGGCCTGCGCCGGCACCGCCGCACCCTGCTCCACACCGGCACCGAGGGACTCACCGGCCCCCTCGGTACCGCCGTCACCCACCGCGGGCCCCTGGCCCGTTACGCCCTCGTCCGCCGCGTCGACCTGTGTACCCCGGGCCCGCGCGGTCGGGACCGGCATCACCGTCGTCTCGTTGCCGGCCGGTACCTCCCCCGTCCCGGTCTCCGCGGCACCGTCCGCCGACGTCACGTCGTCGGCGCCGTCGATCCCCACCGGCAGTTCCAGCACGTAGGCGCTGCCGCCCGTACCGGGACCGCTGCCCGGCACCTCATGGGTTTGCAGCAGCCCGCCGTGCTGCCGCACGATCCCGCGGACCAGCGGCTCGTGCACCGGGTCACCGCCGCCGAACGGCCCGCGCACCTCGATCCGTACGACCTCGCCGCGCTTGGCCGCCGCCACCACGATCGTCGAGTCCCCGGGAATCGCGGCACGCCCGCCGGTCCCCATGGCGCCGTCACCGACCGGCATCCGCCCGGTCGAATCCACGCCCGCCACATCCGCGATCAGATGCGACAGCGCCTGCGCCACCCGCTCCGCGTCCACCACCGCCTCTATCGGCGGGGCATGCACCGCGAACTGCGCCCGGCCCGGCCCGATCAGCTCGATCGCGCCCTCCACGCCCGCGGCGACCACACCGTCCAGCGACACCTTCGCGCGGTTCAGCTTCTCCTTGCCGGCGTCCAGCCGCTGATAGCTCAGGACGTTGTCCACCAGCGTCGTCATCCGGGCGTGGCCGGCCGCGAGGTGGTGCAGGATCTGGTTCGCCTCCGGCCACAACTGGCCGGCCGGATCGGACGCCAGCGTGCCCAGCTCGCCCTTCAGCTCCTCCAGCGGACCGCGCAGCGCCTGCTCCAAGACGGCCAGCAGCTGGGCATGCCGGGCCGCCAGCGCGTCCAAGGCCCGCCGGTCGGTGAAGGTCATCACCGCGCCGACCAGCTGATCGCCGTCCCGCACCGGCGCCGTGGTCAGGTCCACGGCCACCGCACGCCCGTCCTTCGCCCACAGCACCTGCCCGCGGACCCGGTGCTTGCGCCCCGACTTGAGCGTGTCGGCCAGCGGCGTGTCCTCCCAAGGAAGCGGCGACCCGTCCGCCCGCGAGTGATGGACGAGCGGATGCAGTTCCTTCCCGCCCAGCTCACTCGCCCGGTACCCGAGGATCTGCGCCGCGGACGGGTTGACCAGGACAACCTTGCCCTCGGAATCGACCCCGACCACACCCTCGGCCGCGGCCCGCAGGATCATCTCGGTCTGCCGCTGCTGGCGGGCCAGCTCGGCCTCGGTGTCCAGCGTGCCGCTCAGGTCCCGTACGACGAGCATCAGCAGCTCGTCGCCGGTGTAGCCGTTGCGGTGATCGGCGTAGGCGGCCTCGAAGGCGGACTCGTACGGCGTCCGGCCGTCCTCGAGATTGGCGCTGGTCACCTCGACCAGCATCTCGGTGCCGTCCGTCCGCCGCGCGACCATCCGCGTCGGCTTCGTCCGCTGCCCCGCGACCTCCTCGTCCCGGCGCCGCATCGAGCCCGGGATCCGCTTGGAGTCGAAGTCCGGCAGCAGGTCCAGCAGACCGCGCCCGACCAGGGCCGTACCCGGCGCCTCGAAGGTCTCCAGCGCGATGGTGTTGGCGTTGACGACGGTGCCGTTGCAGTTGACGAGCAACAGCGCGTCGGGGAGGGCGTCGAGTATGGCTGCGAGGCGAGCAGCGCCTCGGGATGGCCTGCTGCTCACGAGACGCTTCCCTCCTGTTACCGCACCGTGCCGGGCCCGCCGCGGCGGACCGTCGGGATGGAGTCTACGGGCACTCGCGCGCGACGCGGAGGCGGATGACGGGGAGGTTATGCCGCGGCGCCGTGCGACTCGCCGCACGCCCGACATGTGCCCCTCGTCCTGACCTGGGACGCTACTGCGGCACGAAACGGGTCACGAACTGGTCGCCGGGAGCAGAGGTTCGAAGCGGCTCCAGCGTTCGATCTCACACCCGTTGGTGCGCCGGAAGTCCGCGTTGACGGGCCGCCCCGCCCACGTTCCGGTGACATGCGCGGTCGCCGGTCCGCCGTAGATCATCGTGCACTGCGCGTGCTGCGGCACCGGCGCGAACGGGTCCTTCCCCCACCGCGTCATGGAGTCGAGCTTGGCGCACGCCCGCCGCACATGGTGGTGCGTGCCGTGCGCAGGGTGGCAATACAGCTCGAAGGTCCCGTCCGTATGCGCCGACCCGGACCGGCGGACGGTAACGGTGAGGTGATCCCGCGGCGCCCCCTGGGCCCCACGCCGGTCCGCCGCGACGGGCTGGGCGGTGTGAGGGGTGGCGTGGTGGCCGCCGGGCTGGGCGGTGCGGTGGGTGGCGTGGTGGGCGACCTGGCGGTCATCGGGGGAGGCCAGCTGCTCCCGATGCGCATTCCGCCCCATGACCAGATCAGGCCCGATCAGCGCCCCCGCTCCACCGGTACGCCGCTCCTCCCCACCCCCATGGCCGTTCCCGCTCCCCTCGGGGCCGTGGTGGCCCGCGCCCGTCACGCCGCCGCCGGACCGGTGGTGGGGGAGCGGGATCGGGGCGGCCGACGCGACGGGCGCCACCAGGGCCAGCACGGCGGTGGCTGCGGTGACGGCGGTGACGACGGTGGCAGCGGCGGCGAAGGGGGACGACGTCCGGCGGTGCGACATCACAGGCTCCAGAGAGGCGAGTGCGGGGCGGTACGCGGTACGTACACGCCGGGGGCGCACGACACAGCGATCGCCACGGCCCCACACTCCTAACGCGCCGCCGCCCCCGACGTTGCGCCGCAGGAACGTCTTTGCCGGGTGGCCCGCGCGCCTAGTACCGTAGGGGGCGATTGGTGACAGCCCTCGGAGCTGTGCCATCATCGACACACACCACAGCGCGCCTGCGCGCGTGGGGTGCGTGGAGGCGTCGCCTAGTCCGGTCTATGGCGCCGCACTGCTAATGCGGTTTCGGGTTTACCCCCGATCGAGGGTTCAAATCCCTCCGCCTCCGCTCGTCTCCGTCCAGGCCCCGGTCACCCCGACCGGGGCCTGAACGCTTTCCGGCGCTGATCTCCCCGGACGCTTCCCTGATCCCTGGGCCTGGCTTTCCCCGAAACCTTTCCCGGATCTTCCCCCGGAGCCTCCCCGGGATCTCCCTCCCCCGGTCTTTGACGGGCGTTCTCCCCAGTGGCCCCCGTCACACCCGAACATCGAGCCCACCCGTCCAGTCCGTCCAAGCCCGGCTCCGAAGAGGGTTCCCCCCACCCGAACTTCACTCGGATCGCCGACCGCCGTCCCGGCTCCGCCTCACCCCCACCCCCGCCCACAAACGCATTTCCGCAGGTCAGAGGGGGTGAGAGGAATGGATTTCGCCTGACGCCGCAGGTCATGTAATGTTGTTCCCGCAACGCCGACCGGCAAGAAAAACCGCCGGAAAGCCAAGCGCTCGTAGCTTAACGGATAGAGCATCTGACTACGGATCAGAAGGTTGCAGGTTCGAATCCTGCCGAGCGCACAGCAGGCCAGAGGCCCCGTTCGATAGCGAACGGGGCCTCTGGCGTTGGCGGTGACGGTAGTGGTTGACGGCAACCGCCTCAGAGGGCTGATGCGGAGTGGATCAGATGGCCACTGGGACGCCGGCCGCGCCACCGTCATCGTCCCGTCGGCTGCCGTCACCACTCGGCGCACCCCGACGCGGTCGAAGGCGGAGCGCTGGGAGTCGTGCCGCACGGAGGTGTGGAGGTCCATGGGCGCGCGGATCGAGCTGGGGGGGGCAGGACTTCCGTGATCACGGGGCGACGGTCAGCAACTCCCCGCCGACCCGCCGACCCGGCGAAGCGCCTGCCGGACGGTGACGACGCCTTCATGCAGGTCTACGTCCGGCCGGCGCAGGTCCAGCACCTCACCAAGGCCAGCACCTCACCAAACCAATAGGGGCGGCGGGAGCGGTCACGGCCCCGTCTTTCGGCGTAGCAGGGCTGTGGTGTGATGGCGCCGTGAGTCGTGCTGCCGAGGAGAGTAACCGTCGCATGCTTCGGGCGCGGGATGCGATGGACCGTGCCTATGCGCAGCCCTTGGACGTGGCGGCACTGGCGCGGATCGCCCATGTGTCGGAGGCGCACTTCTCGCGCGTCTTCCGGGCCACCTTCGGTGAGACGCCCCACCATTACCTGCAGCGCCGTCGGGTCGAACGCGCGATGTTCCTCCTGCGGGAGACCGATCGCCGGGTGACCGACATCAGCTTCGAGGTGGGCTTCAACAGTCCCGGGACCTTCAGTCGCACCTTCCATGACATCGTCGGCCGGTCACCGAGGGAGTACCGCAAGCAAGCGGCGGCCACGGGCGTGCCCACCTGCTTCACGATGGCGTGGGCGCGACCGAGCGCCTGACCCTTCGAGCCGGCCGCCGGCTCCCCGTGCGTGGAACGTCCGTCGACTGAGCAGTTTTGGATAAGTTTTCGTCCGGCGTGCTCAGTAGCGTGAGGGACATGTTCAACGCCATCACGCAATCGCAGATATACGTCCTGGACCAGGACGAAGCCCTCGACTTCTACGTCGGAAAGCTCGGCCTTGAGGTCACCGCCGACGTCGACATGGGCTTCATGCGCTGGCTGACCGTCAGCGTCCCCGGGCACCCCGAGCGCCAGATCCTGCTGGAGAAGCCCGGCGCGCCGGCGATGTCCGAGGAAACCGCCGAGCAGGTACGGGAACTGGTGACCAAGGGCGCGATGGGCGGCTGGCTCATCTTCACCACGGACGACTGCCGCAAGACCTACGAGACGCTGCTGGGCCGGGGCGTGGAGTTCACCGAGGAACCCACCGATCGTCCCTACGGAACCGATTGCGGCCTCCGCGACCCCTTCGGCAACCGCATTCGCTTCACCCAGCCGCGGGTCTGAGCAGCGTTCGATGGGTCGGGCGACTGCCCCATCGGACACCTCCTGGGCCGCGTTTCGCTCCTCCGGCAGTTCTGCCACGTCTTGCCTCACCGTTCGCGCCAAAAACGCCACCGGCGGTAGAGGGGTACGAGGGGGGACGAGAAGGTGAAACACCAGGCATCGGGCACGAGGCACCAGCCCGAGGGAAGCCAACCGGCTCAGCCTCTCTGTGGGTACGCCGGTCATCCTCCTCTGCCGTAACGCAATTGCGCTTGCTGGTTCTGCCAACAGTTGTTCAGGCGCCGGAGGTCCTTGGGTTGTTACAGGTTTCTCCACCTCGTCAAGGCGCCGGCTGCGCTCCGCTCCACCAGGTGCGCTTCCCCGGCTCCGCTGCGGGTGACGTTCCTGAACAGCCGGGGCAGACAGGGTCGGTAGAGTTTCGCCCATGGTGACCGCGATTGTCCGCGAGTGGAGCGACGAAGAAGGGTGGGGCGTCCTCGACTGCCCCGAGACACCTGGCGGCTGCTTCGGCCACTACTCCGACATCCAGGCGGCCGGCTTCCGCACGCTGGCGCCCGGCCAGCAGGTGGACCTCGTGTGGGAAGCCCCCGGCTTCAAGCAGGATGGATACGACTACCGTGCGGTGACCATCGTGCCTCGGTCTGCCTGACATCACGGGAGAGCCTTTGTGCCAGGGCTGGCCGGGCCGGGTGTGTGGCGGTGTGGTGGTCGGTGGGGGAAAGGATTAGGCGTGGGGGCGGGAGTCGCGTAGTGTTCGGGGAACCGACGCGGGGTGGAGCAGCTCGGTAGCTCGCTGGGCTCATAACCCAGAGGTCGCAGGTTCAAATCCTGTCCCCGCTACTGACGCCGCAGGACCGTGGATCTTTATCCACGGTCCTGCGGCTTTTTGCGTTCCTAGGTGTTTTTCGTTGCGGGGCTTTTTGTGTTCCGAGGCTTTGCGGTCGGGCGGTCGGGCGGTCGCGCGGTCTTGCGGTGGCAGGGGCGTCAGGGGTGGTGGGGTGGGGGCGGGGTTGTGTAGTGGGCGGAGGGGCCCGTGGGTGGGGTGGGGGTGAGGTGGGGGTGGAGGAGGAGGTTGTCGTCGTAGTCGCCGGTGTTCTGGTGGCGGAAGGCGAGGGGCTCCGTGGTGGGGAGGGTGCGCAGGCGCTCGCGTAGGCGGGTGGCGGCGGTTGCGTAGGCGGTGGGAGTGGTGCGGTCCGCGCCGGGGATCAGGAGGGGCGGGAGGACCGACATGCCGGCGTACCAGAGGGTGCCGTGCTGCAGGGGGAAGAGGAGATCGTTGAGGTCGCCGTTGACGCCGCGCGGGCCCAGGGTGGCGGCGCGGGCGCCGGCGGTGGTGATCACCATGGCGCGCTTGCCGGTGAGCCGGCCGTCGCCGTAGCGCAGCGGGCGCCCGGACTCCGGATCGGTGTGGCCGAAGGCGAAGCCCTTGATGAAGACGCGGTCGAACCAGCCCTTGAGGATGGCGGGCATGCCGTACCACCACAGGGGGAACTGGATGATCACCGTGTCTGCCCAGGTGACCTTCTCTTGTTCCGCGGTGATGTCCGGGGTCAAGTGGCCGTGGTGGTAGGCACGTTCGGAGGCCGGGCCGATGTGGAGGCGGTCGGCGGGGTCGTGGCCGTAGTCGGTGGCGTCGACCACCGGGTTCCATTTCATGGCGTACAGGTCGGAGACGCGGTACTCGTGGCCGTGGGCTTCGAGCGCGCGCAGGCCCTCGTCCTTGAGGGCGCTGCTCAGGGAGCGCGGGTCGGGGTGGGCGAACAGCCAGAGGATCTTCATGACTCCCACTGTCCGGACGGGTGGGCGTACGGACGAGTGGCCGGATGGCCATACTGTGCAAGGATCGGGCCATGGGGTGGGTGATGGGTCGAGCGTGGGTCGGTCCGGTGATTGGGTCGGCTGCGGGCCGGTGATGGGAATGGGCCGCGGGATTACGTCATGGGATTGGGCCGTGGGGCGTCGTGGGATGGGGCGGGGCGAGTGAGGGGTGGGGATGGGGTGCGGCGGCATCGGGTGGCGGTGCTGGTGCGGGACGGGATGCTGCCGATCGAGGTGGGCATCGTGCACCGGATCTTCGGCGAGGCCCGTTCGGCGGACGGGGAGCGGCTCTACGAGCTGGTGACGTGTGCGCTGGAGCCGGGTGAGGTGCGGACGGACACGGATTTCACCGTGTGTGTGGCGCACGGGCCGGAGGCGCTTGCCGAGGCGGACACCGTGGTCGTGCCGGCCTCCGGGGCGGATTACGACCGGGCGGAGCTTACGGCCGGGCGGCTGAGCGCGGAACTGGCCGAGGCGCTGGAGCGGATCCGGCCCGGGACGCGGATCGCGTCGATCTGTACAGGCGCGTTCGTGCTCGCGGCGGCCGGGCTCCTGGACGGGCGGCGGGCGACCACGCACTGGCGGTCGGTGGACGACTTCCGCCGGCTGTTTCCGCACGTCGAACTGGACGCGGACGTGCTGTACACGGATGAGGGGGACGTGCTGACGGCGGCGGGGGTCGCGTCGGGGATCGACCTGTGTCTGCACATGGTCCGGTGTGACCACGGGGCGGCCGTCGCCAATGACGTGGCTCGGCGGACCGTCGTACCCCCGCACCGGGAGGGCGGCCAGGCGCAGTACATCCGGCGGCCGATGCCGGAGCCGCAGGTGTCCTCGACGGGCCGGGCGCGGGCCTGGGCGCTGGAACACCTGGACCGGCCGGTGACGCTGCGGGAGCTCGCGGCGTGCGAGGCGATGAGCGTGCGGACCTTCACCCGGCGGTTCCGGGAGGAGGTGGGGATCTCGCCGTTGCAGTGGCTGACCCAGCAACGGATCGAGCGGGCACGGCAGTTGCTGGAGGAGACGGAGCTGACGGTGGACCGGATCGCGGCGGAGGCCGGCTTCGGGACGGCGGCGTCGCTGCGGCAGCATCTGCAGTCGGCGCTGGGGGTGTCGCCGCGGGTGTACCGGAATACGTTTCGGGGGCCGGGGGTGGGGGCGGGGTCAGGGCCTGAGCCGGGGGTGGGCCCGGATTCGGCGCCGGAGGTGCCCCCGGGACCGGCGTTGGGGGCGAGGGCGGGCGGTCGGGGTGGAGGTGGGTTGGTGGCTTGAAGGGGGTGGGGAGCGGGGTGGGTGGCTGACTTCTTACGGCTGGTGGGGGCGGGGCCGGGGCGGGGTCGGGCGCCGGGGGTCGTGGCTCGTGGGGGGCGGGCCAGAGGCTGTGGCTCGCGAGGGTCGGGTTCGCGCGGGGTGCATGAGGCGGGCGCTTGTGCGGGAGGCGGCGCTCTGCGGGAAGCTGGCGCTCTGCGGGAGGCGGGCGTTGTCAGTGGCGAGTCGTACGCTGGCGAGGTGTGGTGGCGATGTACGGGACCGCGCTGGTCGGGCGGTGGTTCGGGGGTACGGCCGGGGGCGGGGCCAGGGCTGGGGCTGCGGCCGGGAGTGGGGTCCGGGCCGGGCGGAGCGGGGTCCAGGGCTGGGCCGGTGACTGGTGCGCTGACGGCCTCCGGAGCGCTGAGCGAGGCCGGTGGGGGGCTGGGGGAGCCTGACGGGCTGAGGGAGCCTGACGGGCTGACGAGGGCCGGTGTGGCGGCTCCGGCGGGGGCTGGGGCGGAGGGGGCCTCGGCGTGGTTCGGGCAGCGGCTGGGCTGGTATTGCGCCGAGCGGGACGAGGAGCGGGAGAGTCCGCTCCCCGTGGGGAAGAGGCTGGCCTTCGCGGCGCAGGGCGAGCGCCGTTGTCTGGGCGTGCGGCGGGCCGGCCGTTGGCTGCTGTGCCCGTATTCGGCGGTGCTGGACGGGGAGAGCGCCAAGGATCAGTGCGCGCGGTGCGCCCAGCTGGACCGGTCGCGGTCGGTGGCCGCGGACACCATGGCCGATGACCCGCGTCCGTACGCCGTCTACCTCGCGTACTTCGGGCCCGGTCTGCTCAAGGTGGGGATCACGGCCGCCGAGCGGGGGCCGGCGCGGTTGGTGGAGCAGGGGGCGGTGGCGTACGCATGGCTGGGCCGCGGTCCGCTGATGGCGGCGCGACGGGCCGAGGCGGTGTTGGGGAGTGCCCTGGGGATCCCGGACCGCTTCACGAAGGCGGCGAAGCGGGCGGCGCGGGGGGTGCTGCCGACGGTACCGGAGCGGTGCGCCGAGTTGGCTCAACTGCACGCGATGGCAAAGGCGTTGACTGGATGGCCGGAGACGCTGGAGCCGGTGGAGTTCGCGTGTACGGACCATACGGAGCTGTTCGGGCTCGACCGGGTACCGGCCGGTGCGGCGGTGTTGGGCGGGCTGACGGCGGGAGCGGAGATCGTGGGGGAGGTGCTGGCCGGGGTCGGGTCGGATGTGTATCTCCGGCTGGCGGGAGGGGATGCCCTCATCTCCTCGGGACCAGTGGGGCCCATGGGGTCAGGCGGGTCAGTGGGCCCAGTGGGCCCAGTGGGTGGGGTTGAGGGGCGGCGTTCCGGGGGTGCGGGTCAGGGGGCCGGTCAGGGTGCGTGGGCCGGTGGGTCGTGGCCGGTTGCGGTGATGGATGCGCGGTTGCTGTCGGGGTGGGTGCTGGGGGCGGCCACGGGGCGGGTGACGACCGTGCCGGTGTTGCCGGCCCGTACGGCGGTACCGGGGGCGCCGGAGCGGGGAGGGGAGCAGGAAGGTCTGTTCTGACCGTGGCGGACTGTTATGGCGCGCGGGTCTGTTCTGGCGCCCGGGTCTGTCCTGACCGTGCGGGTCTGTTCTGGGCGTGCGATGGGCGGTGCGCTTTTGCGGGGGCGGGTTCTTCTGGGTTCTTCAGGGTTCTTCGGGTTCTTTGGGCGCTCTCCTTGGTTCTCCTTGGTTCTCCTGGGTTCTTCCGAGTTGCTCTGCGGTGCGGAGTTCTTCTGAGGAGTGCTTCTGACGGTGCTTCTTGGGAGTCCCTCTGAGGCGCGGGGTTCCTCTGGCGTGCGGGGTTCTGCTGGGAGGGAGGGCTCGGCTGTGGCGCAGGGTTCTGCTGGGCCGGGCGCGCCTGCGAGGCTGGGAGCGGCCGGTGCCCGACGGGTGGCGGCCGTCGGTGTGGCGGAGGAACGAGGAGGGGTCGGGGTGGCGGACGGGGACGAGAGGGTGGGGGCGTTCTGGCGGGGGCTGGGCCTGCCGGGGCTGATCGACGTCCATACGCACTTCATGCCGGAGCGCGTGATGGCGAAGGTCTGGGCGTATTTCGACGCGGCCGGGCCGCTGGTGGGCCGGGAGTGGCCGATCACGTACCGCTTCGAGGAGGACCAGCGGCTGGCGGTGCTGCGCGGCTTCGGCGTACGAGCGTTCACGTCGATGATCTATCCGCACAAGCCGGGAATGGCGCAGTGGCTGAACGGCTGGGCGGCCGACTTCGCGGCCCGTACGCCGGATTGTCTGCGGACCGCGACGTTCTTCCCCGAGGACGGCGCGGAGGCGTATGTACGGGACGAACTCGCCGGCGGGGTACGCGTTTTCAAGGCGCATGTGCAGGTGGGGGCGTACGACCCGGCCGATGCCCGGCTCGATGCGGTGTGGGGGGCCGTCGCGGAGGCGGGGGTGCCGGTGGTCGTGCACTGCGGGTCGGGGCCCGCGGCGGGTAAGCACACCGGTCCGGAGCCGATCGCGCGGGTGCTGGCCCGGCATCCCCGGCTCCGGCTGATCATCGCGCACCTGGGGATGCCGGAGTACGCCGACTTCCTGGAGCTGGCCGAACGGTATCCCGGTGTGCACCTCGATACGACGATGGCCTTCACGGACTTCGCGGAACGGACCGCGCCGTTCCCACGGGCCGAGCGCCCCCGGCTGGCGGAGCTCGGTGAACGGGTCCTTTTCGGCAGCGACTTCCCCAACATCCCCTACGGGTACGCCCATGCACTGGAGGCGCTGGCCCGGTTGGGGATGGGGGAGGAGTGGTTGCGCGGTGTTTGTTACGGCAATGCGGCGCGGTTGTTCGGGGTGGGAGCGGGGGTGGAGAACGGGGGGTAGACCGACCGTGCGGGAGAACGGACCGGGGGGCCGGGGCGGGGAAGGTGGAGGAGACCGGGCGGGACCGTGGTTGGAGGCCGGAGCAGAGGCTGTGGTGTAGGCCGTGATGGAGACCGTGGTGGATCAGTGGGCTGACGGTGCGCTGGCGGTGTGCCAGGTAGCCCGGGGCGCTAGTGGGCTGCCGGCGTTTCCGTTGCGGCGGTGGCCAGGTGGGCCAGGGCCGCGGCCAGGTCGGTGAGGGTGGCCTCGTCCGAGACGCGTTCCGCCGCGGCGTCGATCTTCGGGCCGATCGCGGGGATTTCACGGCAGGCGGCCGTGATGACCTCGCCGGTCATCATGCGCAGGGTCTCCCGGAGTTGGGCGTTGGCGTAATCGCCGCCGGTGGGGAACGGGGACGCGGTGATCACCGCGACCGGCTTGTGGACCACCTCGCCGCTGCTGACCAGCCAGTCGAGTGCGTTCTTGAGGACGCCGGGGACTCCGTGCGCGTACTCCGGGCTGACGATGAGCAGGGCGTCGGCGGACGCGACGGCGGTGCGCAGGGCGGCGACGGCGGCGGGAGGAGTGGCGTCCTCTCCGTCCAGGTCGGGGTTGAAGTGCGGGAGGGCGCCGATGTCCGCGGTGGTGGCGGGGCCGTTCCACAGGGTGAGGGCGGAGTTCAGCACCGCGCCGTTGGAGGAACGGGCGCGCAGGCTGCCGGAGAGGGCGACGAGGGTCAGCGAGTCGCCCGGAAGGGAGGTGTGCGTGGGAGGGGCCGGCGGCAGAGGGTCGTGTGTCAACGGGCCGTGTATCAAAGGGTCGTGTGTCATGGGGGGACGGTACGCCGGGTGGTCCTGGGTGGGTGGGTGAGGTACCCGTTAAGAGGCAAAAGTGCTGGTCAGAGTGATTGTCAGTGGGGGGTGCCATGCTTGGGGCAGTGGTGATCGGCCTGGACCGCGCGGGGGGCGGCCCAGGCCGGTCACGGACCCGGTTGCGGACCGAGCATGGGCCCGGTCGTGGCCGGCGTCCGGGATTCTCAGGAGATTCACAGGAAGGAGCAAGGGAGCTCTCACGAGCGGGCATCAGGCTCACCGGCATGACCGTGACTTCGTCGTCTTCAGCGGCTCTTCATGCTTCGTCAGTTCCGGTTTCGTCGGTTCCGGTTACGGCGGTTCCGGCGGGTTCGGTTCCGGCGGGTTTTGCGTCCAGGAGAGTGCCCGGGAAGCAGCCGGAGTTGCTGCGGCCGGACGGCAGCCCGGTGCGGGTGCTGGTGGTCGACGACGAGTCCTCGCTCGCCGATCTGCTGTCGCTCGCGCTGCGGTACGAAGGCTGGGACATCCGTGCCGAAGGGGATGGCGCGGGGGCGCTGCGCTCCGCCCGTAGCTGGCGGCCGGATGCGGTGCTGCTGGACGTCATGCTGCCGGACATGGACGGGCTGACGCTGCTCGGACGGCTGCGGCGCGAACTGCCGGACGTGCCGGTGCTGTTCCTGACGGCCAAGGATGCGGTCGAGGACCGGATCGCCGGGCTTACGGCCGGCGGGGACGACTACGTCACCAAGCCGTTCAGCCTGGAGGAGGTGGTGGCCAGGCTGCGGGGCCTGCTGCGCCGGGCCGGGGCGGCGGCCGCCCGGAGCGAGTCGCGGCTGACGGTGGGCGATCTGGTGCTGGACGAGGACAGTCATGAGGTGTGGCGGGGTGGACAGGAAATCCACCTGACGGCCACGGAGTTCGAGTTGCTGCGGTATCTGATGCGCAATCCGCGGCGGGTGCTGAGCAAGACCCAGATCCTCGACCGGGTCTGGAGCTATGACTTCGGCGGCCAGGCCAATGTCGTGGAGCTGTACATCTCGTACCTGCGGCGGAAGATCGATGCGGGGCGGGCACCGATGATCCATACGCGGCGGGGTGCGGGCTATCTGATCAAGCCGGGCGGGTAGCGGAGCGGTGGCCGGTCCTACGGTGGTGCCTCTGCCTGAACCTACTCCTGGTCCGGGTTCTGTTCTCGATCCCGGTCCTGTTCCTGATCAGGTTGCCGGCCTCGGTCTCGGTCCTGTTCCCGCTCCCGATCCGGAGGCCGCGGCGACATCCCTTCCGGGGCCGGCGGCGGCGCCCGTTTCGGGTGCCGGATCCGCGCCTGCTTCCGGAGGCGCGCCCTCGCCCCTGGCCGGGTTCGCGCCTGCGCCCGTAACTGGAGGCGCGCCCTCGCCCGTAACCGGAGGTGCGTCCGTAACGGGAGGTGCGTCCGTAACGGGAGGCGTGTCTGGGCTCTCGTCCGCGGCCGGGGCCGTGTACTCGCCCGTTCTGCCACGCGAGCGGTCGGGCGTTTCTGGGCTCGCGTCCGGGCGTGGGGACGGGGGTGGGCGTACGTCCGCTGGCGGGCGGCGGACGGTCGGGCGGCGGTGGACGTTGCGGACGCGGCTGGTGGTGTCGGCGGTGGCTCTGATTGCCGTTGTGGGGTCGGTGATCGGGGTCGTCACCACCATTGCGTTGCACTCGTACCTCCAGGGGCAGTTGGACGAGAGGCTGGAGGGCAACGTGGGGCGGGCGATGATGCCGCGGCCGCACGACCCGATGCGGAACCAGACCCTCGACTTCGTCGCGATGGGCGACCAGCGCGTGGGCACGGTGGGGGCGCGGGTCGGGCCGGACGGTGCCCTCGACGTGGGGGCTCGGCTGAACAATTCGACCAGCCGGGACCCCTCGGAGCGGCTGGCGTGGCTGACCCGTGAGCAGGTCGCGGCGCTGGACCGCGTACCGCGGGACGGCCGCCCGCACACCGCCGAGCTGCCCGGGCTCGGCGACTACCGCGTGCAGTCCGCGAAGGACGGCTCACTCGTGGCCGGGCTGCCGCTCGGCGAGGTCCAGGACACGGTCGGCCGGCTGGTGCTCATCGAGACGTGTGTGACGGTCGCCGGGCTGGTCGCGGCGGGGATCGCCGGAGCGAGCATGGTGGGGATCGCGCTGCGGCCGCTGCGCCGGCTCGCCGCCACCGCCACCCGGGTTTCCGAACTACCGCTGCACCAGGGCGAGGTGGCGCTGCACGTCCGCGTACCGGCGGCGGAGGCGGATGCCCGGACCGAGGTGGGGCAGGTCGGGGCGGCGCTCAACCGGATGCTGGGACACGTCGGCTCGGCGCTGTCGGTGCGTCAGGAGAGCGAGATGCGGGTGCGGCGGTTCGTCGCCGACGCCAGCCATGAGCTGCGGACGCCGCTGGCGTCGATCCGGGGGTACGCCGAGCTGACCCGGCGCGGGGACGAGCGGCCCGGGCCGGTGACCCGGCACGCCCTGGGGAGGATCGAGTCCGAGGCGGAGCGGATGACGGGGCTGGTGGAGGACCTGTTGCTGCTCGCACGGCTCGATTCGGGGCGCCCGCTCTCGTACGAGAGCACTGATCTCTCGCCGCTGGTGGTGGACGCGGTGAGCGATGCCCGGGCGGCCGGGCCCGGGCACCGGTGGCGGCTGGAGCTGCCGGACGAGCCGGCGTGGGTCCACGGGGACGGCGGGCGGCTGCACCAGGTCCTGGTGAACCTGCTGGCCAACGCCCGGACGCACACACCGGAGGGGACGACGGTGACGGCCCGGGTGGTCCCGGCGGTTGGAGCGGCTGCGCCGCAGGGGAAGGTTCCGCAGGGGAACGTCCCGCAGGGGAACGTCCCGCAGGGGCAGGCGCCAGCGGGACAGGTCCCACCGGGGAACGTCCCACCAGGACAGCTCCCACCGGGTCAGGCTTCATCGGGGCAGGCGTCGCCGGGTGGTCAGGTCTCACCGGTTCGGGCCCTACAGGGGCGGGCCCGGCACGGCCAAGCTCCACAGTCCGCCGTCCGGCTCCAGGTGGAGGACGACGGGCCCGGCATTCCGGCCGACCTCCTGCCGCGGGTGTTCGAGCGGTTCACGCGTGGGGACGCCTCGCGCTCGCGGGCAGCCGGCAGCACCGGACTCGGGCTAGCGATCGTGCAGGCTGTGGTGGCCGCGCACGGCGGTACGGTCGGCGTCGAGAGCGCACCGGGGCGGACGGTCTTCACGGTGACGCTGCCGTCTTCACGGTGACGCTGCCGTCTTCACGGCGAAGCCGCCCGTCTTCTCTTCGCGGTGACGCCGACCCGTCTTTTCTTCGCGGTGACAGTGCCCCCCGTCTTCTCTTCGCGGTGGCGGTGCATCCGTCTTCGCGGTGACCCTGCCGGCGGGGTTACCCGTATCGCTCACCACCCAGCCACTCACAGCAAGGCCACAGGCTCACCACACGGCCGTGACAGGGCGGTTGGCGAGGGTCGGGGGCATGACGACGACACAGCCGCCCGACACACCATGGGGCTCCCTGCCACCTCGCGAGCATCTGTGCCTCGACCGGACCGCGACCGTGCTGGATGTGGTCATCCCCGTCTACAACGAGGAGGCGGATCTGGAGCGCTGCGTCCGGCGGCTGCACGAGCACCTCGCGCGGACCTTCCCGTACGGCTTCCGGATCACCATCGCGGACAACGCGAGCACCGACCGTACGCCCGAGGTCGCCGCACGGCTCGATGACGCGATCGACGAGGTCACGGCCGTACGGCTGGAACAGAAGGGGCGCGGACGGGCGCTGCGCACCGTGTGGTCGCTCTCCGAGGCGCCGGTGCTGGCCTATATGGACGTCGATCTGTCGACGGACCTCAATGCCCTGTTGCCGTTGGTGGCCCCGCTGATCTCCGGACACTCGGATCTGGCGATCGGTTCGCGGCTCAGCCGGAGCGCGCGGGTCGTTCGCGGACCGAAGCGGGAGTTCATCTCGCGAACGTACAACCTCATCCTGCGGGGTTCGCTCGCCGCTCGCTTCTCCGACGCGCAGTGCGGGTTCAAGGCCATACGGGGCGATGTCGCGGAGCGGCTGCTTCCGATGGTCGAGGACACCGGGTGGTTCTTCGACACCGAGATGCTGGTGCTCGCGGAGCGGGCCGGGCTGCGGATCCACGAGGTGCCGGTGGACTGGGTCGACGACCCGAACAGCACCGTGCACCTCGTACGCACGGCCGCCGACGACCTGAAGGGCGTCTGGCGGGTGGGACGGGCGCTGGCGACCGGGGCGCTGCCGCTGGACCGGCTGGCCCGGCCGTTCGGGGACGATCCGCGCGACCGGGAGCTGCCCGGGGTGCCGGGCGGGCTGGCCCGTCAGCTCGTCGGCTTCTGTGTCGTCGGCGGGCTCAGCACCCTGCTGTACCTCGGGCTCTACTCCCTCTGCCGGCTCGGTACCGGCGCCCAACCGGCCAATGCCGCCGCACTGTTGTTGTCCGCGATGGCCAATACGGCAGCCAACCGGCGGCTCACCTTCGGGGTGCGCGGGCGGGACCGGGCCGTCCGCCATCAGGCCCAGGGTCTGGTGGTCTTCGCCATCGGCCTGGTCCTGACCAGCGGGTCCCTGGCCGCGTTGGACGCGGCCAGCGGGCCGTCCTCGCACGGCACCGAACTGGCGGTGCTGGTGGCCGCCAACCTGGCGGCGACGGTGCTGCGGTTCCTGCTCTTCCGCGCCTGGGTGTTCCCGGACCGCGAGCGCCGGGACGCAGCGGAGGACGCAGTGGAGCACCCAGCGGAGGACGCCGCCGAGGACGCCCGCGAGGACGCCCGCGAGGACGCCCGCGGGGGCGCCCGAGGGGGCGCCCAACTGCACGACCACCAGAACCACGACTTTTCCAGGAGCACCCGATGAACCCGCCTCCGCATCCGGACCCCAATCCGGGCCCGCACCCACACCCGTATCCGTCCTCCCTTGGCACCCCGCCCCGGGAGCGCTGGGAGCGGCCCGCGCTGGTGGCATTGTTGCTGGTCACGGCCGTGCTCTATCTCTGGAGCCTGTCCGCCTCCGGCTACGCCAACCAGTTCTACTCGGCCGCCGTACAGGCCGGCAGCGAGAGCTGGAAGGCGTTCTTCTTCGGCTCGTCCGACGCCGCGAACTCGATCACCGTCGACAAACCGCCGGCCGCGCTCTGGCCGATGGCACTCTCCGTACGCCTCTTCGGCCTCAGCTCCTGGGCGATCCTGGTGCCCGAGGCGCTGATGGGCGTGGCGACCGTCGGTGTGCTGTACGCGGCCGTACGGCGGAGGTTCGGGGCGGGCGCGGGGCTGCTCGCCGGCGGGGCGCTGGCGGTGACTCCGGTGGCGGCGCTGATGTTCCGGTTCAACAACCCCGATGCGCTGCTGTGCCTGTTGATGGTGTGCGCGATCGCGGCCGTACTGCGTGCCCTTGCGGACGGTCGGACGAAGTGGCTGGTGCTGGCCGGGCTCTGCTTCGGCGCCGGGTTCCTCACCAAGACGCTGCAGGCGTGGCTGATCCTCCCGGCGCTCGCCGTGGTCTACGCCTGCTGCGCGCCGGTGGGCCTGCGCAAGCGGTTCGGTCAACTGCTGCTCGCCGGGCTGGCGATCGTGCTGTCCGGCGGCTGGTGGGTGGCGATCGTCGAGCTCTGGCCGGCGTCCTCGCGGCCGTACATCGGTGGCTCGCAGACCAACAGCTTCCTGGAGCTGACCTTCGGCTACAACGGCTTCGGGCGGATCAGCGGCAACGAGACCGGCAGTGTCGGCGGAGGCGGACGCGGCCCGGGCGGGGGCGGCGGCTGGGGCGAGACCGGCCTCACCCGGCTCTTCTCGTCCGACATGGGCGGGCAGATCTCCTGGCTGCTGCCGGCCGCGCTGATCCTGCTGGTGGTGGCGGTGGGGCTGCTGTGGCGGGCCCGGCGTACGGATGCCGGCGCCGTGCCCGCCGCGCCCGACCGGGGTGGCGTCGAACGGCCCGGGGCCGACCGGGCCGGGGCCGATCCGGCCGTCACTGCGACCTCTCCGGCCGTCACTGCGACATCTCTGGCCGGTGCCGCGAGCTCTCCAGGCGGTGCCGCGACCTCCCCGGTCGTCACCGTGACCTCCCCGGCCGGCCTCGCCGCTGAACAGGCCGGTCAGCGGGCCGAGTTCCTGGTGTGGGGCGGCGCGCTGCTGATGACCTTCACGACGTTCAGCTTCATGTCCGGGATCTTTCACCAGTACTACAACATCGCACTGGCCCCGTACATCGCGGCGCTCGTCGGTATGGGCGCGACCCTGCTGTGGCGGCGCGGCGGGCGGCTGGCGTCGGTCGTGCTGGCGCTGACGGTCGCGGTGACCGCGGGCTGGTCGTACGTCCTGCTGAACCGCTCGCCCGACTGGCTGCCGTGGCTGCGCTGGACGGTACTGGCGCTCGGGACGCTGGCTGCGGTGGGGCTTCTGCTGGACGTACGGAAGACGGCAGCGGTGGGCCAGGAGGTGGCTGCGGACCAGCAGGTGACCGCGGACCAGCAAGAGGCGGCGGGCCAGGAGGTGGCGGCGGCCCGGGTCCCCGCCATCCGGCGGCTCGGTGTCGTCGCCGCGGGGCTCGGGGTGGTGACGGCGCTGGCCGGGCCGGTCGCGTACACGCTCGACACCATCAATACGCCCAAGGGCGGTTCGATCATCACGGCCGGGCCCTCGGTGCGCGGCGGTATGGGCGGGCCGGGCGGTGGCTTCCCCGGAGGCCGGCACGGCATGTGGCGCGGCAACAACGGCGCTCTGCCGGGCGGCGGCGGGCTGCCGGGCGGCGCGCTGCCGGGCGGCGGCGCGCAGGCCGGAGCCGCCGGAGCGCCTGGAGGCCCCGGAACCGCCGCCGGTCGCCTACCCGGTATGCATGGCGTGCGCGGCGTGCGTGGCATACGCGGTATGCGTGGTGGCAGGGGCGGCGGAATGGGCGGCCTGCTCAACGGCAGCAAGGTGAGTGCCCGGGCCAAGGCCCTGCTGGAGAAGAACGCCGGCGACTACACCTGGGCCGCTGCGGCCATCGGCTCGCAGAACGCCGCCGGCTACCAGCTGGCCTCCCAGAAGCCGGTGATGGCGCTCGGCGGTTTCAACGGCAGTGACCCGTCGCCGACCCTCGCCCAGTTCAAGAAGTACGTCACGGAAGGGAAGATCCACTACTTCATCGCGGGCGGCCGGGACGGCTTCGGCGGACGTGGTGGCCGTGGTGGGCCGGGCGGCGGACAGGGTCACTCGTCCCGGATCAGCTCCTGGGTCGAGAAGACCTTCACGAAGGTCACGGTCGGCAGCGCCACCTTCTACGACCTGACGAAGAGGGCCTGACCAGTACGGACGCCGGTCGACCCCACTCGACCCCCCGCCCCCACTCGACCCCCCGCCCCCACTCGGCCCCCACCCCCACTCGGCCCCCACAGAGCCCCACTCGGCCGAAAACCAAATGTACGGCGTATAAGTACCCCTGTACGGTGTATGGCAACCGCTCGCACCGTACAGGGAGCCCGTATGCCGTCCCCCGTGGCGTCCGACGCCGCAACCACCACGCTCCACCCGCCGGGCCGGCATGCCGCCCGCTGGCTGATCCTGGCCGTCATCTGCGTCGCCCAGCTCACGGTCGTCCTCGACAACACCGTCCTGAACGTCGCCATCCCCTCCCTCACCGAGGAGCTGGGCGCGACCACCGCCGACGTCCAGTGGATGATCAACGCCTATTCGCTGGTCCAGTCGGGCCTGCTGCTCACCGCAGGCAATTCCGCCGACCGGTACGGCCGCAAGAAGATGCTCGCCGTCGGCCTGGTGCTGTTCGGCCTGGCCTCGCTCGGGGCCGCGCTCGCCCAGTCGCCCGGCCAGCTGATCGCGGCCCGGGCCGGTATGGGCGTCGGCGGTGCGCTGCTGGTCACCACCACGCTCGCGGTCGTGATGCAGATCTTCGACGACGAGGAGCGCCCCAAGGCGATCGGCATCTGGAGCTCGGTCAACTCCCTCGGCTTCGCCGCCGGCCCGCTGATCGGCGGTTCGCTGCTCGACCACTTCTGGTGGGGTTCGCTGTTCCTGGTCAACCTCCCCGTCGCCCTCATGGCGGTGGCGGCCGTCGTCACCCTCGTCCCCGAGTCCAAGAGCCGCGGCAGCGAGCTCTCCGACCCTCGAACGGCCGCGGGCGAGGGGACCCCCATGGACCTCCTCGGCGCCCTGCTCTCCATGATCGGTATGGGCGGGGTGGTCTTCGCGATCATCTCCGGGCCGCACGCCGGCTGGCTCTCCGGCCAGGTGCTGATCTCCGCCGCCATCGGGATCGCCGGCCTCGCCCTCTTCGCGGGATGGGAACTGCACACCCCCCACCCCATGCTGGACATGCACTTCTTCCGCAACCGCCGGTTCATCGGCGCGGTCTCCGGCGGCATCCTGGTCGCCTTCGGGATGGGCGGCTCGATGTTCCTGCTCACCCAGCACCTCCAACTGGTGCTCGGGTACGGTCCGTTGGACGCCGGATTGCGGATGGCGCCGCTCGCCGTCACCGTCATCCTGATCAACTTCACCGGCCTGGGCGCCCGTCTGATGCCGAAGTTCGGCACCCCCGGCATGATCATCACCGGTATGTCGCTGCTCGCCGCCGGACTCGCCGCCATAGCGGTGCTCGGCGGACACAGCTACGGCGGCATGCTCACCGGTCTCATCGTGATGGGCGTCGGCGTCGCGTTGGCCATGCCGACGATGGCCAACGCGATCATGTCCGCCATCCCGCCGGCCAAGGCGGGAGTGGGCGCCGGGGTCAACGGCACGCTGATGGAATTCGGCCAGGGCCTCGGCGTCGCCGTCCTCGGCGCGGTCCTCAACTCCCGCTTCACAGCGCTGCTCCCGCTGGCGGCCGCGGGCGCCGGCTCGCTCTCCGCGGCCCTCGCCCGTACGCACACCGCCGCCGGACGCACCGCCGTCCAGGACGCCTTCGCCTCCGGCATCGGCACCAGCCAGCTGGTCGGCGCGGCCGCGGTGTTCCTCGGCGGACTGCTCGCCGCCGTACTCCTGCGCCGGGCGGAACGCGCCGGCCATGAGCAGGGGACACCGGAGGCGTCCGAGGCACGAGAGGCGCAGGAGGCACAGGAGGCGCAGAAGGCGCAGGTGGGGTGAGGGGCGAGATCGGCGGCAACGGAAGCGGCCGCCGCTGCCGCGGAATAGCATCGACGGTGCAGAAGATCGTGGAACGCCGACGTGCCGGACGCAAGGGCCAACGTGCCGCCGCGCCGAACGTGCAGGCCAACGCGCCGAATGCGAAGGCCGTGCACGCCGACGTGCCGAATGCGAAGGCCGTGCACGCCGACGTGCCGAACCTGAATGCCGGGCAACACGTGAAAACGTGAAGAAGAAGAGGACGGACGCCATGACCGCCACCCACGGCCGTGCCGGTAAGCGGCCGCACAGCGTCTGGCTGACCGAGCGCCCCCCGCTCAAGCGCAAGGCGGAGCAGCCGGCCGGACTCGACCTCGACAAGATCGTCGGGGCGACCGTCCGGCTGCTGGACGACGAGGGGCTGGCGAGGTTCTCGATGCGCCGGCTCGCCGCCGAGCTCGGCGTCACCGCGATGTCCGTCTACTGGTACGTCGACACCAAGGACGATCTGCTGGAGCTGGCCGTCGACGCGGTGGCCGGCGAACTGCCCCTGCCCGACGAGTCGGAGCCGGGCGCCGACTGGCGCGAACAGCTCCGGGTCCTCGCCATCGGCTACCGCGACATGCTGCTGCGCCACCCCTGGGCGGCCCGGCTGCTGGGCGAGTTCATCAACATCGGCCCGCACTCGACGGCGTTCTCCAACGCCACGCTGCGGGTGATGGGACGCAGCGGCCTGGACGTCGAGCGCACGTCCGGCGCGCTGGCGTCGCTGTTCCACTTCGTCTACGGCTTCGCGACGATCCGGGCGACGCACGAGGCGCGGTGCCGGGCGGCGGGCATCAGCCTGGACGACTATTTCGAGCAGGTCATCTCGGCCATCTCGGGGCGCCCGGAGTTCGCCGAGACGATGGAGCTGTCCCTCCGTGCCGACCGCGTCCGTACGGGCCGGTCGGCCGTGGCCATGCTGGACCGGGACTTCGCCTTCGCGCTCGACCTGCAGATCGCGGGAATCGAGGCGATGCGGGGCGGGCCGCGGGGAGAGGAGCAGGCGAGGGGGTGATCGGGGCGGGGCCTCAGTCAGGGGGCCCGTACCGTTTTCCGATCCGGTGCGAGTCACCACCAAGGGCGGCTATCCCCAACGGGGATGCCGCCCTCCGCGTTGCCCTCCGCGTTGCCCTCCGCGTTGCCCTCCGCGTTGCCCTCCGCGTTGCCCTCCGCGTTGCCCTCCGCGTTGCCTCCGCGTTGCCCTCCGGGCGGAATTCAGCATTCCACAGCACACCCCAAAACCACTGGACACATGTACCAAGATCCGGACAATAGTGCGGGTGCTCTGCTCACCTACGCGGAGCGCACCGCCGATTCCGCATACCTCATGGAGTCCTACGTGACCCAGCCTTCCAGGCGTGCACGCGCGCTGGCGCGTCTCGCTACCTCGGCGATCGCCGTCGTCCTGGCCGGTGCGACCGCCGGCACCGCTCTGGCCGACGCTCCTGCGACGACCGGTCCGGCGAAGAACGTCGCCCGGAGCGCCACCGCGGCCGGGCCGCACAAGCCCACCCCGGCCGCGCCGTTCTTCCTCCTCTCCGGGATCCTGCCGTCGGGCCAGATGTACGTCTACATGGCGGACGGGAAAGGCGGCTTCGACGACCGCTCGGGCGCCTATGTCTGGCCGCACTTCAGGTACGGGGTGTCGATCGACCTCGACCTGACCGGTTACCAGGACGGTGCGTACCACGTCATGGACAACGGCGTGCTGAACCTTTGGCGGGACGGGCGCCTCAAGAAGGTGGCCACCGGCTGGGGTCAGTACAACGCCGCCTTCTCCCCCGGCACCCTGGGCGGCGCCAAGCACTCCGACCTGCTGGCACGCGACAAGCAGGGCGTCCTGTGGCGCTTTCAGAGCAAGGCGGACGGCTCGCTGGCACCGCGTGTCAAGGTCGGCCCCGGCTGGAACCAGTTCACCCAGATCGCCGGTCAGGGCGACCTGACCGGTGACGGCAAGCCGGACATCGTCGCCCGCGACAAGCAGGGCGTCCTCTGGCTGTACAAGGGGACGGGCGATCTGCGGAAGCCGTTCGCGTCCCGCGTGAAGGTCGGCGCCGGCTGGAACCAGTTCAACAAGCTGGTGGCCACGGGTGACGTCGACGGCGACGGCCACAGCGACCTCCTCGCCCGCGATCCCCAGGGCAACCTGTGGCTGTACAAGGGGACGGGCAAGGCGTCGTCGCCGTTCACGTCCCGGGTAAAGGTCGGCTCTGGCTTCAACCAGTACCGCGATCTGTTCTGACCGTCCTTACGTGGCGAGGCGTTCGCGCTACGTCCAGTAGCGCGGCGCAGGATCTCTACGCGGCCCGTTTCGGCCCCACGAGATCCCACGTGCCCCACGAGTTCCCACGTACGCCCCGCCTCACGCCATCGGCAGGTTCTCCCCCTGCACCGCCTGGATGTCCAGTTCGACCTTCAGGGTGGTGCCGATCGCGGCGATGCCGGCGGCCACGACCTGGTTGTAGTTCATCTTGAAGTCCTCGCGCCGCAGTTCGGCGGTGGCGCGGAAGGCCGCGCGGACGCCGCCCCACGGGTCGGGCCCGGTGCCGAGGTAGCTCAGGTCCAGGTCCACCGGGCGGACGACGCCGTGCAGGGACAGGTCGCCGTGCACGGTCCAGCGGTCCGGGCCGGCCGGTGACAGTCCGGTGCTGCGGTATGTGATCTCCGGGTACACCTCGACGTTGAGGAAGTCCTCGTTGCGCAGGTGTCCGTCGCGCATGCCGTTGCCGGTGTCGATCGACGACGCCTTGATGACCGCGTCGACCCGCGACCTCCCCAGGTCCTCGCCGATCTCGATGCGGCCGCTGAACTCCGTGAACCGGCCGTGCACGCTGGAGATGCCCAGGTGCTGGGCGACCGCGCCCACCGTGGAGTGCATCGGGTCGATGGTCCAGGCGCCGGGCGGCGGCAGCTCGGCCCCGCCCTGCCGGGCCAGCACGACGTTGCCCACCTCCATCCGGCCGCTCGCCGTCACGATCGCGCTGGAGGCGACCGGTGCGTAACCGACGGCCGTCACGATGACCGTGTACGGGCCGGCGGGCAGCGGCGCTTCGCTGCGGACGGCACCGTCCTCGTCCGCCGCGGCACGCAGCACCTGCGCGCCCGTCATGTCGGTGACGGTCAGCACGGCGTGCTGCACCGCCCAGCCGTCCCGTGTGCGGACCTGCGCCCTTACGCCCGCAGCTCCCGCGCCCGTCGAAGTCATTGCCTCTCCCGTTGTGTTGCTGGTGGTGCCCCGGCTCCGGGCTCCGGCTGAGCCGGGAGCTCGGGGAGTGTCGGACCCCGGCGGCGGCGTGCAGGCCGTCCCCTGCCTGTGCGCCACACCGCCGCCGGAGTCCTGATGTCCGGCCCGGGACGCGTCTCCGCTCATCGCGCGTCCCGGCCCGGGGTCTTGCTGCCCGGGTTGCCGCGCCGCCATTCCGTACGGACCTACGGCACGGACCTACGGCACGGACCTACGGCACGGACCTTCCGTGCGCACCTGGCCGTACAGACTTGGCCGTACGCACGGTCAGGCCCCGGCCCCCCGGGTCAGTCCCCGGGGTGGGCGAGCTGGACGTCGTAGCCGTCGACCCCGCGGGCGTCGACCGCGAGACTCGTGGCCACCGGCGGGTAGCCGCTCGCGATGACCGTGTAGTCACCGGCGTCCAGGTCGGTGAAGGCGTACGCGCCGTCCTCACCGGTGGTCGAGGTGGCCACGACGTTGCCGGCCGCGTCCACCAGCGTCACCCGGGCGTCGGGCAGCGGGCGGCCGGCCCCGTTCGGACCACCTGCCCGTACGACGCCCTGCACCCGCGCGCCGGACAGCAGCTCGACCTCGATGCGGGTGGTGCCCTGGCCGCCGATCTCGACCGGCAGCGCGGCCGGCCGGTAGGTGGCGGCGTTCACCGCGACCGTGAAGGTGCCGGGGGCCAGCTCGTCGAAGGAGAAGTACCCGTCGGCGCCCGTCCTCCCGGTGGCCAGCACCTCGCCGCGGACGTCGGTGACGACGACCATGGCGTCCGCCACCGGCTCGCCGGTGACCGCGCTGCGCACCTGGCCGCCGAGGCCGCTGGTGCCGCTGAGCAGGATGTCGTAGCCGTACGGCTGGTCGCCGACGACGACCGTGGAGGCCTGCGGCTGGTGCCCGTCGGCCGCCGCGATCAGCACGTACGAGCCGGCGCCGGGCGCGTTCAGTACGTACGAGCCGTTGGCCTGGGCGACCGCGCGGCCGAGCTGACGGCCGCCGAGCGAGATCAGCGTGACCGCGGAGCGCGGGACGGGGTGGCCCTCCGCGTTGCGGACGAAGCCGTGGAGGGACGGCCCGGCGGGCACGGCGTCGCCGCCACCGGCCGAGGCGTAACCCTGCAGGGGCTGCGCGGCCGGCTGCGCCCACGAGGGGGTGTGGCCGCCGTCGTCCGAGGTCACCGGTGCGGCACCGACGAGGGCGGGCTCCCGCTCCTCGACCGGACCGGCCGCTGCGCCGGCGCCAGAGGCAGCGCCGGCGGCCTCGCTGTTCACCGCACGCTGGGAGTCCTCCGCGCCCCGGGAGTCCTCCGAGCTCTGGGCCAGTCCGCCACGCGTCTTCAACGCGACCTCCTTGATGAACAGGGTGACGAGGAAGGCGAGCAGCGCGCAGGGCGCCGCGTAGAGGAACACATCGGCCACACCGTGGCCGTAGGCGCTCTCCATGACGGTGCGCAGCGGCGCCGGGAGGGCGTCCAGGTCCGGGATGCCGCCGCCGCTGTTGCCGGCGCCGTGGGCGGCGGCCTTGGCGGCCTTGGGGCCGAGTTCGGCCAGGCCGTCCTTGACGTAGTGGGTGACGCGGTTGGCGAGCACCGCACCGAGGGCCGAGACGCCCACCGCACCACCGAGGGAACGGAAGAAGGTCACGACGGACGAGGCGGAACCGAGGTCCGACGGCGCCACCTGGTTCTGCGTGGCGAGCACCAGGTTCTGCATCATCATGCCGATGCCGAGACCCATCAGCGCCATGAAGATCGCGATGTGCCAGTACTCGGTGTCGTAGCGGATCGTGCTCAGCAGGCCGAGGCCGGCGGTCAGCAGCACACCACCGGAGACCAGCCAGCCCTTCCAGCGGCCGGTCTTGGTGATGACCTGGCCCGAGACGGTCGAGGAGATGAACAGGCCGCCGATCATCGGGATCGTCATGATGCCGGACATCGTCGGCGACTTGCCGCGCGCCAGCTGGAAGTACTGGCTGAAGAAGACGGTGCCGGTGAACATCGCGATACCGACGAACAGGGAGGCCACCGATGCCAGGGTGATCGTCTTGTTGCGGAACAGCCGCAACGGGATGATCGGTTCCTTGGCCTTGGTCTCGACGAAGACGAAGACCGCGCCGAGCACCACCGCGCCGCCGACCATCGCGGCGGTCTGCCACGACATCCAGTCGTACTTGTCGCCGGCCAGCGTCACCCACACCAGCAGCAGCGAGACCGCCGCGCTGATGAAGAACGCGCCCGCCCAGTCGACCTTGACGCCCTCGCGCTTGACGACGGGGAGCTTCAGGGTCTTCTGCAGCACGATCAGGGCGATCACCGCGAACGGCACACCCACGTAGAAGCACCAGCGCCAGCCGAGCCAGCTGGTGTCGGTGATGACGCCGCCGAGCAGCGGGCCGCCGACGGTGGCGACGGCGAAGGTGGCGCCGAGGTAGCCGCTGTACCGGCCGCGCTCCCGCGGCGAGATCATCGCGGCCATCACGATCTGGGCCAGGGCGGACAGACCGCCCACGCCTATGCCCTGCACGACGCGGCAGGCGATCAGCATGCCGGTGTTCTGCGACAGACCGGCGACGACCGAGCCCGCGACGTAGATGACCAGCGCGAACTGCACCAGCAGCTTCTTGCTGAACAGGTCGGAGAGCTTGCCCCACAGGGGCGTGGTCGCGGTCATCGCCAGCAGCGAGGCGGTCACGACCCAGGTGTAGGCGCTCTGCCCGCCGTCGAGATCATGGATGATCTCCGGCAGCGCGTTGGACACGATCGTCGACGAGAGGATGGCGACGAACATGCCGAGCAGCAGCCCGGACAGCGCCTCCATGATCTGACGGTGCGTCATGGGGGCTCCGTCGGAGGCGTGGTGATGACCGCCTCCATGCTTGGCGTGGCCGCCCCGCACACCGGCTGGTGTGGTCGTAGCCATGTGGTTCCTTTTCATCCTGCGGGTGTACGGGTGCTGAAGTCGTTACGGGTGGCGAAGTCGTGGTGCGCCCGGGTCCGGCAGTCGCCGAAGCTCGTACGGAGCCGGGCGAGCAGCTCGTTGAGGAGACCGACGTCGTCGTCGCTCCAGTCGCCGAGATACCGGGCGAGCGCGGCGGTGTAGCGCTCGGAGAGCTCCTGGAGCACCTCCGTGCCGCTCCGGGTCAGACGCAGCAGCCGCGACCGCTTGTCCGCCGGATCGGGCTCCCGCTCGATCCAGCCGCGCTCGCAGACGTGCGCCACGTGCCGGCTGGTGACGGACATGTCGATCGCCATCAGCTCGGCCAGCTGACTCATCCGCATCTCGCCGTGCCGGTCGAGAAGGGTGAGCACGGCGGCCGAGGCCGGCGGGCAGTCCTGGGGCAGGATCCGCCCCATCTCCCGCTTGACGGCCCCGATGGCGCTGAGTTGCCTGGCCAGCTCCTCGTACTGACTGTGAGCGGCCACCGGCTCCTCCATGCATCCATCGCTCAGCTCGACGTACTTCTTTGTTGCTTGAGGCAACCATACGCACAGTTGGTTGCTGAAGGCAAACGAATGAGTGGCATGTACAGGCAAAGGCTGCGCCAAGACGGCGTCCGTGATCCGTCAACGATCACCGGGCCCGCGCAAAGCCGCAGGTCCGCGGGGGTGGCCGGAATGCGCCCCCCAAATCCCCACAACGCGACCACATCGCTCACGAGTGGCACACCTCACGCGGGCGACCCTCCTCATCGGCCCGCCCGTCCCCCTCCTCGCACGGTCGCCCCACACGCGCCCCAGGGGTGCCCCCGTGCCACCGGTTCGCTAGGGTCCTGCCTCATGGCGACCAACCCGCAGAACCAGGCCGACGGGAACTACGACCCGGCGGGCAGCACGCAGATGTTCCGTGCCTTCGTGGACGAGGGCGGCACCCCCCAGACCGGCCCCGGCGGCCGCCGCGCCCCGGCGGCCCCCCAGCAGTCGGCCGGCCCCCGCATGGGCGTCATCGTCGGCGTCATCGTCGCCCTCCTGGTCGTCGCGGGCGCGGCGTGGTTGGCGCTGTCGTAACGAGCAAGCCTGAGGACTGACTAAGAGGGGCCCGGCGCTAACCACCGCCGGGCCCCGCTGTCTTACTCTCCTCCGCCGCTAACCCGCCTGCCCGCCCCGGCTCTCGACGATCCGCAGGGCGTCCCGCAGCGCTTCACACAGCCTGTGGACACAGAACCGGAGCTCGTCGGCAGACGCCTCTCCCGGGCCTCGCAGCAGTGCGGTCGCCTGCGCCAACACTTCCTCGCCGGTGCTCACCTGCACCTCTTCCATCTCGTCGGCGAGCTGTGACAGAAACCCGCCGCTGTCGTCGGCGGACAGAAAACAGGGTTGCCCGTCCGGCCCGCTCCAGGGGAGCAGCCGCATACCGCCGCGCCTCATGACGCAACCGCCATGTCGATGTCGCGCAGAAAAGCCCGCTCGCGGCGGGCCTGCTGCCGCTCGTGGAGCAGGAGGTACGGCCGTACGAGACGGGAGGCGTCGCCGTCGAGGGGGGATTCGGGGCGGCGGGGCGGGCGTTGAGGTGGGTGGTGACGCGGCGGCTGGGGGAGGCCAGGGGCGGCGAGGGGGCGCGGGCCCCTTAACCGGGCGACGGCTCGGCGCATAAGGTTCAGCATGTCGACGCTCCTTGAGCAGCGTTGGCCATGCCCCGGGGGTGTTGGCGCACCCGCCGGGGTCTTTCCGTCAGTCAGCATATCTATGGGTGCTATAGGTGTCTACCACTGAAATATCTCGCTTGCTGTGCAGCGGCTTGCTTAGCGTGCTCAAGTGATCGAATTCGCCCCGGACCGGCCCAGATGGCATCAGGTCGCCGATGTGCTCCGCGAACGCATCGCTGATGGCACGTACCCGGCCGGTGGCCGCATCCCCTCGGTGCTCCAACTTCAGGAAGAGTTCGGCATTGCCGGGGTGACAGCTCAGAAGGTGCATCGCGGACTGCGGGCGGAGGGGCTGATCTATACCGAACCCGGAATGGGTTCGTTCGTCTCGAAGGAGCTCCGGGGAGAGCTCAAGCGTCCCAAGTGGGAGCAGATCGCCGACGTGATCCGCGAGCGGATTGCGGACGGCACGTACCCGCCGAAGCACCTGGTTTCCGAGGTGCGCATGGAGCAGGAATTCGGCGTCGCGCGCGTGACCGTTCGTAAGGTCACCGCCGCCCTTCGGGAGGAAGGGCTCATCGTCACCACGCCGGGGATGGGGTCCTTCGTGACGTCTCGTCAGCCCGAGAGCGAGTAGTGAACGGCGAGGCGGGGCGGCCTCCGGTGACGCGTAGGGGATTCCTGTAGGCCGTACGGCGAGTGCGGGGACACCCGGCCGGGGATCCCGTAGGGGACAGTCGAACAGATCCCGTAAGGGTCGCACGGGCCCCCTGCTGGGCCACAACGAGGCGGGCAGGGCCGGTATTCCCCGTGTCGGCAGGGGGATTGGCGGGGAGGTCATGTCGGCCCGGGAGTTGCGCGGCTCCTTCCGGCAACCCCCGGTGCCGGCAGGCGCATTGGCGAGGAGGCCGTGCCGGCTCGGGAGTTGCGCAGCTCCTTGAGGTCCGTACCGCGCGATGGGGAGTTGCGGACGTTTCCGAGCTTGCCGGGCCGAGAGTGCGGCCGGCTTCCTGTCATGGTTGGGGCGGCCGTCGGGACGACCGTCGGGGCGGCCGGTTATGCGCGCTCTGCGTGCGGCGTGGCGGTGCCGTCCGGGGTCGTGGTTTCGGTTCGGCTGTAGAGGACCTCGCGGCCCTGTTCCGCGGCGCGGATGAGCCCTTCGCTGACGAAGTCGAGGAAGCGGGCGGCATTTTCGAGGCGCGTGGCGGCCGGGGTGCCGTGACCGAGGACACCGACGCCCTGCCGTGCGGTCTCGATGAACTGGTCGTTGGCCCGGGCGCTGCGGATCATCGACTGGTACCAGAGGTCGTCGTCGACGACGTAGCGCTCGCGGCGGCGCTGGTCGCGTTCCCGGCGGACGAGGTCCAGGCCCTCCAGGAACGTGATCGCTTTGGAGATGGACGCCGGGCTGACCGTCAGGCGCTGGGCGAGTTCGGCGGCGGTGAGGCTGCCGGTGTCGGTGGTGTAGAGGCAACCCAGCACCCGGGCCATCATCTTGGGCAGGCCCGAGGTCATGAAGACGGTGGTGAGGGCCTCCTGGTAGTCGCGCACGGCCTCGGCGTCGCGTCCGTAGGGCTGCGGGAGCGCCTGCGTTCCCTGGGGCGTGGACTGCCTGCGCCGCTGGGTGCGTTGCTGGGTCGCGCGGTGGGCCAGGTCGGCGCGGTAGCCGGTGGGGCCGCCGTTCCGGGTCACCTCACGCGTGATCGTGGAGGTCGGACGGTCGAGACGGCGGGCGATCTCGGCGTAGGCCAGACCGTCGGCCAGCCCCGCCGCGATCTGCTGGCGCTCCTGCTGGGTGAGCCTGCCTCCCGGCATCACGACCCCCTTCTTGCCCCACGGGTGATCCATGGTGCTGCTCGGCGTTCCCTGACGCCTCCACCATAGCGTTCAACTTCAATGCATTGCAACGGACGGCCGGGTTGTCGTTGCGTTAAGTGGGAGGGCGTTGCAATGATTCTTGCCTATTTACCTGCGAGTTTGCTGTTCCAAGGCAAAGATATCGTTGCGGAAATCTGGAAAGGCAACGTAGTGTTTCCATCGTTCGGAAACAACGAGCAACACTCACAAGGGAGAGCACGATGCAGAAGTTCGACACCCCGGCCCCGATCTCCGCCGTCCTGAACATCCCCGCGGGACGCGTCCAGTTCATCGCCGCGGACCGGGCCGACACCGCGGTCGAGGTCCTGCCTGCGAACGCCTCCAAGAGCCGCGACGTGAAGGCGGCCGAGCAGACCACGGTCGAATACGCCGACGGAGTCCTGCGGATCGAGAATGCGGCGAAGGACCAGTACTTCGGTCCCTCCGGAGCCATCGAGGTGACGGTCAAGCTGCCCACCGGTTCCCGGGTCGAGGCCAAGGCGGCCAGCGCCGAACTCCGGACCATCGGCCGCCTTGGCGACGTCGCTTTCGAAGGCGCGTACAGCCAGATCACGTTGGACGAGGCCGCGAGCGTCCGTCTCACCGCGGTCGACGGCGACGTCGAGGTCGGCCGGCTGGGCGGGGCCTCGGAGATCAGCACCGCGAGGGGCGACATCCGGATCGCCGAGGCCATGGGCGGCACCGTCGTGCTCCGCACCCAGTCCGGCGACATCACGGTCGGCGCCGCCGCCGGCGTCTCGGCCGCCCTGGACGCCGGCACCGCCTACGGCCGCATCAGCAACGCCCTCAAGAACAACGGCACCGCCGAACTCGACATCCGCGCCACCACCTCCCACGGCGATATCACCGCCCGCAGCCTCTGACCCGCTTCCTCCGAAGGAGCGCGTGGGCGTGGGCGTGAGCGTGAGCGGGCGAGAGCATGCGCACGCCCTCCCTCGGCGGCCGGCGCCACCTCATCGCCGCCCTGGGCGGCCACACCCCCACCGCAACGACTCGACCCAAGCAACCCACGCCACCTACACAACCCACGCGACCCACGCGACCCACACCACCCAAGCAACCCAAGGAGCACAGCCATGTCCCACACCCTCACCGGGCAGGATCGTCCGGAGCTGCAGAAGGCCATCGAGGAGATCGTCGATTCCGGTTTCGCCGGGGTCCAGTTGCGCGTGCACGATGAGCGGGGCGAGTGGGTCGGCAGCGCCGGGGTGCGCAAGCTGGGCGAGAGCGCCAAGCCGCCGACCAACGGGCACTTCCGGATCGGCAGCACCACCAAGACCTTCACCGCGACCGTGGTGCTGCAACTGGTGGCCGAGGGCAAGATGGGGCTGGACGCCCCGGTGGATGCCTACCTGCCCCGGTTCGGGCTGGACCGGCGGATCACGGTGCGCATGCTGCTGCAGCACACCAGCGGGCTGTTCAACCACACCGGCGAGTACTACGAAGACGGGACGGTCGCGCCGGGGATCCCCTGGCAGGGCCAGGAGTACGTGGACAACCAGTTCCACACCTACCAGCCGGAGGAGCTCGTACGGCTGGCGTTGTCCAGGCCGGCGCGGTTCGAGCCGGGGACCGGCTGGAGCTACTCCAACACCAACTACGTGCTGGCCAAGCTGCTGATCGAGGAGGTCACCGGCCGCACGTTGGCCGAGGAGATGCAGCGGCTGATCCTGCGGCCGCTGGGACTGTCGGGCACCGTGGTGCCGGGCACCTCGCCGGAGATCCCCGAGCCGCACGCTCACGGCTACTACCGGTACGAGGACGCCGGCCAGTGGAAGGGGGTCGACGTCACCCGCTTCAACGTCTCCTGGATCTCCGCCGCCGGTGACATGATCTCGACCACCGAGGATCTCCACACGTTCTTCTCCGCGCTGATGAGCGGCAAGCTCCTGCCGGACTCGCTGCTGGCCGAGATGCGCACCCCGCACCCGAAGAGCGGCGACCACCACTACGGCCTGGGGCTCTTCAGGCAGGAGACGGACGGCGGCACCATCTTCCACCACAACGGCGGCCTCTTCGGCTGGGCGGCGCTGATGTACGGCACGCCCGACGGCAGTAAGACCCTGACCGCCTCGCTGACCACGGGGGATGCCGAGCTCGACTTCGCCGCCACTGCCGAGGCGTTCCAGAAGGCGCAGCAGAGGCTAGTCGAGAGGGTGTTCGGCACCGGGCAGACCGAGCCGGCCCACCAGGCAGCTCACGAGCCGGCTCACGAGGCGGCCGAGGCGGCTCAGCCGACGGGCTGAGCATCTCGGGCCTGTACCCCTTGAGCAGGTACTCCTTAGCGCGGGTCCGGAGGGGAAAGGCAACCGCCCGGAACGACTTGCGCTTTCCGCTGCGTCAACTCCTACGTTCGTTCCCGAGGCCGGAAAGACCGGCCCGGCGAGGAAAGGGCACCGACATGGCCTGGTCGATCGCGGACGTGGCCCGGATGTCCGGAGTGACGTCCCGGACCCTGCGGCACTACGACGACATCGGCCTGCTCGTGCCCGCGTACACCGGCAGCAACGGCCACCGCCACTACGGCGAGGCCGAGTTGCTGCGACTGCAGCAGATCCTGCTGCTGCGCGAACTGGGCCTGGGACTCCGCGACATCGCGACCGTCCTGGAGCGCCAGGTCGACCGGGTGGCCGCGCTGCGCACGCACATGCGCAGGCTGGCGGCCGAACGGGACCGGCTCGATGCGCTGGTCCGCACGATCGGCCGCACCATCGCCGAACTGGAGGATGACAAGGACACGGACACCATGGAAAAGATCAGCAGCCCGGAGAACCTGTTCGTCGGCTTCGACACCACTCACCACGAGGAGACCGCCGGCGAGCAGTGGCCCCAACAGGCGGACAGCTCCGCGCAGTTCGCGGCCACCCTCAGCGAGGCGGACATGGCGGCGATGCAGCGTGCGGCGACCGCCGCGATGGTCCGCATGGCGGAGTTCCGGCAGGCCGGGACCCCGGTGACCGACCCGGCGGTACAGGCCGAGGTCGAGGCCCACTACCAGGGCATCTGCCGGATGTGGACCCCGAGCGCGGCCGCGTTCAAGGCGCTCGGGCAGACCTACGTCGACGACGCGACGTGGCGTGCGGCCTACGACCGGGTCGCCGCCGGCCTGGCCGAGTACCAGCGGGACGCGATGGCGGCCTACGCCGACGCCACGCTGAGCTGAACAAACCCGGAGCCGGACATGCTCTGAGCTGGACACGTCCGGAACCGACCGCTCTTCACCGACTGTCTGGGGGCTGCAGACCCCGGCGTCGAGGGGCTCAGCCGGCGTTGACCGGGTTCACGTAGGTGCCCGGGTGGGTGGCGCCGGACTGGTCCAGGATGGCGCCGCCGTAGGGCCACTTCAGCGGGAAGTGCTGCGTCGCGTTCGGCGGCGTGACGAGCACCGTGCCCGGCGCGATCTTCTTGTCCCCGGCGTTGACCGACGGCAGGAAGGTGAGGGGGAACGACGCGGACGCGCCCGGCTTCAGCGTCACCGGCGTCGGCTTCTTCGAGGAGCGCGGCAGGTCGATCGAGTGGCCGTCGTCGGCCTTGAGCCGTACGCCGGGGAAGCCGCTGATCGTGCAGGCGGCCCGACCGGTGTTTTTCAGCCACACGGTGACGTTCTGCTGTGCGTCGCTGTGCATATCGGGGACGCCGCCGTCCGAGCCCCAGCCGGCCTGCAGGCTGCCGGTGGTGCAGCGGGCGGAGGCGCCATGCCGGGAGGAGGTCTGCGAGGCGGAGCCGCCACCACCGCCCTCCGCACCCGAACCCGGGTCCGCCGCGGACGCACCGCTCGACCCGGCGGACGACACGGGGCTCGGGGAGCCCGCCGGGTCGGGCTTGGGCGAGTTGCCCTGGCAGGCGGTCAGGGCCAGCGCGGCCGCGGCGATCACGGTGGCGGCGGCTGCCCTGCGTCCACGGCGGAGCATGGTGTGGTGCGACATCGGGGTCCCCCTGGCTGGCTGCGTCAGTACGGTCACGGCCCGGCCGTCGGCCCGCTGACGCCAGACTCCCGCCCCGCGCTGTTGATCAACTAACAGCGCGCTAACGCCCGGACGCGTCCGCTACATGGCTTGCCAGCTTCCCTCGCTGACGATGCTTACCTCGCTTACACCGCTCACGTCGCGTCCGCCGCGGCCTCCAGCGCCGCGATGTCGATCTTCTTCATGCCGAACATGGCCCGCATGGCGCGGGCCGCCCTTTCCTGGTCCGGGTCGTTCAGCAGCTCGGCCATACCGCCCGGCGCGACCTGCCAGGACAGGCCGTACTTGTCCTTCAGCCAGCCGCAGGGGCCCTCCTCGCCGCCCTCGGAGAGCTTGGCCCAGTAGTAGTCGATCTCCTTCTGGTCGGCGCAGGTGACCAGGAGCGAGATCGCTTCGGTGAAGGTGAACTCCGGACCGCCGTTGATCGCGAGGTACGGCTGACCGTCGAGCTCGAACTCGACGGTCAGAACGGTGCCGGCCTCGCGCGGACCCGCCTCGTTGTAGTGCGTGACGTCGGTGATCTTCGAGTTCGGGAACACCGAGCAGTAGAACTCGGCGGCCTCCTTGCCCTGGGTGTCGAACCAGAGGTTGGGGGTGATGCGAGGCATGGCGATCTCCTGCGGGGTCTGCGGTCCGCCGTACGCGGTCCGCGGTCGGCCGTGGTGGCGTGCGTTATCTGTATCGACCGTGGCACCGGCCGGTACTCCTCGCCATCCGGGCGGAAATTCCGCGGAGGTCTCTACGAGCCGCCGACGCCCCACCCGAAGGTGATGTCCCGGGTGTCGAGGTGCATGCCCAGCGGCACCCGCCAGGCGTCCACGCACACCCGCCAGCTGCCGGTCTTCCGCTTGCCGGGAGCGAGCGGCAACGGGAGCTCGTGCGTCGACGTGAGGGTCGCCCAGTCGACGCCGAGAGGGCCGATGACGTGGCTGCCGAACATGACCCTTCCGGTGGTGACGGCGTGGCCACCGGTGTTGACGAAGTCGAGGCTGACCTTCTGGCACCAGCGGACGTCGGTGCCGGCCAGGACGGGGTGACCGACCAGCAGACCCCCGGGGGCACCCGGACCGGCGGGGATGCCGGGCTCGGGCGGCGCGGGGGAGTCGTGGTGCGGGGGCCGGGTGGGGTCGCTGGGCCGCGGTGTGGAGGACGGCGTTCCGTGTGAGCCGGGGGAGGGCGTCTCCTGGCCTCCAGGGGGACCCTCACCGCTACCGCCGCCGGGACGATGGGCACCGGGCGTCGCAGGGGACGAGCCGTTTCCTGCGTGCGTACGGCCGGAAGGGCTCCCGCCGCCGCCGTCTCCGCGGGTGCTGCCGCTGCCTCCGCCGGGCTCGCTCCCGCTCCCGCTGCCCTTCCCGTTCCCGTCGTACGGCGTCAGCTCGATGCCGTCGCGCGGCGGTACGGGGTGTTGTGGCGCCCGTCCGTCACCCGGGCCGGCCGCGCCCACCGCGACATGGCCCCGGTCGGCCGCGTCCCCGCAGCCGGTGAGCAGGACACCCAGACACAGCACGGCCGCCGAGGCGGAGGCGAGGGTCGTTGTCGTCCGTCGTCGCATCGGCACAGTGTGGCTGACGGCCCGTCAGGTGTATAGGGATGTTCCGATGGAGGGGATGGTCCCTGGTGCGTGTAGGGATAGGCCCGACGGTTCGCGAGGTGGTCGGCGTATCCCGCCAACGGGCGTACCGGCACGAGGTGTTGAGCACAGGCCCCTGGGCATGCCAAAAGTGGGCCCCGTGGCCGGTGCGGCACAGGTCCCGTCAGGAGGTTCGCAGTTCCGGATCTCGTCCGGGTCCGGATTCTTCAACTGTCCGCCGAGCGGCGAGCGTCGTGGGCCCCTCGGCGGACCGTTCGTCAGTCGGAGATCAGGCCCTCGCGCAGCTGCGCCAGGGTGCGGGTGAGCAGGCGGGAGACGTGCATCTGAGAGATGCCGACCTCTTCGCCGATCTGCGACTGGGTCATGTTGGCGAAGAAGCGCAACATGATGATCTGGCGTTCCCGGGCGGGGAGTTTGGCCAGCAGGGGCTTGAGGGACTCCCGGTACTCGACGCCCTCCAGAGCGCTGTCCTCGTAGCCGAGGCGGTCCGCGAGGGAGCCCTCGCCGCCGTCGTCCTCGGGGGAGGGGGAGTCCAGGGAGGAGGCGGTGTAGGCGTTGCCGACCGCCAGGCCGTCGACCACGTCCTCCTCGGACACGCCCAGGCACAGGGCGAGTTCGGGGACGGTCGGGGAACGGTCGAGCTTCTGGGAGAGCTCGTCGCTGGCCTTGGTGAGGGCGAGCCGGAGCTCCTGGAGCCGGCGGGGGACCCGTACCGACCACGACGTGTCGCGGAAGAAGCGCTTGATCTCGCCGACGACGGTCGGCATCGCGAAGGTCGGGAATTCCACCCCGCGTTCGCAATCGAAACGGTCGATCGCCTTGATCAGACCGATCGTGCCGACCTGGACGATGTCCTCCATCGGCTCGTTGCGGCTGCGGAAGCGGGCCGCGGCGTAGCGCACCAGCGGCAGGTTGAGTTCGATGAGTGTGTCGCGCACGTACGTGCGCTCCGCGCAGTCCTTGTCGAGCGAGGCCAGCCGCAGGAACAGGGAGCGGGAGAGCGTGCGGGTGTTGATGGCGTCGTCGTCATGCACGTGCGGTGCGGGCGCGGGAATCGCGGCAAGCACCTTTGAGCTGCCCAGTTCTACGGACATGCCACCCCCTTGAGGTCGCGGACGGATCGCTGCGGCGTCCCCGGCCCAGGCGGACCGGGAAGTGATGCCTCCACCTGAATACCGGAGGCAGCGCTACGGCAAACGCGGTTCCTGCAGAATGTCACATGTCGGCAACACGCTGTAGCGCCTTGTCGACATATCTGTGCAGGAACGGGTCGCCCGTCCCGGTTATGCGTCGATCCTGTTTGCGGATCGCAGGCGGGCGAAGCTCCGCGACAGTAGCCGGGAGACGTGCATCTGCGACACCCCCAGTTCGGCAGAGATCTGGGACTGCGTCAGATTGCTGTAGTAACGCAGCAGAAGGATCCGCTGTTCGCGTTCGGGGAGCTGGACGAGGAGGTGCCGTACGAGGTCGCGGTGCTCGACGCCGGCGAGCTCGGGGTCCTCGTATCCGAGGCGGTCCAGCAGGCCGGGCAGGCCGTCGCCCTCCTGGGCGGCCTCCAGCGAGGTGGCGTGGTACGAGCGGCCCGCCTCCAGGCAGGCCAGTACCTCGTCCTCGCCGATCTTCAGCCGTTCGGCGATCTCCGCGGTGGTGGGGGAGCGGCCGTGCAGCACCGTCAGGTCCTCGGTGGCGCCGTTGACCTGCACCCACAGCTCGTGGAGGCGGCGCGGCACATGGACCGTACGGACATTGTCTCGAAAGTAGCGTTTGATCTCGCCGACGACGGTCGGCATGGCGAAGGTGGGGAACTGGACGCCGCGGTCCGGGTCGAACCGGTCGATCGCGTTGATCAGGCCGATCGTGCCGACCTGGATGACGTCCTCCATGGGCTCGTTGCGGCTGCGGAAGCGGGCCGCGGCGTAGCGCACGAGCGGCAGGTTGGCCTCGATCAGGGCGGCACGGACGCGGGTGTGCTCGGGGGTGCCGGGTTCGAGGTCGGACAGCTCGGCGAACAGCACCTGTGTGAGCGCCCGGGTGTCCGCGCTCCGGCTCTCGCGGGACGGAGCCTTGGGCGCAGTACGGGCCGTCACGGTCACGCCACCCTTCCAGTGCTCGGCAGTGCAGGGACTCGTAGTGCATGTATCCGGCAAAAGCGGTCATAGCATCACAAGACATGTGCACTGTGTGCAAGCACCCCATAACGCCGTGTTGAAGAGAGAGTTGGGTGGTGAGAGGGGTGGGGGGAGGGGTGCCGGGAGGGGCGCGGAGGGAGGGTAAGGAGGGGGCGTAGGGGGTGGGGGTGGGAGTGGGGCGGGCATGCGGAAGCCCCCCACCCGGGGGAGGGCGAGGGGCTCCGGTGAACGGCCGCGGAAGGCGTCGGAATGCGCGCCGATCGCGGCCGGTCGCGTGCGGATCGCCTGCGGGTCGCCTGCGGATCGTGCGGCGCGGGCTCCGGGGTGAACGGGTGAACGGCTACCGGGCGCCGCGGCTCAGAATTCGTAGTCCGCGATCACCCAGGTGGCGAATTCTCGCCACTGGGCGGCGGCCGCCTGGTGGGCCGGGTGCTCGATGTACCGCTTGAGGGCGTCCTTGTCGGCCACCGCCGAATTGATCGCGAAGTCGTAGGCGATCGGGCGGTCGGTGATGTTCCAGGCGCACTCCCAGAACGTCAGCTCCGGGATCTCGTCCTTGAGTGCCGCGAAGGCCCGGGCGCCGGCCTGGACGCGTTCCTCGTCCCGCGAGACGCCGTCGTTGAGCTTGAACAGGACCAGGTGGCGGATCACAGGGGCCTCCGTGCGGCGGGTGACCAACCGGGCCGGCCCGGAGCGGGCGGCCCTACTTGATCAGCTGGGTCATGAACTCGCCGACGCCCTGAGCAGCGGACGAGATGCCCTCGAAGCCTACTTGGACCAGCTGGGCGGCCCGCTGGGGGGAGGTGATGATCGTGTACAGCACGAAGACGATGAGGAGGTACAACACGATCTTCTTCGCCTGCGCCATCGTCCCGTCTCCCCTGTGGCAGTCCCCTGCGGCCGTCCCTGCAGCTCCCGCGGTGGTGCGGGCGGCTGGATGCAGTCGGGCGAGTGTAACCACACGTGTTCGATCCGGGGAGCCGGGAGTACGCACGGTTCCCCTCCGACGGGGGTGGCCCGGTCCCTGATCCACTGCCCCCTCCGGTCCCTGATCCGGACTTTATGGACCAAAGGCCCGGTGGGGCGGGCCCTTTGCCGGGCCGTCGGGGCGGGCCCGGCAGGCACCATGAAAGCGGCGGCCCGAGGGATCTGGCAGGAATCCGCGGGCCCCGGGCCAGGGCCTCGCTGCGGGGCCCACGCCGCGACTTCCCCGCGAAGGCGGCGTGGGCTCGGGGGTTCGGTCCGCACCGGGGGAAGCGGCTTCCCTTGAGGCCGCTTCCCCCGGGTCGGCCCGCCGCGGCCCCCTCGCCCTCGTCGTGGGCGGCCCCGACGCCGCCACGCAACCGCCACCCGCCCTACCCGCGTCTCTCACCTCGTACGAAGCGGCGTCCATGCATCATGTACGCGACAGCTTGACGCGCGGCGGCGCGCCGCGGCGCGGTGCGGGCGGCCGTGTGGGACGACGAAAGGACCACGGGCTCCGACGATGAAGATCGACTGGGACCGGCGTACCTGCGCGCGCCGCGGGCACATCACCTACCTCCCCACCGAGGAGCACCTCCGGCAGAACCTGCGGGCCGACACCGCGCTCGGCGTGGCCTGGCGCTGCCTGCGCTGCGGCGACTTCGCGCTCGGCGAGCCGCACGGCGCGGGACCGGCCGCCGATGCCCCCCTCGTCCCGCGCGGCAAGGTCCTGCGCGACCTGTTCATCCTGCGCTTCCTGGCCGTCGAACGGGCGGTGCGCGGCGTCTTCATCGTGCTGGCCGCCGTCGGCGTCTGGCAGTTCAGTAACCGCAAGGACGCGGTCCGCCGGTTCTTCGACGAGTACATCGCCGTGCTCCGCCCGGTGGCCCGGCACTTCCACTACGACCTGGACCACTCCCCGGTCGTCGGCACCATCCAGAAGACCTTCGGCTACCGCCACTCCACCCTGGTGCTGGTGGCCGTGGCCCTGCTGGTCTACGCCGTCATCGAGATCGTCGAGGGCGTGGGCCTCTGGTACGCCAAGCGGTGGGCGGAGTACCTGACGGTCGTCGCGACCGCCGCCTTCCTGCCGCTGGAGATCTACGAGCTCACCGAGAAGGTCAGCTGGCTCAAGATCGCCACGCTCGTCATCAACATCCTCGCGGTGCTCTACATCGCGCTCGCCAAGCGGCTGTTCGGGCTACGCGGCGGCCGGGCGGCGTTCGACGCGGAGCGGCACAGCGCCTCCCTCCTGGAGGTCGAGACCTCGGCCGGTCTGACCACCACGCCCCACACCACCTGAACGCCCGAACGCCACAACGCCCGAACGCCGCAACGTCTGAACGCGGCAACGTCCGAACCCCGGGGGGACCCCACCATGCCCACACCGACACTCACACCCACACCCACACCCACGTCCGTGAACTCCGTACGGTCCGGCTCCGGTTCGCCGCGCCCGTCCGCCGCCCGCCGGCGCACGGCGGTGGTGCTGGCGCTGCTGGCCGGCCTGCTGGCCGCCGCCGTCGCACCGGCCACGGCGGCCGTCCGCACCGCCCCGGAGACGATCCGCGCCGCCACCGTACGCACCGAATCCGGGCCCGCCGGGTCCGTCCGTAACGAGTCCATGCGTGCGGTCGCCGCTGCCCCCGCGCGGTCCGCCGCCTACGGGCACCACGGGGCGTTCCACTCGTTCCACTCGTCGCACGGCTCGCACCACTCGACGCCGCACCTCAAGACCGTCTTCAAGGACAAGAAGTCCACGTGGAAGTCGAAGGGCAAGACGAAGAAGAAGCGCGGCTTCTTCAAGAAGCTGGGCATCTTCCTGATCGTCGTGTTCGTGGTCCTTCTGGTCCTCTTCGTCCTGGTGATCTGGCTGATCGTGCACTTCGTGCGCCGTGCACTGCGGGGCCGGCGCAACGCCTAGCCGCCATCCCGGACATGACGAAGGCCCCGATCCGGAAGGGATCGGGGCCTTTGCCCTTGAGCGGTAGCGGTGGGATTTGAACCCACGGAGGAGTTGCCCCCTCACGCGCTTTCGAGGCGCGCTCCTTCGGCCGCTCGGACACGCTACCGAGAGAGAGCTTAGCCCACGGGGGGCCGTGCACCGAAATCGGATTCCCGGGGGCGGGACGAACGGGTCGGAGGCGGGGTGGGTACGCGGCCCCGCCGCTGGTCAGCGGTCGCGGAAGAACGTGGTGAGCAGGGCCGCGCACTCCGCCTCGAGGACACCGGTGATGACCTCGGGACGGTGGTTGAGACGTCGGTCACGTACCACGTCCCAGAGCGAGCCGGCCGCGCCCGCCTTGGCGTCGCGGGCGCCGTAGACGACCCGGTCGACCCGGGAGAGCACGAGCGCGCCGGCGCACATCGTGCACGGTTCGAGGGTGACGACGAGAGTGCAGCCGGTGAGCCGCCACTCCCCGACGGCCTCGGCTGCCGCGCGCAGGGCGAGGACCTCGGCGTGTGCGGTCGGGTCGCCGGTGGCCTCGCGTTCGTTGTGGCCGGTGCCGAGGACCGTGCCGTCCGCGGACAGGACGACGGCACCCACCGGGACGTCGCCGGTCCCGGGGGCACGGGCGGCCTCGGCCAGCGCCTGCCGCATCGGTGCGATCCAGGGATCGCGCAACGGGTCGGGCAAGGGATCGCGCAACGGATCAGGCAGCGGATCGGGCGCCGAGGGAGGCGGAACGTCGGGCAGCGGGCCGGACCGGGGGGCGCTCATGCCCCCAGTGTCCGTGACCGGGACGGCTGCCGGTGACGGGCCGGTGCGGTCCCGGGCTACCGGACCGCCTCCAGTACGTCCGTGCAGCCCAGGGCGTCGGCGATCTCCGAGAGGGCGTCGCGTTCGAGAGCGAGCAGGTCCTTCTCGCCGACGCCGAGGTCGTCCAGGAGCGCGGGGTCACCGAGCGGGCCGGTCGGGACCGGGGTGCCGGTCTGGTCGTCCACCTCGGGCTCCGTGTCCTGCGCGCCGGGCTCGCCGTCCTCGGTCCCGTCCAGGTCGAGGCTGTCGAGGTCGTCCTCGATGGTCTCGTCCCGGCCGAGCAGTTCGTCGGTCAGCAGGGCCCCGTACGAGCTGCGGGCCGCGGCGGCGGCGTTCGAGACGAAGATACGGGGGTCGTCGTCGCCGTCCACCCGGACGACCCCGAACCAGGCGTCCTCCTGCTCCAGCAACGCCACCACCGTGTCGTCGTCGACCGCTGCCTCTCGGGCCAGATCGGCCAGATCGGTCAGCGTCTCCACATTGTCGAGCTCCGTATCGCTCGCTTCCCACCCGTCTTCGGTGCGCGCGAGCAGTGCGGCGAAGTACACCGTGACTCTCCCACTGGTCATAGGCGTGCCGGGCCGGGGCGGGGCGGCGTGCACGCCGGTGGTCCCGCCCCTTCGGAATCGTGGCAGAAACAACGCGTTCGCGCGGGGTCTTCGACGCTGCGTCGTGCGGAGGTTGTGAGAGATGTCGCTCACGTGCCGCAGCATTACGGGGCCCCGGGGCCTGTTCCGCTCTCAGCGGAATGCCCTCGGCTACCAGCGGAAAGAGCGCATCCGCATGGCCTGGCGCATCCGCTCGGCCCGCACCCGGCGCGGCTGGACGCGGTTGCGGAGCTCCTTCGCCTCGTGCAGTTCGCGCAGGAACTGCGCCCGGCGCCGTCGGCGCGCCGCCTCGCTCTCGGGCTCACGGGCGGCGCCGGCGCCGCCCAACGGGCCGTCCAGCGGGCCGTCGTGGGGCGTGGCTTGCCGGCCGGTGTCCGGCGCGGGCTTCCGGGCGGTCTTCGGGCCGGTCTTCGGGACGGCCTGCCGGCCGTTCTTCGGGGCGCCGGGACCGGCGTCGTGGGTGTCGTAGGTGTCGTCGGTCCACTGGGGGTCGGGCACGCTGCACACCACCTCGGCGAGGACTGCGAGGACTGCGAGGACTGCGCCCGAGGGTGGGACGGAAGATCGGGCTTACGTGCCCACTTTCCCGCTATCCGGCGGAGTGATGCCAGCCGGGCCGCGCCATCGTGGCCGGCGGCCGGGCGGTGCAGGGCGGGCGCCGGGGTCCTCCGGCTCGGTTACTGTCGATGTCATGCGGATCCACGTCGTCGACCACCCGCTGGTGGCGCACAAACTCACCACTCTGCGCGACAAGCGCACCGACTCCCCCACCTTCCGGCGGCTCGCCGACGAGCTGGTCACCCTGCTCGCCTACGAGGCCACCCGGGACGTGCGCACCGAACAGGTCGACATCGAGACGCCGGTGACGGCGACCACCGGCGTGCGGCTGTCGCACCCGCGGCCCATGGTCGTGCCGATCCTGCGGGCCGGTCTGGGCATGCTGGACGGCATGGTGCGGCTGCTGCCCACCGCCGAGGTCGGCTTCATGGGCATGGTCCGCAACGAGGAGACCTACGAGGCGCACACCTACGCCACGCGGATGCCCGACGACCTCTCGGGCCGGCAGGTGTACGTCGTCGACCCGATGCTGGCCACCGGCGGCACGCTGGTCGCGGCGATCCAGGAGCTGATCAAGCGCGGCGCGGACGACGTCACCGCGATCTGTCTGCTGGCCGCGCCGGAGGGCGTCGCGGTCATGGAGAAGGCGCTGGCCGGTACGCCGGTGACGGTGGTCACCGCGGCGGTCGACGAGCGGCTGAACGAGGACCGCTACATCGTGCCGGGCCTCGGCGACGCGGGTGACCGGATGTACGGCACCGCCGGCTGAGCCCACTCCTCATTCCCAGCAGCGCTTTTCGCGCAGTGATCGGGCCCCGCACCACCGGGTGGTGCGGGGCCCGATCACATGGCCGTCAGGTCTTGCGGGTTGCGGCACGCAGGCTTGCGGCATCGCGGGTTTGCGGCCTTCGTACGGTCAGCAGGTGGCGTCGTGGGCCGGTTCCTGCGCCGGACGGTTCAGTACGGCCAGGGACTTGGCGGCGGCCTGCGGGGTGGCGAGGTCCTTGAAGGCGTCGCCGATGATCAGATCGAGTTCCGCGCCCTTGCGGCCGTCGGTCTTCTGCTCGGCGCCGGCGAGCTGGGTGGCGAGCACCTTCAGCGGGCCGTCGACCGCCGCCGTGGGGCCGAGCAGTATCCCGGCGCCCTTGATCTTCTTGTCGTAGGCGGCCGGGGCGTTGCCCACCTTGCCGATCTTGAAGCCGCGCTTCTTGAGCTCGTCTGCGGTGCGCTTGGCGAGCCCGGAGCGCTGGGTGGCGTTGAAGACGTTGACGGTGAGGGTGCCGGGCGCGGGCGGTTTCTGTGCGGCCGGCGTGGCCCGCACCGCGGTCTTCCGGCCGCCGTCCGGGCAGTGCTTCTTGTCCTGGGCGGCCTGCGCGGTACCGGTCCGGCCACCGAAGACGTCGATGAGCTGCAGCGTGCCCCAGCCCACCAGGCCGAGGGCGCAGGCCGTGGCGAGGAGGGTGAGGACGATCCGGCGACGGTGGCGGGGGCGGCGCATCCGCGGATACCTGTCGCCCGTGATGCGGTACTTCTTACCGCCCATGCCCGGGGGCGTCAGCATGCTCATGGGCGCAGCGTAGTGCGGGTGGCAGGCCGTGCCTACTAGATGATCAACGCGTGGCGCGAGACCCAACCCAAAAGGGTCAATTCGGGCAGGGTGGGTTGGGTGGGGACGTGCCGGGTCGGGCGGTAAGGGTGGGTTTTTGCCCGGTGACGGGGGCGGGCTCGGCGGCCGGAGCACAGGGGCGGCCGGGGCTGGGGTAGGGGCGCGAGCCGTGGCCTCAGAGGCGCGCGCCTGGACTCAGGGGCGCGCGGATCCGGGCGCGAGGGTGTGCGGGGCTGGTGCGGGGGCGGGGGCGGGCCCGGCGGCGATGACGTGCCGCCCGGGGCGTACTGCTGGCGGGGCGTCAGCCCAGTTCGAGGACCCGGGCGTGCAGCACCTGGCGCTGCTGGAGCGCGGCGCGCACCGCGCGGTGCAGACCGTCCTCCAGATACAGGTCGCCCTCCCACTTCACGACGTGCGCGAAGAGGTCGCCGTAGAACGTCGAGTCCTCGGCGAGCAACGTCTCCAGGTCGAGCTGCTGCTTGGTGGTCACCAACTGGTCGAGGCGTACCGGGCGCGGGGCGACATCCGCCCACTGGCGGGTGCTCTCCCGGCCGTGGTCGGGGTACGGCCGCCCATTTCCGATGCGCTTGAAGATCACACGGAAAGCCTACCGGGCGAGCGGCACCGGGCGCAGCCATCCCGCAGCGGTGGAAAGGTGATCTTTGCCGAAAACCGGGACCGAAACGGCCGATGACCTGGCCTCCGGGCGCGAGATCTGCCGGGCGGCACCCGCCAGGAAGTACGGGAAGTCCAGGAAGTACGGGAAGTCCAGGAAGTCGCTGCGCGGACCTCCCGGTTCCGCTTCACCGGCGCAGGGCGGCCGCCAGGCTGGGTTGCCAGTACGTGACGCGGGCGGTGTGCGGATCGACCCGGGCCGGAGTGCGGTCGTCCAGGCCGACCTGGGTGGGGCCGGTGTGTGCGGCCAGCGCGACCCCGAACTGCGAGATCTTCCGGCCGCTGCCGCCCGTACCGGTGGTGATCAGGGCGTAGGCGGTGGCATTGGGGGCGAGGGTGGTGACGGAGCCCGGCCGACTGCGCCCGATCACCGGCACGGCAGGCCGGCGGCCCTCGCCGAAGCTCAGCAGCGGATGGTGCGGCGCGGCGAAGTCGCAGGGCCGGTCCGCGTAGTTGGTGACCGTCAGCAGCATCCGACGGGCCCGGTGCGGCAGCGTACCGGCGTGGAAACGGAGCATCTCGGGCGTGCAGACGACCCGGCCGCCCGGGCCCCGCGGCGGGCCGCCGTTCGTCACGGTCGGCGAGGCGGGAGCCGGGGAGACGGCGGTGGCCGGGTCGTCGGACCGGTTGTCGGCGGTGCCGTGGCAGGCGGTGACCGGCGCGAGGAGGGCGGTGACGGTCAGCGCCGCGGCGAGGGCCCGGCGGGCGGTGCTGAAGAGCGGCGGCATGGGAGCTCCCGGACGGTGGCGTGTACCTGACCTTCCGCGCCACCGCTGCTGATCGGCTAACGCGCGGCTAACGCCCCTGGGCGAGGAACGGGGGGCGGCGGGCGACGGAGGGCTTGCTGCATGGGGGCCTGATGCGTGCGGGGCGGGCGTACGTACACCTGGGGCCTGCCGACCCGGCGTACGAGGGCCCGGCGTACGCGGACCCGGCGTACGAGGACCGGAGGCACGCGGACCTGACGAAAGTCGGGGGTCGTCCCTGTCGAACGGCGGCGGTGCCGGGGCCCCCGCCCTCCCTAGCGTCGGCCGGAACGACGGCAACGACGGCAACGACAGCAACGACGGAACGGCGAAGGGGACAGCGGGATGCCACCGGTGACGACTTGGCTCCGAGGCGGCGCACGAGCGGGGAGAGCGGGAGGAGCGGGAGGAGTAGGGAGGGGGAGAGGAGTGGGGAGAGCGGAAGGCGCGGCACGGCGGGCGGAGCGCGGGCGTCCGCGCGGACGGGGGCGCTTCGGCCCCCGGCACCCAGGTCCCCGGCACCCCGGCCCGGGGCGCCCTGGGCCGCGGCGCCCCGGCCGTTGGCTCTGGTGGACGGGCACGGTCCTCCTGGCCCTCGCCGTGCACAGCAACTGGCACGTGGCGCTCGCCGCCTGGCTGTTCCCCGTCTTCCTGCTGCGCTACGCCCGGCTGCGGCCCGCCCGGCGCGGACTGCTGCGCGTCGGATACGCGCTGGGACTCGGCCAGTTGGTGTGGCTGTTGTCGACGGGCCTGGTGTTCGTCCCGTCCGCGCTGGGCGCGTTCGCGGTGCTCGCCCTCCTCCAGGCACTGGCGTTCGCCGCCGACCGGCTGGTCGCGGCGCGCACCGCCTCCGCGGCCGGCACCCTGGTCTTCCCGACGGTCCTGGTCTGCGGTGAGTACCTCTTCACCCGGCTCGTCGACTTCGGCGACTACGGCCTGCTCGGCTTCACCCAGCACGGCTTCCTGCCACTGCTCCAACTCGCCTCCGTCACCGGCGTCTACGGCCTCAGCTTCGTCGTCGCCTGGACCGCCTCGACGGCACACTGGGCGTGGCAGCGCGGCTTCCACCGGCGGGAGATCCGGCGCGGCGCAGTGGTGTGGGCCGGGGTGCTCACCGTCGTCCTGGCCGCCGGCGGCGTACGGCTGGTGTTCTTCCCGCCGACGACGAAGACCGTGAGGGTCGCCGGCATCAGCGCCGGCCGCACCGCGGAACGGACCACCGAGCGGGCCCTGCGGGCCGGCGGTTTGCGGCTGTACCGGCCGCGGGAGCTGGTCCGGGCCGCTCCCGACCGGGTGCGTGCGGCGCTGGCGCCGGTCGCCGACGACCTGCTGGCCGGCACCGAACGAGAGGCGCGGGCCGGCGCCCGGATCGTGGTCTGGCCGGAGACCCAGGCCGGGGTCCTGGCGGCCGACGAGCGGCGGCTGCTGGGCCGGGTGGCCGCGATCGCCCGGGCCCACCACGTCTACGTCGACACGGCCTACGCACTCTTCGTCCCGCAGGCCCCCTACGTGCGCAACGTCGCCGCCCTGGTCACCCCGGACGGCAAGGTCGCCTGGACGTACGACAAGACCCACCCCACCCCGATGGAGCGGATGCGGCCCGGCAAGGGCAACGTGCCGGTCGCCGCCTCGCCGTACGGGCGGCTGGCGAACGTGATCTGCTACGACGCCGACTTCCCCGCCCTGATGCGGCAGGCGGCCGACAAGGGAGCCGCCCTGGTCATGGTGCCGGCCAACGACTGGCCGGGCTTCGACGCGCTGCACGCCCAGCGGGCCGTCCTCCGCTCCGTCGAATACGGCTACGCCGTGATCCGGCAGTCCGTGCACGGCGTCGCCACCGCCGTCGACCACCAGGGCCGCATCCGGTCCACGGCCGACTACTTCACCGCGGACCGGCAGACCCTCGTCGCCCAACTGCCCGTACAGCCGCGCACCGAGACGGTCTACGGCGCGGCCGGCGATGTGTTCGCCCTGCTCTGCGCGGTCGGGACGGTGGTCGTGGGGCTGGGAGTCGCCGGCGGGCGCGCCGTACCGCTGCTCCGCGGCGGCTCGGTGCGCGGCGCCCGGGACGGCTCGCCGTCCGGCCCCGGCGAGGCGGTGGATCCGGATGCCCCGCCCGGGAACGTACTGCCTGCGGAGGCGCTTGGTGACGCACCGTCCGGGGAGCCGCTGCCCGGGAACGTACGGCCGGGGGAGGGGTACGCGGAGGGCCCGCCCGGCGACGGCTCGTCCGGCCGGCCGGTGGGCGGGCCGGGGAACGACGGTGACGGCGTCGGACCGACCGGGCGCGGCGGTGTCGCGGGCACCGGCCGGTCGGACGGGCCCCGGGACGCGTCCGGGGCGGCCAGGACATAGCCGAAGGCGACGGCCGCGGCCGCCACGGCCGCGGCCAACGGCAGACCGAAGCGGCGCAGCGAGGGGCGAAGCGGCCAGGAGGGACGCGACCCGGGGCGAGGCAGCCAGGGGGGAAGCAGCCAGGGGGGAAGCAGCCAGGAAGGACGCAGCGAGGAATGACGCTGCCGGGGATGGCGGGGGCGGAGCCACTTGGGGGTGGCCGGCCGCCGGGCGGGGTGCGACTGCGGCCCGGGCGGCGCGGCCGGCCGCAGGTCCCGGACGTCGATGCTCTCCGCGCGCGCCGCGAAGGCCCGCCGCAACCGCTCCTCCACCTGCCGTACGTCCCCGGGCAGTGCCTTCTCCTCGTTCATGACCGCCCCTCCAAGATCTTCTCCAGGGAGTCCAGCGCCCGGCTGGCGATCGACTTCACCGCACCCCGGCTGATCCCCAGCGTGGCCGCGATCTGAGCCTCCGTCAGATCGCCCCAGTAGCGCAGCACGAGCACCTCCCGGCGGCGCGCCGTCAGCCCGCTCAGCGCGGCGAACACCTCCCGGTGCTCCTCGTCCAGCACGATCCGCTCCTCGGCGGACGGCGCGTCCGCCTCGTGGGGCGGGGTGTAGTCACGTGCGGTACGCCGGCGCCGCAGCACCGAACGGGCGGCGTTCACGACCGCGGTACGCAGATAGGCCAGCGCGTTGTCAACGTCCGTGAGCCGCTCGCCGTGCCGCTTGTAGAGCGCGGTGAACGCGTCCTGAACGACGTCCTCGGCGGTGGCCCGGTCGTCGACGAGCAGCACGGCCAACCGCACCATGGCGAGCCGCTGCGCGTGGTAGAGCTCGCTGATGGTGGGCGGGGGGTCGGACGGCGGGGGGCCGGATGGCGGGGGAGCTGTGGTGGGGATGGGTGCGGGGGCGGGTTCACCGTGAGGGGAGCCGTCGTGGTGCGGCGTGCGGTGGTGCGGCGTGCGGTGGTGGGTGATGGCCGGCCGGGCGGTGTGCAGCAGCCATCGCACGGGCGACAGCCATCGCGCAGGCAACAGCCACTGCGCGGTCAGCAACCACCGCCACCACCGCCACCACCGGGCATGCCGGCGCCCCGGCACGGCGAACCGGACCGGGGCGGGGCAGACGGCTGCGGAGTACTCCATGGACGTACGTACCGGGGCGGGCGGCGCGGACGGACTCAGCCGCGCCGGCGGCGGACCGCGTAGACGGTGGTGCCGCCCGCGGCCAGCAGCGCGGCCGCGGCACCGCCGATCGCCGCGGTCGTCCCCGAAGAGGCACCGGTACGCGCGAGTTGCTTGCCGCCCTCGGCCGGCGCGGCCGACGGGACGGCGGTCGGCTTCGTGCCCGGCGGCACGCTGGGGCTGGGCGCCGCCGTGGGCGGCCGGTGCCCCGGCCGGGTGGGCGAGGCGGACGGCTCAGGGTGCGAGGAGGAGGGCGGGTCGGTCGGCTCCGGACGGGCGGACGTGGGCGGTGCGGTCGGTGCGGCCGTTCCGTGGTGGCCGGGAGTGGTGGGCCGGGCACTCGGGACCGCGGACGCGTCGGCGGCCGGCGACCGCTCGGCGGCGTACGCCGATCCGGCAGCCACCACCGGGACGGCAAGCACCGGTACGACGGCCAGCGCGAGCGCCGCGACGAACCCGGCACGGGTCCGGGCCCGGTGGGCGGGGGAGGAGGAAGGGGCGTGTCCCGTAGTGGGGAACGGGCTGTGCTTCGGAGTCACGGTCGGCTGCTCCACGTTCATGCGTCGAAGGGCGGCGCCGATTGGCGCCCTCACCCCTCACGACGCCCGGCGGACCCGGGGGTTGCCGCACGCCCCTGGATTTCTTCCGCGCACCCCTTTCCGCCCCGAGTCCCGTAGCGCCTCACGCCCCCCCGGGCCCCTCCCGGCTGGCCTGCTGGCCGGGAGGGGCCCGGCTGACCCGGCCGGCCACCCGGCCATCCAGCCATTCAGCTATCCGGCCTCAGATCGTCGACGCGTCGATCACGAACCGGTACCGCACATCGCTCGCCAGCACCCGCTCGTACGCCTCGTTGATCTGCTCCGCGCTGATCACCTCGATGTCCGCGCCCAGCCCGTGCTCGCCACAGAAGTCGAGCATCTCCTGTGTCTCCGGGATGCCGCCGATCATCGACCCGGCGAGCGACTTCCGCCCCGGGATCAGCGCGAACGCCGCGACCGGCAGCGGGCGCTCCGGGGCACCGACCTGCACCAGCGTGCCGTCGGTGCGCAGCAGCCCGAGGTACGCGTTCAGGTCCAGGTTCGCCGAGACGGTGTTGACGATCAGGTCGAAGGTGCCCGCGAGCTGCTCGAACGTGGCCGGGTCGGAGGTCGCGTAGTAGTGGTCCGCGCCCAGCCGCAGGCCGTCGTCCTTCTTGCGCAGCGACTGGCTCAGCACGGTGACCTCCGCGCCCATCGCGTGCGCGATCTTCACGCCCATGTGCCCGAGGCCGCCCAGACCGACCACGGCCACCTTCTTGCCGGGACCGGCCTTCCAGTGGGCGAGCGGGGAGTAGAGGGTGATGCCGGCGCAGAGCAGCGGGGCCGCGGCATCCAGGGGGAGCGAGTCGGGGATGCGCAGCGCGTAGTTCTCGTCCACCACCAGGTGCGTCGAGTAACCGCCGTACGTGGTCCCGCCGTCCCGGCCGGTCGCGTTGTACGTGCCGACGTTGCCGAGTTCGCCGGTGCAGTACTGCTGCAGGCCCGCCCGGCAGTTGTCGCACTCGCGGCAGGAATCGACGAAACAGCCGACGCCGACCCGGTCACCGGTCCGGTAGCGGGTGACCTCGGCGCCGACCTCGGCCACCACACCGGCGATCTCATGGCCGGGAACGATCGGGAAGTTCCCGCCGTCGCCCCACTCGGCGCGCACGGTGTGGATGTCGGAGTGGCAGATGCCGGCGTACTTGATCTCGATCAGGATGTCGTGGGCCCCCAGCTCGCGGCGCGGAATCGTGGTCCGCTCCAGCGGTGCTTTCGGGGCGGGGGCGGCGTACGCAGAGACAGAGGTGTGGGTCATGCCACCGAGAATGCGTGGTTCCGCTTTCCCTAACCAGTGCACTGTTCAACATATGCACAGCAGGCCTAGCACTGGCGGAACCACCTTCGGGCGGGCGGGCGTACGGCCTGCGGCTTTACGGCCTGGGCGGGGTATGGGGCCTGTGCGGGGTAGGGACATGGCCATGGGCATGACTGTGGGGGAGGGTGGTGGCTTGGCCGTCGGTATGGTCGTCGGTAGGGCCATCGGCATGGCCGTCAGGAGAAAACGACCGACCGGACCTTCAGACCCTCGGACCCATGACCGCCGTTCGGCCGCAGATTGAAGTAGTCGCCCGTACAGTCGGCGCCGGCGAAGACCGTCGCCGTGGAGGCGGTGTAGTTCCTCGGCGTGTGCGCGGGCGGGACGACCTCGTCGGCGACCTCGGGCAGCGTGATGCACTCCCGGCTGGGCGGATCGGCCAGCAGCCCGACGCGCGGGGCGCCGGTCGCGTCGTTGTAGACGTAGCTGAACGGGCCGGTGGCCGCCCCGGCCGAGGACGCCGGCAACGCCACGGCAAGCACCAGGCCCCCGAGCGCGGTGACGGCCGCGGTGACAGCACGCCGAAGCCGCACGGGCCCACCCACGCACACGTCTACGGACACGCTCTTTGCGGACAGATTCTCTGCCCCACTCTCGGCCTTGCTCCCGGACAGACACATGGGCAGACGCATGGGTAGACGCATGGGCAGCTTCCTTCCCTCTTCTCCCGCAGAGGTTCCCTATGGGGCTCTCCCACGGGGTTCTCCCAGGAGGGTTCTCCCACGGGGGCTCGGCGACCCCGCGCGAAATGTGAGCTGCCCATGCGCACGCCCGACGATGTGCCCGTCACCCGAAGGAGTACTGCCGAATCGATCCAACGGGCATCGCCAACAGGTCCCTCACCAACGGCTACACCCGCTCTCGCTCGACCTGCTCCACGGTGATCGCGGCCGCCGGACAGATCGCCGCGGCCTCCCGCACCGCGTCATGCAGCTCGGCAGGCGGCGCAGCATCGAGCAGGACGACGATGCCGTCCTCCTCCCGCTGGTCGAACACCTCGGGCGCGGACAGCACACAGCTCCCGGCCCCACAGCACTTCTCCTGGTCGATGTGGACGCGCATGACTCTCTCCTCGGTGGCGGCAAAGACGGTGGTGCCCCGGCACCAGCGGCGGGGCCAAACGGAACGAAGGGAAGGGACGACGGAGCAGCGGAGTGACGGAGTGACGGAACGACGGAACGACGGAACGACGGAAGGATGGAGGAACGTAAGGACGCCGTAAGGACGTAGTGACGCGGAAACGTCAGGCCGCAGTGCCGCAGGTACGGCCGACGGATCGGCAGCCGGATCGCCGGCCGAAGCACTGGCCGAGGTGATGGCCGAAGCGCTAGCCCGAGCGCTAGCCCAAGCGCTGGCCCAAACCACGACCGAAACGAGCGACACACGGGCTCCACGCGCGCCAGCCGACCGGGCGGGCCGTGGTCCGGCTCACCACGCAACCGGCAGCGCGTACACCCCGTAAACCCCCATGTCATGCCGGAAACGGATCTCCTCGAAGGGGACGTCGAGCCGCAGGTCCGGCAGCCGGCGGAGCAGCGTCTCCAGGGCGATCTGCAGCTCCACCCTGGCCAGCGGCTGCCCCAGGCACTGGTGGACGCCGAAGCCGAACGCGACATGACGGCGTGCGTCCCGGCCCACGTCGAGGACATCGCCGCCGGGAAAGACCTCGTCGTCGCGGTTGGCGCTGTTGAGCGTGCACAGCACGCCCTCGCCGGCACGGATGGTGACGCCACCAACGGTGACGTCCTCGGTGGCGAGCCGCGGCAATCCGTTGTGCACGATCGTCAGATAGCGCAGCAGCTCCTCCACGGCACCCTTGATCAGCGACGGATCGTTGCGCAGCCGGGTCATTTGGCCGGGATTACGGAGCAGCGCGAGCGTGGAAAGGGCCGTCATGTTGGCGGTCGTCTCATGCCCGGCGACCAGCAACAACCGCCCCATCGAGGCGATCTCGTCGTCATCGAGCTCGCCCCGGGCGACCAGCCGGCTGACGATCGCGTCGTCCGGCCGCTCACGCTTGGACCGGGCGAGCCGGACCAGGTACTCGTGCAGTTCCTGCTGCGCGGTCCGGATGTCCTCCGGCTCGGACCGGAGGCTGAGCAGGATGCCGCTGCGACGCTGGAAGAACTCATGGTCCTCGTACGGCACCCCGAGCAGCAGACAGATCACCAACGACGGCAGTGGCAACGCGAATTCAGCCACCAGATCCGCCGCACTCCGCCCCTCGGTCATCCGGTCGAGCAACTCGTCCGCGATGCGCTGCACCTCCGGACGCATCGCCTCCACCTTCTTGACCATGAAGTCGGCGGTGAGCATCCGGCGCAGCCGGGCGTGCTCCGGGTCGTCCTTGCGGATGAAGGTGGGATTCTTGGTGACGATTTCCCGCCCCCCGGCCGTGAGGAACGGAAACCCGGGCCGGGTCGCATCCGCACTGAACCTCGGGTCCCCGAGCACCGCCCGCACATCCTGATGCCGCGTCACCAGCCAACACGACGACCCATCCCATAGCCGCGCCCGCACCACCGGCTGCTCCCGCCGCGCCCGCTCCACCCCCGCCGGCGGATCAAACGGACACCCGTTCCCCCGCCCCACCGGCACCACCAGCTCACTCTCACCGCCACTCTCCTTGGAGTCGTTGGCGCTCCCGGGGTCACTGATGGAGTGGGTGATGCCAGTGGGCCGAGAGCTGTGAGTGGCGCCAGCGGGGCCAGCAGTGCCAGTGGTGCCAGTAGTGCCAGCAGTGTCAGTAGCGCTCTGATTGTGGCCAATGCCAGCGGTGCCAGTAGCGCTCTGATTGTGGGCAGTGCCGGTGGTTCCCACGGTTCCAGAGGTGCCGACGTCCCCGGCGGCGCGCTCCCCCTCGATGGGTTCTACGGTCGTCATTCGGCTGGTCCTTCCACGATCGGGACACGGCACTGCCGTGACCAACGGTGCGGGGTGGCGCCATTCCTCGACGGGGCGTTGCAAGCGCACGGCACGACTTCCCGAATCCGGCAACGCGCGCCTGAACTACTTACCTAAGTTAAGCAACTACCGTTCACACGTTAACTCAGCGCCAACTACCGAAGGAAGGAAAGATCCAAGCCTCCCGAAGGTTGGCTCAAAAACGAGACCCCCACCCGATCCTCAGTCCCCCGCGCGGGCGGACCTCGACCCCCGAAACGCCGGCCCGCTCCCCGCAGATGACGCCCGCCGCCCCTCGCCCCCGGCCGCCCCCTCGCGCCCGGCCGCCCCTCCTGCGGCCGACAGGCGCCCCCGCGCCGGACCGGCCCTCCCGCCATGGGTGACAGCAGCCGAGCCCGCACATCCGGCAGGGCGGAACCTCCACACGTGCGCCAGGGCGGAACCTCCATACATGCGCCAGGGCGGCCTGCGCGCTCGGGAGGGCTGAACCGCCGCTCGGGCCACAGGAGTTGAAGCGGGCGCCAACCCAGTAGCGGATCAGGTACGAGACCGATACGGAACCAGGGTGGAACGGGTGCGAGAGCCGGTGCGCCCCGGATGGGAACCGGCTCGGGCGGGGCACGGGAACCGGTACGGACGGGGCCGAGAGCCGGTCCGGCTGGGGGACGAGAACAGGTCCGGCGCAGGGGCCGAGAACAGGTCCGGCGCGGGCACGGGAACTGGTGTGGCGCGGGCACGGGAACCCGTGTGGAAACAGGTACTGAGCAGCGCTGATCCTGGTATGCGGTGAGGGGTTCGGGATTCCCAAGGGCCGCTAAAGTGCCTGCATGCCGGACCCCGGAAGAGACCAGGACCCCACCGCTGCGCTGCAACAGGACCCCACCGCCGCGCTGCAAAGGGTGCTGGCCACGCTGTCCTATCTGCTCACCCGCTCACGGGCTCACGAGCGCCAGGCGACTCAGGCGGGCGTGACGGCGGCCCGCTCCGATCTCTGGCTGTTGATGGCTCTGGAAGACAGCGGGGGTGCCTGCCGGGTCGGTGATCTCGCCGAACTGCTGATGGTCGAGCCGCCTCATGTCACGCGGCAGATCGGCCAGTTGGAGGCGCAGGATCTGGTCGAACGTACCCAGGACTCGCTGGATCGGCGCGCTCGAAAGGTGGCCATCACTCCGCACGGCAAGGCCATCCTCCAGCGTCTCCAGCAGACCAGCCAGGCCGGCCTGCGCGATGCTCTTGCTGACTTCGATGACGCGGACATTGCCGCCACCGTCGCCGTCCTCAACCACCTGGTCGGTTACGCCCGGCACAAGCACGCTGAGGAGGAACGCCAGCGGCGCCGGGGAGCTTGAGGACCTGCCCTGAGGTCCCGCCCTGAGGTGCTACCTCGAGGTTGCTGCCCCGAGGTCCTGCCCTGAGGGTGATGGCGGGCGAAGTGGGGGGCGGGCGCCAGGGGATGGTGCAGGGGGTGGCCCGGCTGGGTGGGAGAGCGCTGGGTGGACTGGGGCGGGGGCGGGGTTCGTTGGCGGTGCGTTCCGCGGGACAGGCTTTTGTGGGGCGGGTGACGCTGGGCGGGGGCTCGGGGTCGCGGGGGGTCGGGTCGGGGCTGGTGGGACGGGCTGGTGGCGGCGTCTTTCTCGGCTGGCGGGGGCCTTTTCCCGGGTGGGTTGGCCTTGCGTGCGCCTCCTTGTTCCGGCAACGACTACGGAGAGTTATTAGTTCCGGATTGAAGGTCACTGATTGTGATGGAGTTGAGGGTAGTTGTTGCCCCGTGGCTGAGGCTGGGTGGGTGGGGCCGGCGTGGGGGTGTAGCCCCGGGCCCTGGTGAGGTGGGTCGGGCCCGGGGCGGGGGTTATTCGATTTCTACGCGGCCGGACGGGGCGGGGTTCGAGGGGGAGTTGGGGGTGGAGGTGGAGGAGGACTTGGTGGGGGATTGGTTGTCGGGGGTGCCGAGGTTGCGGCGGACCGAGTCGAGGATCGTCAGGCCCTGGCCGACGAGGCCGGCGGCGATTTCGCCGAGGCCGTCGGTGCCGTTGAGGACGTTGACGTTGGCGTTGGACAGGCCCGCGGAGGCTTCCTTGACGATCTGCGGGAGCTGGTCGATGAGCATCCTGTCCAGGGCCACGCGGTCGTACGAGGCGGCGGCCTCCGCCTGGATCTTCATGCGCTGGGCCTCGGCCGTGGCCAGGAGCTTGATGCGCTCGGCCTCGGCCTCGGCGGGCTTGACGACCTCGGCGACCAGTTCCTGCTGGCGCAGCTGGGCGCGGCGTTCGGCGAGCTCGGTCTGGGCGGCGAGGACCTCTTGCTGCGCGTGGGCCTGGGCAAGCGGGCCGGCCTGGGCGGCACGGGCCTGGGCGCGGTCCACCTCGGCGGAGTACTCGGCCTGGACGACCGCGGTCTGCCGGTTGTACTCGGCCTGATTACGGGCGGCCTCCTGCTGCGCCTCGACCGCAGCCTGGGTGGCCTGGGCCTGGGCGATCTGGGCCTGGCGCTGGATGGCGGCCTTGTGCGGGGCGGACATCGCCTCGATGTAGCCGGTGTCGCCGTCGTCGATCGACTGGATCTGCAACGAGTCGACGATCAAGCCGATCTTGGCCATCTCTGTCTTGGACGTCTCCAGCACCTCGGTGGCCAGCTTCTGGCGTTCGGTGACGATCTCCTCGACCGTCATCGAACCGATGATGGAGCGCAGGTGGCCGGCGAAGATCCGGCCGGTCAGGACCGACATCTGGTCCTGGTCGGACAGGAACCGCTGGCCGGCGTTGACCACGCTCTCGGTGTCGTTTCCCACCTTGAACGCGATCACGGCACGGACGGTGAGCGAGATGCCCTGCCGGGTCACACAGGTCTCGGCGACCTCTGCCTCGCACATCGCCAGGGTCAGGAAGCGCACCTTGCGGAACACCGGCAGCACGAACTTTCCGTGACCGGTCACCACCCGGAATGGCGCGCCGCCCTGTCCACGCCTGCCGCCCGAGATCAGCATGGCTTGATCTGGGGCGGGAACGCGGTAACCGAACATTTCGTCTCCTCAGCCGGCGTTGCCGGCGTCGCCGGGCAACGCGTCCAACGGATCGGTCCACTCCATGACGTCGACCTGGCGATTGCCACGGGACTCGATCACGAGCACGGTTGCCCCTACTGGAAGGGGCTCGGCGGACCAGGCGAGAAAGGCCTCGGAGCCACCCCTGACCCGCACCAGAACCTCACCGGGACCGGCAGCCCCACGAGTGCCGATCAGGAGCACTCCCGTGCAGCCGATCACCGCGTCGTCCTGCACCATAGGCGGCTGCCCTCCCCCGTTACGTTCCTGGAAATTCGACATTAGCGCCCTCGAACGCGGGGGCCTATGGGGGGATGTCGGTGAGTTGGAACGTCGGCTCCCAGGGCCTTTCGGATCTTCCCTTCCGTCGGCAGGGGGGCGGGGAGTGGCCGGAGGGGGTGGAGGGGACTGGTGTCGTGGAAAGGGCGCTGGGGGCGTTCAGCTGGTGGTGCTCAGTGCAGGTGGTCGAGGGCGGTGAGGATGTCGGACGGCTCGGCACGGGCGGTGTAGTCGGTGTCGACGAAGGCCCAGCGGATGGTGGCGTCGCGGTCGATGACGTAGGTGGCGGGCAGCGGGAGCGTGCGGGAATGGCCGCCGTTGACGCGCTGCAGGTCGAAGCCGAGGGAGTCGTAGACGGCCGCCAGGTCGTCGGGCAGGTCGAAGGCGAGGCCGTACTGCTTGGCGGTGTCGGAGCCTATGTCGCTGAGGACGTCGAAGGTGAGGGCGTGCTTCTCGGTGAGGCTGAGGGATTCGTCGGGGACCTGGGGCGAGACCGCAACGAGTCGGGCGCCGCGGGCGGTGATCTCGGGGAGCTGCTGCTGGAGGGCGCGCAGGGCGATGTTGCAGTACGGGCACCAGGCGCCGCGGTAGAAGGTGAGCACGACAGGGCCGGCGGAGAGCAGGGTGTCGAGGGAGCGGGTTTCGCCGGTTGCGGTGGGGAGGGTGAAGAGGGGTGCCGCATCCCCGGCCTGGAGGGCCCGAGCGGCCTGTCCCGAGGCGGCCAGTTCGCGTCCGGCCCGTTCCATCACCTCCCGGGCGGCGGCCGGGAGCTCCGGGTAGCGGGCGCGGAGGAACGCGGTGAGTTCGTCCTGGAGGGGAGTGCGGGAGGCGGAGGACGAGGGGGAAGGCGAGGGGGAGGGGGTCATGGGGTGGGCTCCTGGTGGGTGATGGGCGCGCGGAGGGGCGCGAGGGCGGCGGTGACGGTGTCGGTCAGGGAGCGGGCGTCGGCGCCGGCGCGGGAGCGCAGGTTGACGCCGTAGGCCAGCGTCGCCAGGACGGATGCGGCCGCGTCGAGGTCGGCGGACGGTGTGAGTTGTCCCAGGTCGGCGGCGGTGGTCAGGGCCGCGCGTAGGGCCGACCGGAGTGCGGTGTGGTGGTCTTCGAGCAGGGTGCGGACGCCCGGGTCGGCGCATTCGGGCCCGGCGTAGGCGTTGGTGACCATGCAGCCCCATCCGGCGACCGCTCCCGAGCAACGGATCTCGATCAGGGAGGAGAAGAACTCCTCGATCGCGGTCAGCCCGGAGGAGGTGGAGGCGAGGTGGGCGAAGGCCGGGGTTGAGTGCCGGTCTATGTAGCGGGCGAGGGCCGCCGTGTAGAGCCCGTCCTTGTTGCCGAACGTCGCGTAGAGACTGGACCGGCTCACGCCGGTCGCGGTCACCAGGGCCTGTATGCCGGTGGTCGGCAGGCCCTGGCGCCAGAAGATCTGGAGGGCGTCGTCGAGCACGACGTCGGGGTTGAAGTGCTTGTGGTCGGGCATGGCGGGGCCTGTCGTCGTATCTTGGAACGGTTATTCCAAGATATGTGAACGGACCATGGTTGGCAAGGGAGTTGGGAATCCTGTGGATAACTCCGTGCGGCTGGGGTTGGGGTGGTGTGAGTGTGCGGGTGGGGCTTGGGAGGAGCGAGGGAGAGGGGCGATTCGGCAACGGGGAGGGGAGAGGGGAGAGGGGGGAGGGGGAGGGGTTAGTTGGTGGTCGTCTCGTCGTCGTCCGGGCGGGGCGGCCGCCGTGGCTGTCCGCGATGTGTAGGGCGTTGTCGAGCGCGAGCGTGGCCCGCTTGGGCATCACGCGGAGGGTGGGTGTTCCTGCGGCGGGATCGTCCGATCCCGCTTCGGGGATGACCTTGGTGGTTGGGGCCTATCCGGGCGTGGGTCACCGGGTGTCCACCACCTTCCGGTGCAGTCCGTGGCGGCGGTCAAGGCTGGGGCTTGAGGGCCGTTGCCTTGAAGAAGGTGTAGTGGAAGGTGCCGTCGGGGCCGGTGGTGCGGTGGAGGTCGGTGATTCCGCGGTTCCAGGCGGCCGTGGTGGTGAGCCCGGCCGACAGCGCCTCGTCGCGTACGGATTCGATCATGGCGATGAAGGTCTTGCGGGTGAAGCCGTCCACCAGGGCTGGGCGGCTGGCGTCGGCGTAGACCGTGCGGGGGCGCACGGTGATCGCGGCGAACTCCGCTTCTGTGAGCAGGGGGTGTAGTGCGCGGCCGATGAGGGCGTTGCCGCCGGCCGCGGACTGGAGGCGTACTTGCAGGTCGATCACCGCCTGTGCGTGGCGACTGGCCGGGTGGAAGAGCGCCGAGCCGTGGTCGCCCTCGATGACGGTGAGGGTGCCGCCGGGCCGTAGGACGCGGCGTAGTTCGGCCAGCGCTTGTGCCGGGTCCCGGAGGTGTTCCAGGACGAAGCAGGCGAAGGCGTGGTCGAAGGAGGCGTCGGAGTAGGGGAGTTGGCGCAGGTCGGCGTGGTGCCAGGTGGCGAGGGCGGTGGGGGCCTGGGCCGTCATGTGGGCGCGGGCCTGGGCGAGTGACTCCTTTGAGCGGTCGACGGCGACGATCTGCGCGCCGGGGCTGCTGCGTACGAGGTGTACGGTCTGCGCGCCCACCCCGCAGCCGGCCTCCAGTACGCGGCTGCCGGGTTCGTAGGCCGTACCGGCGTGCAGCAGTGCAGCCAGGGTTTCGGCCTGGTCACCGAGGCGCCGGGCCTCCCGGGGCGAATAGCCGTGTACGTAGGGGGAGTTGGCGGAGCGGGCGTGGTTCTTGGTGGGCATGGGGACAGCGTGGCGCGGACAATGGATCGGTGAACAGGTCCAAAGGCGGGGCGGCTGAGGGGTCCATAAAGGCGGCGGGGACCTCTGATTTTCTTCAGATGGACATCGGGGAGGCGCCGGTCGGGGGCCGGGCCGACTGGCTGGCGCGGCGGCTGCGGGAGGCGATCGCGGACGGGCGGCTGCCGGTCGGGAGCAGGTTGCCGGCGACCCGGCTGCTCGCCGCTGACCTGGGGGTTTCGCGGGGTGTGGTGACCGAGGCGTACCGGCGGCTGGGGGAGGACGGGCAGCTGGCGGGGCGGGGGAGGGGCGGGACGGTGGTCGTGGCGGCGCCGGTGATGGCGCCTGGGGGTGGTCCTTCGGCCAGTCCGGCGGCCACCTCTTCGGCCGACCCGTTGGCTGTCCCAGGGGCCGACCCAAGGGGCGACGCAATGGGCGACGCCGTGGCCCGCCCAGTGGCCGGTCTGGTGGGTGAGGTGGCGGGCGAGGTGGGGCCGCCGGAGCCGTTCGCGTCCTGGGCCGGGGCGGGTATCGGGGTAGGCATCGGGCTGGGCGGCGGGTCGTTGGGCGTGGGGCCTGGTGTGGCGGGGCTGGGCGTCGGAGCGGATATCGGGCCCAACGTTTTCGATGTGCTGCGGGCGGCGCCTGCGCGGATCGATCTGTCGCCGGGCGTACCGGATCTTGCCGCGTTTCCGCGGACGGCCTGGCTGAGGGCCGAGCGGGAGGTGCTCGCCGGGTTGCCGGCCGCCGGGTTCGGTTACGGGGATCCGCGGGGTGCGCCCGCGCTGCGGCGGGCGGTCGCCGCCTGGCTGGCGCGCTATCGGGGGATCGCGGTGGATCCGGAGGAGGTGATCATCACCGCCGGTACGGCGCAGGCGCTCGGGCTGGTCGCGCAGGTGCTGCGGGGCGCGGGCGTCCGGGAGATCGCGGTGGAGGATCCGGGGTCGCTGGGGGCGCGGCAGCATCTGCGGTACTGGGGTGTGGCGACGCCGCCGGTGGGAGTGGACGAGGAGGGGGTGCGGGTGGAGGAACTGCGGGCGAGCGGGGCGCGGGCGGTGTTGCTCACGCCGGCGCACCAGTTCCCCACCGGCGTGGTGCTGGGCGGCGCGCGGCGGCGGGAGCTGATGCGCTGGGCGGCGGAGGACGGCGGGCTGATCATCGAGGACGACTACGACGCCGAGCACCGCTACGACCGCCCGCCGGTGGCCGCGTTGCGCTCACTCCTTCCCGAGCAGGTCTGTTACGCGGGCAGCGTTTCCAAGCTGCTCGCGCCCGCGCTGCGGGTGGGCTGGCTGCTGGCGCCGCCGGCGTACCGGGAGGCACTGGTCGACGCCCGGCGGTTCGCGGACCTCGGCAACGCCGTGCTGCCGCAGTTGGTGCTGGCGCGGCTGATGGAAACGGGTGAGCTGGAGCGTCGGCTGCGGTGGGTGCGGCGGCGCCACCGTCAGCGCCGGGACGCCATGATCACCGCGGTCCGACGCCACCTGCCCGGCGCGACCGTGCGCGGCGCGGCAGCGGGACTCCACCTGACGCTCACGTTCGGGGACGCGGCCGCTGCGGCCGACATGGCCGCTGCGGCCGCTGCGGCCGACGTGGCTGGGGTAGCTGACGGGGAGTGGGCGGCGGCTGCGCTTGAACGGGGCGTCAAGGTGCAGCCGTTGGCCTGGCATCGGCAGCGGGCGGGTGCGCCGGGGCTGGTGCTCGGCTATGCGGCGCGTACGGCGAGGGAGATCACGGAGGGGGTGGCTGCGCTGGGGGAGGTGGTGGCCCACGTCGCGGGTGGCTCACGCCGCGGGCGGACACCATAAACACCGCGGCGCACCGCACCGCACCGTGCCGCACCCGCCGTGCCGCGCCGCACCGCGCCGTGACTTGCTGCGCCTGGCCTGCCTCCCTGCCTCCTCTTATCCGGCAACGATTACGGAGTGTGATTAGTTCCACCCTGAGAGTAGCAGAAAGTTATGGCGGCGGGGGGTGGAGTTGGGAGAGGTGGAGTGGGGCGGAGTGGGGCGTGAAGCTCACCAGGGAAGTCGCAGGGAAGCCGCGGGAAAGTTGCAGGGGAGTGGGTCAGGCGAAGGGGAGGAGGGTGCCCTTTTCGTGGGGTGGGCGGGGGCCGAAGATGCGGCGGGCGGATTGCTGGATGGGGACGTCGTGGATGCCGGCCTCGCGGCGGCGCATCAGGCCGTGCTCGTCGAACTCCCACAGTTCGTTGCCGTAGCTGCGCCACCACTGGCCGTCGGTGTCATGGCTCTCGTACTGGAAGCGGACCGCGATGCGGTTGTCGTGGAACGACCAGAGTTCTTTGCGCAGTGAGTAGTCCAGCTCGCGGGCCCACTTCTGGCGGAGGAAGGCGATGATCTCGTCGCGGCCCTGGAGGAAGGTGTCACGGTTCCGCCAGATCGAGTCCTCGGTGTAGGCGAGGGCCACCCGCTCAGGGTCGCGGGTGTTCCAGGCGTCCTCGGCGGCCTGGACCTTCTGTAGGGCGCTCTGCTCGTCGAACGGGGGGAAGGGTGGGCGGGGTGATGTCATGGCGCACTCCTCTCAGGGCGAGGGGGAGAACGGGCGTTCTCTGGATGGGTGTCGGTTAGTCTAGAGAACGATCGTTCTCCTCGCTACCGGACTCTCCGCTACGGGACTCTCCGCTACAGGATTTCTCGATCGGCCCTAGTCGCGACGAACCGCCTGGACGTGCCCATGCAGCAGAAGGAAGCCCGTACGACTCACGGCGAGGCCTGTACGGCTCACGGCGGAGCCCGGGCGGCTGGCGACGGTGTCCGTACGGCTCAGGACGACGCTCGGGCGCGGATACTCGATGCCGCGGAGGAGCTTTTCTACGGGCGCGGTGTCCAGGCTGTCGGGATGGACGAGCTGCGGGCCGCCGCGGGGGTTTCGCTCAAGCGGCTCTACCAGTGCTTTCCGGCCAAGCAGGATCTCGTCGAGGCGTATCTGCGGCGGCGGGATGCGCGGTGGCGGGCGGCGCTCGCGGAGTACGTGGACGCGCACGGTGAGGGGCCGGCGGAGCGGGTGCTGGCGGTCTTCGACTGGCTGGCGGAGTGGTTCGCGGAGCCGGGCTTCCGGGGGTGTGCCTTCCTCAACTCGTTCGGGGAGTTGGGGGCCACGTCGGAGGAGGTCGCGCGGGCCGCGCGGGAGCACAAGCGGGCGCTGGTGAGCTACCTGGGCGGGCTTGTGAGTGACCTGCCAAGTGATCTGCCGAGTGGCGTGCCGAGTGGGCCTTCGGGCCCGCAACGCTCTCTGCTCGCCGGCCAGTTGGCGCTGCTCGTTGACGGGGCGATCAGTGCGGCCGCCGTCGCGGGGGAGGCGGGGGCGGCACGACAGGCGCGGGCCGCCGCCGAAATCCTGCTGGCGGCGGCCCGTTCGGACAGCGCGGAGGCGGCGGCCCCGTAGCGGCGACCCCATAACGCCGGCTCCGTAGCGGCGACCCCGTAACGCCGGCTCCGTAGTGCCCACCCCACTCCCTGGTGCCCGGCCCCTATCCCAACGCCCGTTCCAGCCCCGCCAGGGCCGAGGACAGTTCCTCCTCGGTGATGGTCAGGGGCGGGGCGAGGCGGATGGTGGAGCCGTGGGTGTCCTTGACCAGGATGCCTTCGGCCAGGAGGCGTTCGCTGATCTCGCGGCCGGTGCCGAGGGCCGGGTCGATGTCGACGCCGGCCCACAGGCCGCGGGCGCGGAAACCGGTGACGCCCTTGCCGGTGAGGGCGGCCAGGCCGGTGCGCAGCTGGGCGCCGAGGTCGGCGGCACGGCGCTGGAACTCGCCGGTGGCGAGCAGTTCGACGACGGCCGAGCCGACCGCGGCCGCGAGCGGGTTGCCGCCGAAGGTGGAGCCGTGCTGGCCGGGGCCGAGGACACCGAGGACCTCGCGGCGGGCGACGACGGCGGAGACCGGGACGATGCCGCCGCCGAGTGCCTTGCCGAGCAGGAGGACGTCGGGGACGACGGATTCGTTCTCGACGGCGAGGGTGGTGCCGGTGCGGCCGAGGCCGGACTGGATCTCGTCGGCGATGAAGAGGCAGCCGGTCCGCCGGGTCAGTTCGCGGACGCCGGTCAGATAGCCCTCGTCGGGGATGATGACGCCGGCCTCGCCCTGGATGGGCTCGATGAGGACGGCGGCCGTGGTGTCGTCGACGGCGGCTTCGAGGGCGGCGAGGTCGTTGTAGGGGACGGCGCGGAAGCCCGGGGCGTAGGGGCCGAAGCCGGTGCGGGCGGTGGCGTCGTCGGAGAAGCCGACGATGGTGGTGGTCCGGCCGTGGAAGTTGCCGTGGGCCACGACGATGGTCGCGCGGTCGGCCGGGACGCCCTTGACGTCGTAGGCCCATTTGCGGGCGACCTTGATGCCGCTCTCGACCGCCTCGGCGCCGGTGTTCATCGGCAGGACCATGTCCAGGCCGGTCAGTTCGGCGAGGGCCTCGGCGAAGCCGGCGAGCTGGTCGTTGTGGAAGGCACGGGAGGTGAGGGTGAGCTGGTCGAGCTGGCGGTGTGCGGCTTCGATGAGGGCCGGGTGGCGGTGGCCGAAGTTGAGGGCGGAGTAGCCGGCGAGCATGTCGAGGTAGCGGCGGCCCTCGACGTCCTCGACCCACACGCCCTCGGCGCGGGAGACCACTACGGGCAGCGGGTGGTAGTTGTGGGCCAGGACCGGGCCCTCGGCGCGGATCAGCTCGGCCGACGAACGGGGCGCACGGGCCGGGGCCGTGGGGGTCGGGACGGTGCGGACGGGTGCGGTCATGAGCGGATCTCCTGGGTGCAGCACTTGATGCCGCCGCCGGCCTTGTGGAACTCCGAGAGGTCGACGGGGACGGGGACGTAGCCGCGGGCGGCGAGCTGGTCGATCAGGGCGGTGGCCGGTGGTGCGACGAAGACGTGCCGGCCGTCGGAGACGGAGTTGAGGCCGAACGTCATGGCGTCGTCCCGGGTGGCGAGCACGGCGCCGGGGAACAGTCGGCGCAGTACCTCGCGGCTGCCGGAGGAGAAGGCGCCGGGGTAGTAGGCGATCTCCGCGTCGCCCGTGGCGGGGTCCTCGGACAGGACGAAGAGCGCGGTGTCGAGGTGGTAGAAGTACGGGTCGACCAGCTGCAGGCCGATGGTCGGGACGCCGAAGAACTCCTGGACCTCGTCGTGGGCCGCGCGGGCGGTGCGGAAGCCGGTGCCGGCGAGGACGTAGCGGCCGGCCGGGACGAGGTCGCCCTCGCCCTCGCAGAGGGCCACGGGCCGGTACACGTCGTAGCCGGCGGCCTTGAACCAGGTCTCGTACTCGGTGGCCTCCGGGCGGCGCTGCGGGGCGTGGAACTGCGAGCCGAAGACCCGGCCGTTCACGACGAGCGCGGAGTTCGCGGCGAAGACCATGTCGGGCAGGCCGGGCACCGGCGGCACGGTCTCGACGGTGTGGCCGTGCGCGCGATAGGCGTCGACCAGCGCCGCCCACTGGCGGGCGGCGAGGGCGGTGTCGACCTGCGCGCCCTCGTGCATCCAGGGGTTGATGGCGTAGCGCACGTCGAAGTGGCGGGGCTCGCACATCAGGTACCGGCGGGGGCGCGCCGTGCGGGCCGCTGCCGGCGGGATCGGGGTGCTCGCGCTGCTGGTGGCAGTACTGGTCGGCACAGAAGTATCCCTTCCTCTCCGGTGAGGCAGGTGGGTGGGCGCGAGCGGTGAGGTGTGACAGAGGGTCACCGATCGCCCACCCGGGGGAATACCACGGTAAGGAAGGGTGGATTCCGGCCACAAGCAACAAATGCTGCGTGTGCGAGCAGGAATCCTGCGTCGTTCTGCTCAGGCGCGCTCGTTCGCTGCTTGGGCACCGGCCTCCGGGGCGTCCGGGAGGAGGTGGGAGAGGACCATGTAGCTGATCGTCTTCCGGATGAACGGTTCGGTGCGGATGCGCTCCAGGACCTCCTCGAAGTGCTCGACGTCGGTCGCCCGCACGTGCAGCAGGGCGTCGGCGCCGCCGGTGACGGTCATGGCCGCGGCGATCTCCGGGTGGTTGCGGACGACCTCGGCCAGCCGGCGGGGCGGTGCCGCGCTGTCGCAGTACACCTCGACGTAGGCCTCGGTCAGCCAGCCCAGGGCGGCGGGGCGGACGGTGGCGGAGAAGCCGGTGATCACGTTGTGTTCGCGCAGCCGGTCCACCCGGCGTTTGACCGCGGTGGAGGACAGCCCGATGGCCGTCCCGATCTCCGCGAAGCTCGCCCGGCCGTTGTCGATCAGCGCCGCGATGATCTTCCGGTCGAGGTCGTCGAAGGGCACGGCCTTGTGGGTCACTGCGGGACCTCCCTGTCCGTCCGGGTACTGGGTGAGCGGGTGATCGCCGGACGCCGTGCGCGGGTGCGTGCCCCATGGCGTGCGCGGGTGGCCGCCGGGCAGTGCGCACGGTATGCGTGATCGCCTCACGGTAGCGGTCCGCGGGCGGCGGGCGGTGGCGCAGCCCCGGGCCGGGCCCGCAAACCGGCAGTTCAGGAATCTGTGCAGGTCAGGTGGGGTGGCGTAACCTCGCGGCAACGCCGTTCGCCTAGCGTCGCGGGCGGCGGGAGGAGGGCTGCGGATGGCGGCGGAACAGGGCCGGCGGGCGGATCAGGCGCGCCGGGTGGCGCATGTGCTGCGGGGCCAGGTGCTGCGCGGGGCGTTCCCGGGCGGGGTGCTGCCGGACGAGCGGGCGCTGGTGGCCGAGTTCGGTACGTCGCGGAACACCGTGCGGGAGGCGTTGGGGCTGCTGCGGGACGAGGGGCTGGTGGAGCGGCGCCGGGGGGTCGGCACCGTGGTGGCCGGGCGGACGTACCAGCATCCTCTGGGGGAGCTGTCCGGGCTGGCGGAGGTGCTGCAGCGGCACGGCGTGGTCGTCAACGAGGTGCGGGAGGCGCGCAGCGTGCGGCCGCCGTTGGCGGTGGCCCGGCGGCTGGGGCTGGCGGAGGGGGCGGCGGCGGTCTATCTGGAGCGGCTGCGGCGGGTGGACGGGGCGCCGTTGTCGCTGGACTGCACGTATCTTATTCCGGAGGTCGGGGAGCCGCTGCTGGCGCGGGGGCGGGCGACGCTGGAGCGGCATGACGTCTTCGATCTGATCGAGCGGGTGGCGGGGACGCCGCTGGGCCGGGCGGAGGTGTCGGTGCGGGCGGTGGTCGCGGATCCGGCGACGTGCGAGGTGCTGGCGATGCCGGAGGGCGGGGCGGTGCTCGCGGTGGAGCGGCTGACCCGGCTGGCCGACGGGCGGCCGGCGGACCTGGAGTTCATCCATCTGCGGGGGGACCGGCTGACGCTGCAGGCCACGCTGGACCGGGCGCGGGACGCCGACTCCGTTGTGGAGTGAGCGGGTGGCGGCCGCGCCGGGGCGGCGCGGGGCGCTGACCGTCGCGATGTGCCTGTGCGTCAGCCTGGTCGTGGCGGCGGCGGCCGGCCGGGTCCGGTGCCGGTGGGCGGCAGCGTGCTGTTCACCGGGGGGCTGCTGGCCCCTAGTACTGCAACCGCATGTGGTGTAACCGTGTGGGCCGGGGCTCGTTGGTGTGACTGTGTGAGAAGTCGCTGACGGTTGAGCAGATCGAGTCGTGGTC